>JBMFVX010000015.1:0-35212 GCA_049965775.1 Phycisphaerae bacterium
CGCATTGGTTTGCAACCAGGGCCGAAAAAATCGGGAAAATTCCCGAAATCAGGCGCAAAGTGCGAAAGTCGGGTTAAAACATCCGCCAAAACTCATTGCCCTGCTGCGCGACCATCAGCTTCATCAGCCCGAACTGGTATGGTGGGGCGAACTTGCCCCCGGCAATGCCAAGTATGATGTGGCCTTTGAAGAGCACGATCAGCTTCTTACCCTGCCGCTGCAAGACGCATTAATCACCGGCGAACCCGCCATCCCGCTCACACCCGTCGCCCGCAGCGCCATCGCACTGCTGCAAGCCATGCGCCAGGCGAACGCACAACAATAGCGTCGCGGCAGCAGGTTGCTCGGCCCAAAATCCCGTCCAAGCTGCGAAGCTGCGGCGTCAATCGCTGTACGATAGGGTCTGCGGCGATAGAAAATTCATGTCGGGTTTTTTGTGGGCGGCCGCTGTGCGGCGAAAGGCCTCAATTCCGGCGATGCGCACATCCAGGGCGTTGCGGTGCTTTAGCTCATCGCCAAGCGAGGGGTTGGGCATGCCATTGGCCATCGGCGGATAGGCAATGTTGAGCCAGTGGTTGTAGACGACTTTGGCGTTTTCAAAAAGCGTTTCGGCCTGGGCCATGAGTTGGTCCGCCTGATCGCCCAGGCGATAGCGGCGATCGTTGTTCTGCCAGGCCACCAAGGCATCAAACAACTTGCCTTCAGCCAAGGCCAGAGCCTGGTAGTAGCGCACCTCCGCGCGGTGCTGATGGTGCACGCCCCACTGGTCCGGAAATTTCGCCAGGTAATGGGTAAAGGCTATAACGGCCCGCGGGGCGTTAATAGACACATTGCGGTAACAATCGTGAATTTCTTCAATGCGCTGCGGGAAGTGCCGGGTGAAATCTTTTTGCGGCACGCTGAAGATGCGGTACGCCAACCGCTGGGCGTAGTAAACATCGTCGCGGCACCAGAGCCGCAGACACATCGGCGGCCAAGACTCAAGCACCTGCAGGCCCTGGGTATCGGGCGGCACCGGCTGGGCGAGCGCCCGCTTGTACTCCACGTAAGCAAAATAAAACGGGCTTAGGCCATAACGGTAGTGGATGCCGTCAATCTCAACGCCATGGCCGAGCGGCCCTTTGCCGGTGCGCGGCGGCAGCCACTTGGCCTTAAACTGCGGCCGGCTGACCAAAAAGTGCACCTCGCCCAGGGTAGAAAGCGCCGGATTGATTTTGCCGGGTATGTATTCGTAATTGTGGGCGATGTCGAAGCGCCACCGGGCGCAATAGTATTTGCGTTCAAAGCTGGTGCCGAGCTTAAGAAAATAGTCGTTGGCTTCTTCCATGATCATATCGGCGTCGTTGGGCACATAGTGCTCGCCTTTGTAAAGGTACACCAGCCCATCGAGCACCCATTTGTATTTGGTTTGCATGGAATGAAATTGTGCTGAAAGGTTATATGACTGATTCCATGCGTTAAAAATGTAGGCCGAACCAAAATATGGCTCCAACGCCGCAATCATGTTGTAATCGGTTTCGAGCGGGCGCCATCGGTGGTGATTTTTGTCGCTTTCGGCATCTTCCCAGAGCGTCATGGCCAGCAGGCCGCGAAAGCCGCCCAACGTCAACCGCGGAAATTGGATCAGCAGGTCGCCCACCTGTTGGGTTTTGTCCACCGGCACAAGTTTGGCGCGCTGACGATTCAGCTCCGGCTGAATAAAAAATATGCCGATCAGCAGAATCACCGCCATCGAAAGGTAAACAAGCTGATCGCGCCGGGCACGGCTCTGACGCGAAGCCACATACGTCACGGGCGCTTGCGCCCTGGCGGCTGCGGTTGATGTTGGTTTAAGATCGGGGCCGGGCATCAAGCAAGCTCCTGTTTGCGAAGCAGCAAATAACCAATGGCAATGGCCGGCAGCACACACGCTAGGGTCCAGCCGATGTCCGCGGCGAGAATTTGCCACGGCATATTGCGTGAAATTTTTATGAAGGTAAGCGGGTCAAACCGTCGGAAATCGGGCATCAAATGCACCAGCATATTAAGCACCCGCACCAGCATGGCCGTCAAAAACGAGCCAACTTCATAATACCATACGCCTTTAAGCCGCATGTCGGTGTAGTAACTGGTTATTTCCAAGCCGCCCGACTGGGCCAACTGCGTCACAAAATGAAACAGGTTGCCCAGAATATAGCAGGTGAGCGTGGTGAGCATGGCCACCGGCCAGCCCAATCGCGTGCCGGATACCACGCCGATCACCACCAGCAGCACCACTTCGCAGAATATAACCAGTTCGCTTTTGGCCAGGTTGACAATAAACGGCGACGATGGCTGAACAATCTGCACCGAGTCCTGGGTGAGTTTAATCCAGTGCCCCGGATTTTTGCTCCGCACATCTATCACCAGACTGCCGCCCGTAAGCAGCCGCGAGGGCAGGTGCATAATACTTACATGCTTCTCGTTGATGCGCAGCACCCGGTTGACGACATCATGCGGATTGTCCACGTTGTAGGCGCGAATCAGCGCCTCGGCAGGCAATGCCTCGTTGACCTGCTTTTCGACACCGAGCAGCAGGTGCACGGTAAACTCACCTTTGTCGTTGAGCGGTATCTGGTTGATCGGCAGATGGTTGAACTCAAACGACGCCACCTCGCGGCGCAGCCGCGGATGGCGCACGCTCGGCCCGACGATTTCATCTTTGCCGTCGGCCATAAAACCGGTAATGACCGGATCTGGCTTGGGCAACATGTAGCCGCCCTTGGCCCGCGATGGGTCGAGGTTAATGGCCAGGCAACTGGTATTCTGGTTGCTGGTTCCGGGGAGTATCTGCAGATAGTCGCCGAGGTTGGGAGAGGTCAGTTTAATAACCACCGGACCGGGGTCGAATATCTGACCGGTTTGGGGGTCTTCGTAAGCAAAGAAGTTTTCGGGATTTTTTGGAAACCAGATGGCCGCGCCCTGCGGCGAAAGCGTAAGCGATTTTTCTTCGGTCACGCGGGTGTTATAGCGCTGCTCAAGCGTTACATGCAGCCGCGGAAGACCGTTGTTTGGGTATGCCTGAATGGTATGAAAATAAAATACAAACGCTGGCTGGTGCCCCGGCAGCGCCGGCAGGGATGGAAACTCAAAGTAAAGCGTTTCGTTATTGCCACCCTTCAAAAAGCGGGTGGGCGGCGTTGTGGAATAATCAATCAAGCCCGCAATGCGCATGGTGCCGGTGAAGTAGTTTTGCGCTTCAATAGCGCCATGTTCTGCTGTGTACAAAATGCCCTTTTGGGGCGGAATGTGGCGAATGGCCTGGTCGTACTGCTTTTTCTCCATGGAGTAAAGCACGGCAGCTTCGTGGCGAATTTGCAGGTCTTCAACATTCATGATGGCCCAACTTGCCGCCCCCATCACCAGCAGCAGCATAAAGCCCGCCGCCGAGAGGCCCATGATTTTGCCCAGCAGCAGCTCCAGCCGCGTAATGGGCTTGCTGCCGGTGGTGATGATGGTACGGCGCTGGCGCTCGCGCGGCAGGGCCATACAGGCCATGACGCCCAGATACACCAGCACCAGCAGGGTTTGCGAACGCAGCAGCACCATTAAATCAACGGCAACGCGACTGGATACGCTGTAAGGCCGAATCAACGGGCCAATCACAAGACACACCGCCAGCCATATCAGCGGTATCGCCCAGGCGCGGCCGAACCACAACTCGCTTAGCGTAACGCGCGCCACACCCCAGGCGCGGCTCAGGCCGGTGCGCAGGCGTCCCACATCGCGAAACGCCAGCAGAATAAACGCCAGAATAAGCAGCCCGACAAATACATAAGCCGCCAGCGAAACATAATCAAAACTGGAGGAGTGCATGAACGCCCTTTGTTAATTTACCCCTGGTGTTCTGTCACGCCGCGAAGCGTTACAGCGCCGAGGGCACTGGCTCAGCGGCCTGCGGCCGCCGCTTCACCGCGTCGCTTGCTTTCAACAAGGCGCTTAAACAGGTCTTCGAGGCGCACGCGCGGCCGGCCCGTTTTAAGTTCGATGGCGCCGGCTTCACGGGCCAGCGTCAGGAGACGCTCCTGCAGCGCCGCGTCAATATTGCGGCCTTCAAGCTGAAACACATCTTTCACTTCCAACAGGTCGCTTAATGCGCCTTCAAGTTCCACCTTACCGCGGTACAAAATCACCAGCCGGTCGCACACATCTTCCACATCGGCAAGCTGGTGGCTCGAGAGCAGCACGGTCTTGCCCGCCTGCTTGAGCCGCATAATCATGTTTTTGATTTCGAGCATGCCGACCGGGTCCAAGCCGCTGGTAGGTTCATCCATAATGACTAGGTCGGGGTTGTTAAGCAGCGCCTGGGCAAGGGCGACGCGGCGCGTCTGGCCTTTGGAATAGGTGCCGATGCGGCGGCTGCGCACCTGCGGGTCAAGGCCTACAAAATCGAGATAGTAATCCACCGCCTGGCGGCGCTGGGTGCGGTTCATGTTGAACAGCCGGGCGTAAAAGTCGAGCGTCTGGCGGGCGTTTAAAAAGCGGTAGAGATAGCTTTCTTCCGGCAAATAGCCGATGCGGCGGCGTGTATCCTGATCGCCTCCGGGCTGGCCCATTACCAGGGCTTCACCGGCGGTGGGGTTGATAAGGCCCAGCAGTATTTTAATAGTGGTAGTTTTACCGCTGCCATTGGGACCAAGCAGGCCGAATATTTCCCCGCGGCGCACGGTAAGGTTAAGGTTGGTAAGCGCTGCAACCTGCTGGCTCTTCCAAAAGCCGGGGTAAACCTTGGTAAGCTGCCGGGTTTCTATTGCGGGCGTTTCTGCAACCATCCTGTGCTCCGGGACAAATACGGTGAAACATCACCCAATAACCGAGTGTATCTTAACCGCGAGCATCAAACGATGCAGCTTCCAACAAGGGTTTACTGGTTGGGCGGCGGGGCTGAAAGCGACGATTGCGGCACAATAATTCTGTGCTGCGGCGGCGGCAGCGTCAGCACCATTTTTTGTCCGGGCTGTACAAAATAGACGCGCGAGACATTGTTCATCACCTGGCCCAGGGTATCGCTGAGCAATTTCAGTGAAATAACGCGCGGGTTTTTTTGATATTGCTGGTAGGCCAGGGTAAACGCATTGGCTTCGCCGGTAGCCTGCTGCTCCACCTGATTGGCATAAGCCTGGGCGGCGTTGATGCGCGCTTCCGCCTGACCTTGAGCATAAGTGGTAAGGTGGTTGGCTTGAGTCTTGGCGCGCTCAATATCGGCCTGGGCCTGCTGGCGGTCGTTAAGCACCGCATTAAACGCCTGATCAGCCGCCATCGGCCAATGGACATAATCAATCTGCACGCGCTCCATCTGCACGCCCAAAGCCAGGCGGTCAAACGCGGCCTGCATGCCTCCCTGGGGCTGGGCGGGGTTGTACAGCTCGGTTTGAATCTGGGCCTTGCCGCCGTAGAGGGCCTCATCCACCGTGGTGTAGGCCATCTGATGAATTAAGTCGCGCGCCGCGAGCATCTTCAGCAGAGCCAGTTCGCCCGAATCGGTTGTGTCGCCCGGCGGCTCGTACACATGCGTAAGCCATGCCACGGGATCACTTATATGAAAGTGCACGGCAATCTGCATGTGGAGAACATTTTTGTCGCCAGTGATGACATACGGATCAAAGATTGCATCAAACTCCGCGGCGGTATTGAGCGGATTGCGTAAAAAGACGCGCTTAAGCGCAATGTAACTGGCCGGCTGGCGATTAAAATTGTTGACTTCCAGAATCTGCTCGCGCAGCAGTGGCACCATATAAACGCGATCCATCGGCCACGGCAGGTGATAGTGCAGGCCAGGCTGTTCAAGCACAGGTTTGCCGTTGCCATAGGCAACATACTGGCCAAGCCGCTCAACCACGCCCACTTCGCCGGCTCCTACCTGGTAAAAGCCGCTGCCTAACCATACCAGCGCCACAATAAGCACAAAGTACAGCAAGATGCGCTGAGCGCTAAGCCAGCCGCTGGCGGGCGGCGGCAGCTCCGGCTCGGCCATTACCGGCAGCGACTGCTGCAGCCGGCTGCTCGCCTGCGGTTGTTCCGTTGTTGAAGAGTTGCTTAACTGCGTCATAAATATCCACTTCCGATTGTTGGATTCAACAGCCTGTGCGGCAATACATGCCCTGGCGAGCCATCATTACCGGGCCGCCGGTTGGGCCGAAGCCGCGGCGCTGGTACCCGCCTTACCCTGCTCGATAACCTTCATCTGCGTGAACAGCGGCTGGGTAATAGGATTGTTGGGCGTCAGCACCCAGTAGGTGCCCTGGCCCATGGAATCTTTAAATAGCTGCAGCGACTTCCAGAAGCGATAAAACTTGCGCGCCTGCGGGGTGGCCTGGGCGGCGTTTAAAATCGCATAGGCTTTGGCATCGCCTTGGCCGCGAATTTCCTGGGCTGTTTTATCCGCCTCGCTGCGAATATCCTCCGCCTGCGACTGGCCTTGAGCCGTAATCACATGCGATTGGCTTTCGCCTTCAGCCAGGTAGCGCTTGGCTATCTTCAAGCGTTCGGCGCTCATGCGGCCGTAAACCTGCTGAGCAGTCGCCGGCGGAAACGTCAATCGGGCAAAGCCCACCATATCCACATGCAGGCCGATGCCCGCGACGCCGACATTTACCTGCTTGCGAATCTGAGCTTCAATGGCGTTCATTTCCACCTTGGCGGGGTTGACATTTAAAATCTGGTCGAGCGAGTATTTGCCGATGTTTTGCAGCACCGCCCCCTGAATAACCTGATCAAGGTATGCTCTTCCCGCCACCGAGCCGCCATGCAAAGCCTTATAGTATTGCACAGGGTTGACGATGTGCCAGACCGCAAAGGTGCGTACCGCAATGGGTGAACCACCGGCAGCGGTGACCTCACGATTGTCACCCTGATACATGTGCAGCCGCATATCCATGCGAACCACATGATCGGTCGGCCAGCAGAAGTACCAGTTGTAGCAGATGCGCGTCGGATGGGAAATGATTTTGCCGAAGCGGTCGAGCAGCACGCGCTGGTACGGCCGCGCCACAAAGGTAAACAGCTCCAGCACAACCACCAGCACGATGACGAGCATGATGATAACGACAGGTAATCGGCGCATACTTTTCCTTCACTTTGTTGCTGGCTTATGAGCCATAAAACAATCCTGGGGCGGCAAGGGTGCTTCCAAGCCTCTACTGCTGCCCGCCAACTCCCGGCGGCAGTGCGGTTGAACCTATGCCACCCGTCACCGGCCCACCGGCCGGCTGGGCATTAAAATCGCCGGAGTGTTCTAACTGCCAAATTTGCGGCGGCAAAACGTCCGGGCCTAAAATAACTTTGTTGACTTTGCCAAAAAGTCCGTTGGTATCCAATGCCCGGTAAAACTCGTATGCGGAAATAGCATGCGAATCAGCGGTAAACGCACCGGCACGCGCCAACAATGCGGCGCTTTTACCCTGCTGCACATTGGTTTCGCTGGCAGCATACGCTTTGCCAAGGGCAACAACCGCCTGGGCGTAGCCATCCGCGTCTTGCACCTGACCGTACGCCTGCGACTGGGCATCATCCACCATGGATTTTTCCTGCTCGCGAGCTCCGACGCTAAGCTCGTAGGCTGCCGCAGGACCGGGAATCGGCTGGTTGGTGCTGGGGTCATACAGTTGGCCGATGCCGGCGGGCGGGTGCACATCGCGTACCACCAACCCCTGAACGTCAATGCCGGTTTTGAGTGTGTCGAGTTGATGTTGCAGCAGGGCCTGGCATTCCTGATCAACCTTGGCGGTTTTATAAA
Organism: Phycisphaerae bacterium; assembly: GCA_049965775.1. Classification (GTDB taxonomy): domain Bacteria; phylum Planctomycetota; class Phycisphaerae; order WQYP01; family WQYP01; genus JABEVB01. Next base: position 7,754 of record JBMFVX010000015.1, read on the forward strand.
TCATGATATCTTCGAGCGGGTGCGAGGCAAAAACCTGCGTCACCACCTGCAGCGCCAACTGCCGCACCAGAGCCTGGTACATGGGCAGCAATTCTTTGCGTGTGGAATTGCCCGACACGCCTCCCTTTGCCACAATGGTTGAGTTGGAAACATTTTTGAAAAACTGCGTGGCGTTTTTGACGCGCCACCATATCGTGACCGAGCCATCCATCAATTGGGGCGTCGCCGCGCCGGAAGCGTTGACATCGCCGGTAACAAACTCATGATCGGGTATGGATTCGTGTTCCGCCCAGAACGAAAACGCCATTTGACCCAATTTTGATTTTTTCGGTTCCTCACTGCCTACCGTCACCAATTGTACCTTGGCTGTGGGCACCAGTTCCAGACGATCAATCGGCCAGGGCCACATAATGTGCATGCCGGCTTTAAGCGGATGGGCAATCTGCCAGGGCGTTGTCTGGCCCAGGTGCTCTGGAATGGCGACTTCGCCCGTGGGCACAACGTGCAATGAAGCGACGATAATAACGAGCGCCACAAACGACCAGAAAATTCGCGGCAACATGCGCGTCATCACACCGGGGGCGGTAGTATCCTGGCTTGTTGCACCGATGGTTTCGGCCAGCAACACACGCATGCCGATGATCCAGCCGCTGGTAAGCAGCGGCACGAGGGGCAGCTTCTGCAGGTCGGCGCCTTCCTGTTCCAGCTCTTCGATGGCGCCCTGGTTGCGAATGGCGTTGACGGCAAGCTCCATTGCCTGGAGCACCATCACCACGCCAATAAATATGGCGCCGGCCTGGCTGGCGTAGGCCACGCCCGCCCAAGCGCAAATAACCGCGCCGGCTACCACGACGCTGCCCGGCAAGCCCAGCAGCACAATGCCGTTGGCCGCCTCGCCAAAACCTTCAGTATCCGCGGACACGCGGGAGGTTGTGAGCAATAGAACATATATGGCCAGCGAACCCACGGCCGCCACGACCGCGCCGGGGTCCAGCGGAATGGTGCTAATCACGATGGGCTTACCCGGAGCGATGGCTGAAAAATCGCGCCATACGAGCCAGGCAATGATGCCCGCCAATGCCACAAACACCAGGCTGCACAGGCCAATAACCACCCTCTGAAAGCCTATGTCCAATGATTGAATTTCTTCGGGGTCTTTGGGGGCAACCACCGGCGCCACGCTGGGCGCTGTTGTGTCGTCGCTGTAGCTCATGTAAAAGCTGCCCAGCGGCGCAATAGGCGTGAACTTGCTGGCGCTGGTGGCTTCTTCAACCATGGCGGCCTGCTGCCGGGCCAACTTAAGACCCCACGCGGCCAGCGCCGCCAACACGGCCTGAGCCGCCGCCGCCAACATGCCGGCCCAAAATACGACCGAGCCATATTTGAGAGCGCCGATGAGCAGCACGCCGGTAACCAGCAGCAGCCCGAACAGGACCCACAACGCTATGATCTGGGCTTTTTTCAAGTCGCCAATCCTCTTTTTACTCTGTCCGCAGGGCCGCCCGGCACACTATGCACGCCGCCGGCGGATTGTACTGTGCATCATCCTGATGCGCCGAATGGGACCGGCCCAAAAGCCGCCCCAATATCGGCCCGGCACTTACACCGTGGAAAACGCCGGCTGTCCGAGCGGGCCGGCGGCCAAACCACCCGATGCCGGCGTATCGGTGGGCGATGGGTCTATCGGCCCGGCCGGTTTAACGCCCGCCGGCAAAGGTTTGCGGCTCACGCCGACATTGCCGGCGAGCCGTACCGAGTTTACCGCAATGACCACCACGGCCAACATGTGCACCAGCGCGGCCACCACCGGGCCAAACCAACCAAAAGCGGCAGCAGCTTCCGCGGCGCCGGCAAAAATCAGGGCGAAAATCAGATTCTGATAAATGGCGGTACGTGTTTGGCGGGCAAGATAAATCAGCAGCGGCACGCGGGTGAGGTCGTCTTTAAGCAGGACCGCATCGGCTGCCTGAATGGCCGCATCGGTGCCGCGCAACCCCAGCGCGATGCCCACCGTGGCTGCGGCCAGGGAAGGCGCGTCGTTAATGCCGTCGCCAATCATAGCCACGCCATGGTTGCCGCGCTGCAGCTGGCGCACCAATTCAACTTTTTGGCTGGGCAGCAGCTCGGCGTAAATATCGTCGCAGCCCACCGCCTGACCCACCATTTGAGCGGCCTTGCGGCGATCGCCCGTCATCATGACTATTTTGTTGACACCCAGATTGCGCAGCCGCCGAATGGCACGGCGCGCTTCGGGCCGTATTTCGTCGGTCATATTGATGGCGCCCAGCAGTTGGCCCCCGCGAACCAGGTAAACCGGAACCACGGGTAACTCCTCGTGGGCGGCTTCCAAATCTTGTGCGGCGGTCACCAGCTCGGGCGGCAGTATTTTGACCGAGCCGGCCCGAACCGTTTGGCCGTCAAGCTGGGTTTCAACGCCCAAGCCCTCAAGAATTTTAACGTCGGCGGCGGCGGTAAAGCTGATGCCGCGCGATTTGGCGTGGTTCACAATGGCCCGGGCCAACGGGTGGCTGCTGCGGTTTTCAACTGTGGCGGCCAATCGCAGAAGCTCTTCTTCAGAGACTCCCGCTGTGGGGCGTACCGAGTTAACAACAAATATACCGGTGGTAAGTGTGCCGGTTTTGTCGAATACCACGGTGTCGAGGCCTACGGAGGCTTCGATAAATGCCCCGGCTTTAATTTGTATGCCGCTGCGGCTGGCCCGCGCCAGGGCCACCACAATGGCCAGCGGCGATGCCAACAGCATGGCGCACGGGCAACCGACAACCCACATGGTAATCATGCGCGATGGCACGTTGCTTACCCACCACGCCACCACTGAAAGCCCAAGAATGATCGGCGTATAGAACGCAAAGAACTTGTCGGCCGCACGCACAATCTGCGGCTGAAAGGCTTGCGCCATGCGCACCAGTGCAATGGTTTGGCCCAGGGCCGAGTGCTCACCCACACGGGTCACTTCCACCTCTGCCGAGCCGGTAAGATTGATGGTGCCGGCCAGCACCGTTGCGCCCACGGCCTTGTCCACCGGAATAGATTCTCCGGTCACCATGGATTCGTCCACGCTGGTGCTGCCGCTGGCAATGCGACCATCGCCGGCGATGCGCTCGCCGGGCTGCACCACCAGCATATCGCCTACGCGAAGTTGCTCTGCGCCGATCACCACATCGGCATTGTTGCGCCGCACGCGTGCGTGCACCGGGGCCAGGTTTTGCAGGGCCAGTACGGCGTTGCGGGCGCTCTCGGCGGCGACCTGCTCAATTAAAGCGCCGATTTGCAGAATAAGCGCCACCGCGCCTGCTTCGATAAACCAGCCAAGCGCAATGGCTCCAATAATGCTTGCCGCCACCAACTCGTTGACGTTGGTATGCCCCTTGGACAGCCCCTTGGCTGCGGAGTAAATGATCGGACCGCCGGAAATAACCGCCGCCAAAAGGCCCAACCCGCGGGCCAGCCCTAAAAGGGCGGGAAATTGGTACAAAATACTCGCGAGAATAATCAGTGCCACCGTGAGTGGTACCACCACAGTTAACTGAAAGTTAAGACCCACACCCGAATGGCTGTGGCCGCCCTCGCCATGGTCGTGCCCGCATGCGCAAGCAATGCCATCGGGCGTGTCGTGGCTGTGGGAATGGCTGTGGTCGTGCGCATGGTCGTGATCGTGGGCATGATCATGCTCGTGCTCGTGCGGCGTCGTGCCGGCAACCTGCGATTCACCGATAGACGACCTTGTTGTATCGCTCACGTTGGCTCCGGATCAAAATAATACAGGAATGGCCCAATCAAGCCGCCACATTCCGCCACCTTACCCGCAGATGCACATCTATCCGCACACCTGCCGAGGTGCACTGGCACCAAAAGCCGCTCTAACTAACCGACCAACCGAATTCAGCCAATTAGGTCAAACCCGGGCATTATCGGCGATGCTGCACGGCAAGCTAAGCGCATACAATAGATGCAACCACCCCGGCTGCCAAGCCAGCAGATGCATGCGCGCAGGCTGCGGCCCATCGGCCGCTTTGCCCATCATCGCATGCCGCCGCGTGCGGGCAAGCTATTGCTACACCAACCCCAACGCACAGCCAAAGCGTGCCGCTTGGAGGCAGACGCAAATATTATCGGCTGTTAAATGCCAGACACTTCACGCCGCCTCGTGCAAATTTATACGCTTTTCAGCAGTGCACTGTTCAACGCCGCTGGCAGCACAGCCAAGCACGCCACGGTTATTATGCGGCTTTACACAGAAAACATTTCTTCTTGTGAAAATGTCGCGGTTGCGGTATTTACTCCCTTATACCGCGAACAATCGCCCAACTTGGCTTACGTTGTTAACTGTTGCCGCTTTGCAAGCGCTGCTATAGTGCGCGGTTGCTCGGAGCCTTTCCGAGTGGCTGATGGCCACGGAGAATGAGGTTATGACGCGCAAAAAACTTTTGAGAATGCCACCTGCACAAGGCCCAGCGGATGTCGGAGCTGGCGGCTTTGGTCTTATCTTGATGGCTGTAGGCCTAACGCTTGCGGCTGTGGTTGCCGTCATGCTGGTCATTACCGGGCCACTAATGCCGACCGTGCTGGCCACACTTTGCAATACGGTGTGGGCCTTGACGGTGTTTGTGCCGGCCGCCATGTTCGGCCTGCTGCTCACACGCCCACTCATAAAGCGCCCTCTGGTTGGCACCAACGATTTTCCGCGGATGTATCAGCTCATTCTGGCGACCGCCCTTGGCTTGGGCTTTGAATCGCTGGCTACCCTGGGCTTAGGATGGCTGCACCTGCTGGGCCATGGCATTCCTGCTCTGATGCTGCTGGTGCTTGCGGCGGCAGGCTACCCTACCGGGCGCAACTTTCTTAAAGATGCTATCAGCAAGCCGCCGGGCCGATTGACGCCCAGCGAAATCATTTTACTGTTGCTTATGGCTCTACCCGTGGCCACGCTGCTGGTCGCGGCTTGCTTTCCGGCCGGGTCGCTGTGGCATACCGAAGGCAATGGCTACGATGTACTGGAATATCACCTGCAGTTACCCAAACAGTACCTGGCAAGCAACAGTATTATGCCGGTGACTGGTAACATTTATTCCTATCTACCGCTGAATATTGAAATGCTTTATATGCTTGTGGGCAGCTTGGGAAAAATCGCGCTTTCACCGGCTGACCTCTATGAGTTGGTGTACGGCAGTCAAATGCTGAATGTGCTCATCACACTGCTGACAGCCGCGGCGATTGCAATAGCGGTGCCGGGCATTTCACGGCGCAGTCGCCTGTTGGCGGCATTGGCCTATTTGGCCATACCCTGGACGCTCGTAACCGGATCGCTGGCTTATAACGACGGCGGCGCTTGCCTGTTTGGTGTTTTGGCGCTGGCCGCGGTGCTTCATGCGCCATGGCACAAAGCGCTGGCAGTTGGCGGCCAGCCGCAACACGAAAATTGCGCCGGCGCGGCGGGCGTAGCAAGCACCAGCCCGCGGCTCTCTGACAGCGCTATCACCTGCCTGCTTACGGGCATTCTGCTGGGTCTTGCTGTCGGCTGCAAAATGACCGCGGGCGTCATGTTTGCCTTGCCCGTGGCCGCCATTTTGTTCGCCGGCCGGCACTGGAAAAAGCTGCTCGTAACCAGTCTGGTGGCTTTAGCGCTATACAGCCCCTGGATGATTCGCAGCATGGCGGCCACCCATACGAGCAAAAGTCTTGGCAACCCCTTGTTTCCGCTCTTCGCCCAAACGCTGGGTATGGACCACTGGACCACACGGCTGGCAGATCGCTTTGATCGTGGGCACCGCCCGCCTGCTCGGCTCGCAGGGTTGAACGGGCACTTGCGGGCGCTGGCCCAACAGTCGCTGCTGGATCGGCAATGGTCGCCGGGGGCGGCGGCCTTTGCCGGACTTTTTGGTAAACCACGCTTCACCACGCCTCCGGGCACACCTTGGATTGCCCGCTTGGGCATCATTTGGCTGGTATTTGTGCCCGCGGTGCTGGTGGCGCTGCTGCGGGGCCGCATGGCTCTGATGCTGCTTCTTGTGCTCGTCGTACAAGTGTTGGCATGGCTTACCTGCACACAGCTTGAAGCCAGGTTTTTGCTGCCCGCGGCGGTGCCGCTGGTTTGGCTTACCGCCTTGGCCGCAGATGCCATTGGCGGCCTGTCTCGCATGTTTATGGGTATGCTCGCGCTGCAGGCTCTCTTTTGCGCCCTGCTTTTATGGCCCGAAGCACACCTGCTTTTTGGCCCGCAGCCGGCCAATCGCCCGCTGGCGCTGGGTCGCATTTTTTTATTGCCGGAAGACTGGATTGATGACGATATCCCTCCGGGCACTTTTTCCACCAACACCACCATTTACCTCGAAGGCTATTCAGCTTCGCTTTATGTGCGAGGCAAGGTCATCTATAGCACCGTGTTTGACCGCAATTTGCTGGCACAGCAACTGCGTAAAGGGCCGCAGGCCGCCGCACGCTGGCTTATAACCCACCGGGTGAATTACCTTGTTGTTGACTTCATGGAAATCGCCCGGCTGCGCCGAACGTATGGTTTCGATCGCGTGGTAACACCCGCGGCCATCGCCGCGATGGAACCTTTTGGCATAACACCCATACCCTGGAAAACCACCCCCGGCATCACCATTTACCGCTGCGGCGAAGTGAGACCATAGCGCCGGGAGCCAAGGCGCAAGATTTCGAATCAAAATCATTGAAAAATGGATTTACTGCTGTGTTCGCCGGTGGGCTTACACCGGACGACGGTGCGATGCAAGGCTGTAAACATCCAACAACAATATCTGACGTCCAAAGGGCTATGGCTGCGAGAATCATAATTGATGAAGAGCCGGGCGCACCCGCGTTGTCCTCAATAACAGATCAGAACATCACCCGCCAAGATAAAGTTTCTGGCCGCAAATATTTACCTCGATTGTGAATACGGCTACAATTCTGAACAGCGCTGTCAACAGTATAAATATGTTGCCAGCCGATCTTGATGGAGGCACCTTTGTCATGCGAATTATTTACATTGATGTAGACAGCCTGCGTGCCGATCATCTTGGCTGCTATGGCTATCATCGTAACACCTCGCCCAACATTGATGCCATAGCCCGCCGCGGCGTTCGATTTTCAGATTGCTGGGCATCCGATGCTCCATGCCTGCCCAGCCGCACCGCGTTGTATTCCGGACGTTTTGGCATCCATACCGGTGTTGTGGGCCACTGTGGAACGGCATCGCAACCCAAAATTGACCCGGCCCGGGGCTTTCGCGATACGTTTGTTGAGCAGGGCTTGGCGCGTCAACTCCAGAAAAAATCTATGCATACCGCCATGATCAGTCCATTTGGCCAGCGGCATGCCGCCCACTGGTTTTATGCGGGCTTCAATGAAATTCACAACACCGGCATGAATGGCATGGAATCGGCCGAGCACGTTATGCCGGTTGTGACGCGATGGCTGCGCGATCATGCTGCAGGCGACAACTGGTTTTTGCACGTAAACTTTTGGGACCCGCATACGCCGTACCGCGCGCCGCTTTCCTATGGTGATCCCTTCAAGGATGAACCATTGCCCGCTTGGCTTAACAGCATGGATGTCATTCGGCGTCACATGCGCATGACCGGCCCGCATACGGCCTTGGACCCCAACATGTACGATGAACAACCCAACAGCCGCTATCCACGCTGGCCCGGCAAGGTTACTGATTTGGACTCCCTGCGTCGTGTTATTGACGGCTATGATACGGCTGTGCGCTACATGGATGATGCTGTTGGCTCCATCCTGGCGCTGCTGAAGGAGGCAGGCGTTGCCGATGAGACGGCGATCATTATTTCGGCAGATCATGGTGAAAATCTGGGCGAGTTGGGCATTTATCACGAACACGCCACCGCTGACCGCGCCACATGCCAGGTGCCGCTGATTATTCAATGGCCGGGATGCGCCGGCGGCCATGTAGATTCGGGCTTGCATTACAGTTTGGACCTTGCGCCGACTCTGGCCGATTTACTTGAATTTAAGCCATGTCCGGTATGGGATGGCCAAAGTTTTGCCCCGGCGATCTTGCGGCACACCTCCGCTGGCCGCTCTGATTTGGTGGTAAGTCAATGCGCTCATGTTTGCCAGCGCAGTGTGCGCTGGGATCGCTGGCTCTATATGCGAACTTATCACGATGGCTTTCATTTATTCCCGGATGAAATGCTTTTTGATCTGCAGGCCGACCCGTTTCAACAGCATGACCTGGCCAGGGAGCACGTTGATATTTGCCGCCAAGGTGCCTGGCGGCTGGCGGACTGGCATACGCGGCAGATGCAAAAAATGGCCGCCGCCCCCGGCGACGTTGTTGATCCTTTGTGGACCGTTATACACGAAGGCGGCCCGTGCCATGCCGAGCATAAAGGTCCTGACAGCCCACTGCGGGCCTATTTGCAGCGGCTTGAGGCAACCGGCCGCGCGGATGGAGCCGCGGCGCTGCGTGCGCGTTATGCCGCCTTTTTGTAGATCAAAGGTTCAGGATTAAACACACACCGATGACCATCCCCACCCAAGATTGTTTCACGACGGGGGTAGTGGGAAGACAAATCACTCAATTCATTTTAGTCGCCCGTCTATTGAACAGGCGCGAGTACAAACTCTTGGATGGTCACAGATTTAAAGCCTGTGCCTTGGCTAAATGTAATCACGTTCTTGCCACTTACAAGCCTAACCGCAACAGGTTGTGTCTGTTGCCACATGCCATTGGTCCAGGGAATAGTCATTTCACTTGAATTGCCGGCGTGATTAACATCCACAATCAACTTCTGGGGCGCCTTTACTGTCACAACCTTTGCCGTGAGTTGATACTCTCCGGCGTGATTTGTGAAAACCGTGTAAGAAATTGGCGATGTGCTTAACTGGTGGTGCCGACCCCGCCCCTTCCACCAGGCAACATAATGAGCCTGCATGCCACCGAGGAAGCTTTTGGTAAAGCTAATGGCACGAAAGCCTCGAGGAAGACTCTTTTGGCAAGCCACGGCAGGAATATGAATGACACCCTGGCCATCGGTGGTAACTTCCATTTCGGCTCGAGATACCGGCGCAGCCTCCACCATTTGAGCCTTCGTGAGACCATACATCTGGGCCAACTGTGCGTAGCTTGGAGCCTTTGGTGCTGGAGCACCGGAGGCAACGATGGCACGTTCTATCTTGATCGCCAGAGCATACCACAAACCACCCGTACCAGGCGTTCGCAGATTGGGCCTTTGCTCACCAAGTGCCTCCGCGACCCATTGGGCACGTAAGGCTTTAATGAATTGCTGAGGATAGCGCCGTGCCTGTGTTTCAAGGTAAAAATTCAAGCCGCTGCGATTATTCCACCAAGCCCATTGCCAGCCGGCGCCCAATGCAGACACCCAACCATTGGGAGTCCAGTGGCTCATTGCCGCGTGACCACGCTGCTGATATCCCCATACGGGAATACCAAAGGCCCGTTCCCCAAGTCGGCCCATCCATGCGCGTGGACCACACTCTCCACCACCCGCCAGGATACGTGCGGCAAAGAGTCCAGAAACCAAGTCCCAATTGGGATGACAATAACCAACATCGGTATGAACCGGGTTGAGGTATTGCTCACTGAAGATGTACTGCGGCTCATAGTTTTGGAGCATGGTGCGGTACCATGAGATTTCCTTGTCGGTAAAAGAATCGTTTGTAACGAAACGACAATCCCAAGTGGTTAAAGTCGGAAAATAGGGGCTTAGGTCTTTGTCGAGATAAGCCTTCTGGTAATTAAGGAATCGCTTAACAGGACTAAATGGTGTTGGAGCATTACCAAGAGAAGCAGACTTTGGACCAACGGAAGTCTTTCCCGGAGCTTGCATCAAGGCGGTGCCCAACGCCAGCCGCTGAAGAATGCCCTTGTGCGCTTCGGCACTGGTTTTCTCAATAGCTGTATATATTCGCATGGTAAGACCATAGTTGCCATGGCGAGCGCCATCGGCCATCTGCATCTGCTTCATGAGCGCTGGTTCGTTGAGCAGTTCGTTAATCAACTGCTCCTGCTCGGGAGACTGCTGGGCGAAAGCTGCCAGCCCACGAGGTGTGGCGTAACCAATAATGGAGGCCTTTACAAGAGCGGCATCGAGGTTATCGCTGGACAAGAAGCCGTTAATTCGGCGAAGAAGAGGCATCGCTACCGCCTGGCAACGGATCAATGCATCGCCGTAAGACATCCTGCCGTTGCTACCCTGGCGGGCACGAGCCGCCATAGCACGCGATTCTCCTTTGTGCATTGCAAATTTCTTACTAAGAAGGTAGGGCTTGCAAGCCGTTTCAGCACGGTACGCAGCCATAAAGCGGGCTTCCATCGCCGGATCAATGGATGGCAAGGCGTTTTTAATTTGTTGCTCAAGACGGTGCAATACGGCGGCATATTGGGCCATAAGCTCCTGGCCATGCGGGGTCAGAGCAACAGGTCTGGGCTGCCTGTAACGCCGGGCAACCGCAGAATGTCTCGGGCACAGCAACAGAGCCAACGCGCACAGCAAACCTGCAAGGAGATACTTTTTCATGGTTGATATATCCTTTCCAAATGAATGCTTTTTTTCGCATACGAATGCCCTACCAAGTAGTTTATCATGTATTTAAGCCTCTGCTGCACCAAACCAGAAGCCTGAAAATAATATTGGGCAGCAAGCCTTCTAGGGCCGCCTGGCAATGGCTCGCCAAGAGCTGCAAGCCGGTTACCATCCCGCAAGCCGACTGCTAAATAGGGGCCTTCGTCACAGGTGGTGGCTGCAACAACTATAATCCGCACACCGCCCAGAGAGTTTTGAAGCCCCACCCGATTAAGCCGCTTTTATTCTCTTGCTCTTAGGGTGCAGCGGGTTGATAATACTCTTACTTGCGGCATTTCGGGATTGTGCAGCGCAGACGGTTGTGGCCTGTTAAGGCGGCGGGTTGCCAGGCAGCGGCAACAGACAAAGCCAACGGGCTACGGGAGATAAGGCCATGAAAGCCTCGCCGATGCTATGCCCTTCGTGCGCGTCGCCCATTGCCTTTCAGGGGCATAAGCTCGGGCCGTTTCATTTTGGCGAGGAGCGCACGCATCCATGTGGATACTGCGGGCGACTCATCGGCCGCAAGGAAGCCACCCTATGGGTGAAACCTTCGGCTACTGGTTTGATCATTTCCGCCATCAACTACATGACACACTGGTGTATTTGCCCGCACTGCCACACACCGAAGCGGTGGAGGTACTCGACATCCGCCAGTTTGACGATGAGATTCATCAATTGCACTCCGCCGAAGAGCTGGTGCATTATGCGGCCCACGTGTACCGACCGGTGCTGCGCGACAAGGCCTTGGGCCTCACGGATGCTCAACTTCTTTTAGCGCCACTTCGACACAAGACCTTGCTTAAGGCTGCGGCCGTATATGGCCACACGGGCGGCAAACGCCACAGCGAAGCTTGGATTCTGCTGATTGTTCGCCTAGATCGAGGGGAACTGCTTACCCATTTAGCGGCGACGGCGGCAACGGGCCTGCCTTCGGTTATTAAGAACAATCATACTCACCTGGAACTTGCGCCTATGACGGCCAACCCTTTGGCAGCATCACAGGGGCCTGGGGCTGGTGCCAAATCGTAGCTGCTCGCCAAATCTCCCCAGACACATTGGCAGGGCAGCTTGGCGCACGCCCGGCCCGGCACGACATTATGGCCGACGCGAGACCCATAAAATCTATCGTTCGCGGCTCCCAATACAGTTTCAGCACCCCAGGGCGAATTTACCCTGCGCCGCAGCGGCCGGGCGATGGGGCGGCAAGCGCGCGGAAGAAGCCTGCAAATTCGTTGGTAAATCCAGCGAGATTTTGAAGCCATTTCACGCCTAACGAATTCAACTTGACATTTCAAATGCGCATTTTAAAATATTGTTTAATAAAGTCCCGCCGATGGCGGCGGGGGCCTGCAGCCGGAGCCTTACGATGCCGCCGAGTAAAAAGAAAGTTTCCGCCGCGTCTGCCGCCACGCGCGGGCGCCTTATCGAGGCCGCCGGCGAGGTGTTTGCCGCCCAGGGCTATCGGGCGGCCACCGTGCAGATGATCTGCCAGAAGGCCCGCGCCAATGTCGCCGCCATCAATTATCACTTCGGCGACAAAGAAAATCTGTATTTTGAGGCCCTGCGACACGGCCGCGACCAGCTTCTGGCCGAATTGTTTGCCGAGCCGGCCATCAAACCCGGTGAACCGCCAGAGGACGCATTGGCCCGGTTCGTGCGAAGCTATCTGGAAGGATTGCTCGGCGCAGCATCGCCCGACTGGCACCGCCGGATTGTCGCCCGCGAAATGGCCGAACCGACCGCCATGCTCGACCGTTTTGTCAAAACCTGTATTCGCCCGCAGCACGACCGGGGTGTGGGCATTATTCGTGTGCTGGCCGCGGGCCGGCTCACCGAGGAGCAAATGCTGCTGGTATGGCGCAGCGTCATCGGACAGTGCCTTCTATACGTCAACTGCCGCGAAGCACTGTTGCGGGTGGATCATAAAGCAGCCTACGCCGAAGGTTTTATTGATGAATTGGTGCGGCACATTACGGAATTTTCGCTCGGCGGGCTGGAGGCTCTTGCTGCCAGAACCCGCAGCGCGGCGCGGCCCACAGTCGCGGTGCCGCCGCCGGATACATTCGGGGCTAAAGCCGCCCACCAGGGACGCGGCCAGAGTTCCCACAAACAAGCCTCCTTGCATAAGACACCTGCCAGCTCCTTAAGGGCTGGAGCGTAAAAAATTGATTTATCTAAAGGAACCATGCAGATGAGCGACGAACCTGCACAACTTTCAACCACTACCACTCCCGAGCCGGCGGCAACAGGCTCGCCGCCGGGTAATGGCAACGGCCAGCGCCGCAAAGCCATTATCATCATGTTCATTATTGTATTGATAGTAGGCATTATTGTTGGTGTGCCGTGGTACCTTAATTCCCGGCAATACGTATCCACCGATGATGCGTTTGTCAGTGCGCACATTATTTACATCAGTTCACAGGTGCCGCAGCAGGTCCAAAAAGTTCTGGTGCTGGACAATCAGTTTGTCCACAAGGGGCAACTGCTGGTACAACTCGATGACCGCGACTATGTCGCGCAGGTGGCCCAGGCCAAAGCGGCTTTGGCCGCTGCCGAGGCCACGCATGCGGCCAATAAATATCAGCTTGCGATTACCAAACAAACCTCCAACGCCGACGTTGCCAAGCAGCAGGCCAAGGTGGCCATAGCCCGCACGGGCATTGCCGCGGCCGAGGCACAGCTCGCCGCCGCCCAGGCCGGCGTTGCGCAGGCCCGCGCCGGCGTACTAAGCGCACGGGCGGCGGTGGCCCAAACCCAGGCCGAGGTGGTTTCAGACCAGGCCACCAGCGACAAGGCGCAGGCCAACTTCCACCGTTATGCCACGCTGGTAAAAACCGGCGATGTCACCGCTCAACAACTGGACAGCTATCGAGCCGCAGCCGCCAGTGCCGCCGCCATGCTCATGGCAGCCAAGACCAAGGTGATCGCCGCCCAGGCCCAGGTGGCCGAGGCGATCGCCCAGAAAAACGCCGCCCGCCAAAATGTGCTTGCCGCCGATGAACAGGTGGCCTCGGCCAAGGCTTCGCTGCAGCAGGCGCAGGCGGAATTGGCCGCCGTGAACAATGTGCCTGAACAGGTTGGCCAGAAACAAAGCACCGTATCGGGTTCTGATGCGCAGATCGCCGAACTTAAGGCACAGCTTCAGCAGGCGGAGCTTAACCTGAGCTACTGCCGCATCACCGCGCCCGCCGACGGCTACGTCACCAACAAAACCGTTGAGCCGGGCAATTATGCATCAGTAGGTCAATCGCTCATGGCATTGGTACGGCCCAACATGTGGGTAACGGCCAACTTCAAAGAGACCGACCTCACACATATGCGACCCAACGATCCGGCCACCATTACGGTTGATGCGTATCCCAACGTTACTATTAAGGGGTATGTGCAGAGCATTCAGGCCGGCTCCGGGGCCGCGTTCAGTTTGCTGCCGCCTGAAAACGCCACAGGCAATTATGTAAAAGTCGTGCAGAGAGTACCGGTAAAAATATTGTTTAAAGGCGACCTGAAACACCTGCCCTATCTGGCGGCCGGCATGTCGGCGGTGCCGGTGGTGCGCGTGCTGCCGGAGGTAAAAGCCAAATGAGTGCTGCTGCACCATCTATCGCTTTGCTCGACGCGCCGCGCCCGGCAATTAACCCATGGATCGTTGCGCCCATCGTGGCGATTGCGGCGTTCATGGAAGTGCTGGATACCACCATTGTAAACGTAGCCTTGCCCCACATTGCCGGCAGCATGTCTACCACCATAGACCAGAGCACCTGGGTGCTTACCAGCTACCTGCTGGCCAACGCCATCGTATTGCCGCTGAACGGCTTTATGGTCTCGGTGTTCGGGCGTAAGCGGTATTTCATGGGGTGCATGGCGGTATTCACGGTTTCGTCGCTGCTGTGCGGTCTGGCGCCGAGTTATCCAATTCTGCTGCTTATGCGTGTGATTCAGGGCCTTGGCGGCGGCGGGTTGCAGCCGGGCGCGCAATCCATTATGCGTGACAGCTTTCCGCTCAAGCGCATCGGCACGGCCATGGCTGTTTATGGCATTGTTGTGGTCGTAGGCCCGGTGCTGGGGCCGCTTTTGGGCGGGTTTATTACCGACAACGCCTCGTGGCGCTGGTGTTTTTTTATTAACGTACCCATCGGCATTGTAACGCTGATGCTTTTGCAGGTGGTGCTGCACGACCCGCCCGGCATGAAGCGCATTAACCTGCGTCATTCCGGTATAGATTTTGTGGGGCTTGGCCTGCTGGCGATTGGCTTGGCTTCCCTGCAAATTATGCTCGACCGGGGCGAAGATGCCGACTGGTTCAGTTCTAACTTTATCTGCGGCCTGGCGATTGCAGCCGTGCTGGGTTTGGCGCTTTTTGTCGTGTGGGAGTGGTATCATAAACACCCCATTGTGAACTTACGTTTGTTGGAGAACCGCAACTTTGGCTTTGCCACGCTGGGTATGCTGCTGTTCGGCATGGTGCTGTATTCAACCACCACGCTTCTGCCGCTGCTTAGCCAAACCCTTATAGGCTACGATGCCCAAACCGCCGGGTGGGTGCTCGCTCCGGGCGGCATGGTTGTATTTTGCATGATGCCGTTGGTGGGTTTTCTGGTGCCGCGGGTCGCGACCCGATGGCTCGTGACCTTTGGAGTGCTCGTCAACGTCTTTGCGCTGGTGCTGATGGGCCGCTTGAGCCTCGAAACCGACTTTCATCATCTGGCTTGGTGCCGTACGGTTCAGGGACTGGGTCTGGCTTTTTTATTTGTGCCGTTTAATACCGCCGCTTTCGCATATTTGTCACGCGACCAGCTTAGCAGCGCTGCGGGCATTATTAACCTTACACGCAACATCGGCGGCAGCATCGGTATTGCGCTGGCGGAGGTTTTTATACGGCGCGTTTCGCAGCAGCATCAGGTGTTTTTGGCAGCCAATGCCACCACGCTTAACCCGGCTTACAACCAGCAGATGAGCGCTCTGCGGGGCGCCATGGTGCACGCCGGTATTTCGCCGGCTAATGCTGTTAACAACGCCCATGCCTTTATCTACAATGCTATTATCCGCCATGCTGGCATGCTGGCCTATGTGGATGCGTTTCATCTGCTGGCTTGGATGTTTTTATTGGTGATACCAGTGGCGCTGGTGCTCAAAACGCCCAATTTTAAAGGTAAACCCCAGCCCGTTGCCGTTGAATAAACTCAACATAAGGAGATGCGTCATGAAAGCCCACCGTAAACATTTTCTGCGTGCCATGGCCGCTTTGGCTCTGGCAGCCCTTGTGCCGCTGGCCGGCTGCGTCAATCAAAAAAAGGAAGTGCTTAAGTACCGCAAGGTGCTTCACAGCAAGCCCGTTGCTGCACCGCAGGTGCCGGCCATTCTTACGCTGGCCGACGCCATGCGTCTGGCCAACAACCAGGATGAGCAGCTTGCCAGCGCCGGAGAGAATTACCTGCAGGCCATTATCGCCAAAGACCGGGCATTTTCGACCTTTATGCCTCATATTGGCCTGGGCGCACAGGATTTTCAGATGCGGCGCTTCAGCACTCCGCCGGGTGCCGGCCCCATCAGCCAGTTCTTTCAGACGCATTATTTTAATGTGCCGCTGGCGACGACACTGGATGTCAACATCTTACGCGACGCAACGGGCATAAAAGCCGCGGACATCACCACCGATCAGCAAAAAGCCCTGCTGCTGGATATGCAGTCCAATCTGCTGCTGGAGGTGGCACAAACCTATTACCAGGTGCTTAGCGACCAGCGCTCGGTAGCGGTGCTTACCCGCAGCCTTGCGGTGCAGAACCAGCGTGTGGCCAGCGTAAGCCGCGAAGAAAAAGCCGGCGTGGCCCTGCGCCTTACCGTCCTGCAAAGCCAGGCTGACGCCGCCAACACTCAGGTGCAGCTTACCAACGCCCGCGACCGCGTGATAAAAGGCCGCGCCACGCTGGCGTTTTTAATCGGTGTGCCCAACCTTCAGCATGCCCGCCTGGTCAATAACTTCAGTCCGCATTCCCCCACACCGCCGGAAAAGGCGCTGGAGCAGATCGCCCTGCATGATCGGCAGGATTTGCGTTCCGCAGACTTTGCGGTGCTGGCAGCCCAGGCCAAAGTTCAGGCGGCGTATCAGGAATATTTCCCGTCCGTTTCGGTCAATATGAACACCTTCCTGTATAAACAACAGTTCCCCAGCGATAGCTGGTGGTCTGCCATGTTCAGCGCCAACTTCCCGATTTTTGAGGGTGGCATGATTTATCAGGATATTCGTACCGCGTGGTCGCAATTGCGCCAGGCGGCTCTGGCCGACCAGCGGCTTCGCCGGCAAATTCACGAGCAGCTCGTCACAGCTTACGAAGATTGGCAAAATGATTTAACATTGATTCGCAATCTGCACACCGAATACATCGCCGCCAATGCCGCATACCTGCAGGCCCAGCATTCGTTTAAGGCGGGGCTGGCCACCAACCTTGATGTCATTATCGCCCAGGATAGTGCATTGCAATCGCAGCTTGCGTGGCAAACCCAGCTTTATCAGGAGCGACTGGCTCTGTTGAACCTGCTACGTGTCAGCGGCCGCCTCACGTGGCCTGCGATAGCACTGCTGGCCAAAGAACCGCTGCCAAAGAACATGCACGCTCCAAAGTCTGGAGCACATCAGACGGCACGAGTGCCATCGGCAGCAGCCAATGCCGTAGCCGTGAGGTAAAAAGGCATGAGAGCATATATTTTTTGCGGCATTGAACTGGCTATTAACGCACAAGCTATCCGAGAACTGTGGCCGCGTAACCTATACAAGCACCGGCGCTTTAATCGCCAAAAAATTGGCCAGCAGGTGCGAGCCTTCCGGCGTTAAAAAACTCTCGGGATGGAACTGAACGCCATGGAGCGGCCAGCTTACATGTCGCACGCCCATGATTTCTTTTTCGGCTGTCCAGGCAGAAACCACAAACTCCGGCGGCAGCGTCCCCGGCCTAATAACCAAACTGTGGTACCGCGTAGCCTCAAATGGATTGCTCATGCCGGCAAATACGCCTTTGCCATCGTGGTACACCGGCGAAACCTTGCCGTGCATCAGCCGCCAGTTGCGTTCTACAATACCACCATAGGTATGGCCGATACACTGGTGGCCCAGGCAAACGCCTAAAATGGGTATTCGCGGGGCAAATGCTTTGAGAATGTCATTGCTTATTCCGGCCTCACGAGGCGTGCATGGGCCAGGAGAAATAATGATATGATCTGGACCGAGTGCTTCAATGGCTGGCACGTCAATCTTATCGTTACGAAAAACCTGCACTTGCAGTGAAGCATTCAGCTCGCCAATACGCTGCACCAGGTTGTAGGTAAACGAATCGTAGTTGTCTATCAGCACAATCATGGCGGGCATTATAGCCAATATGTTTGCAAAACAGCCAACGCTACCAGCAAAGCTATTATACGAGGAATAATCCCACCACTAGGAGCCTGTCCGAGTAATGGCCGGGATTGCGATGGATCTGAAATGCCCCGGATGCGCGGCGGAGGATCGAGCCGACTCTGAATAATGAGTCTGCGAGATCCGACAACAAACGAGACGGGGCATTTCAGACCCACCCCGCAGGGCGGCATGCTTTTTGGCCCCCCTCTGCGGCGCGGCTCCTCGGAGTACCATCTGCGTCAGGTACGACATCGTCACCGCTACTTGAGGAGTGCCAAAAATTCCCGGCGCGCGCCGGGATCGCAACCCGGCGATTACTTGGACAGGCTCCTAGCTAAGAGCACAGAAGGACGTTTTCAACCAAGGGGCAGGTTGTCATCAACTTTGTTTACAAGATGTGGATAACTTGCCGCGCCCATCCCTAAAGTACTGTTATTTCAATGATTTATGGCCCTATAAAGCATTAAGATAATCTTGTGACTTAACACAACGCCGACACAACACAAGCGCCAGCAACACAATCATGCCAGCTTTTACACCGAGCATCCGAAGCACACCTTATTTATAAGTTATTATAAATCAAATACTTATGACCGCTTCAACCACGTTTTCCACATAACAACAGGCCTTACTACTACTGCTACTTTATTTTAACTTCTTTAATAAGCAATACGGGCATGCCTAACGCCTCAATTGCGAATCGTTCGCATAACAGCCTATGTGGATAACCTGTTGAAATCTTTATCTTCCACTCCAACCCAATGTACGGTCAACAGTCACTTTTGCCTTGAAAATACGGCCTGTTGAAGCAATTTTTAACCGGGCCAATAAGTCGTCGCGCAAACGCCGATCAAGG
Source organism: Phycisphaerae bacterium (assembly GCA_049965775.1). Classification (GTDB taxonomy): domain Bacteria; phylum Planctomycetota; class Phycisphaerae; order WQYP01; family WQYP01; genus JABEVB01. The sequence continues at coordinate 26,577 of JBMFVX010000015.1, forward strand.
GCGTCGGCTGCGGAACTGCTTGCGGCGAGAACATGCAATATGCCGCGGGTTACAGCTACGGGGCGTACATCGTTGAGCAGCGCTTCAGGTAATGCGCTTTGCCAGGTATTGGCGATGGCCGAGAGCACATCGGCTGATTGGCCAACGCATTGGCTGTAGCAACGCTTAATGTGGTAATCGAGCGGTTTGGGCAGATAGCGGCTGCGGGCAATTTTGAAGGATATTTGCTTTTCAAGTTGCTGGGCCTGGCAAGCCAATTGGGGTCGTAACGTGCTAAATTGGGGTTCGGCCATTGGTTGGGCTGTGGATCGTGCCTGCAGGCCGCCTGAAGCCTTCCGGGGGTTTGTTGGTCTTGCTGCCATGGCCTGATCCCTACACTGGCAAGCCGAGTCTCGGTCAACTGACTTTCGGGATTACTGCGTCGCCCCGTACCCACGTTACCGTTACGAACTCGAATAGGGCCGCAGCCGCAACTTGCGGTTTGGTTTAGGGCGCCGACCTTATAAGTTGAGGCTTACTGGCATGATCACATACAAAAAGTTGTGACCTGATCGCAAAATGCCCGGCTTGTTTGCCGTTTTAAGGTCAAGCGTAACATCTTCGGTGGGGCAAACTTTAAGTGCGTCCTGCAGGTATTGCGGGTTAAAGCCAATATCAAGCGGTTCGCCATGAAGTTCGATGGGCATTTCGACGGTGGCTTCGCCGACTTCGGCAGCGCGGCTGGAAAGCACCAGTTCTTTCGCCTGAAACGAAAGCTTAACACCCTTAGATTCTTCATTGGTAAGCAGCGAAGCACGCCGCACCGCACTGGCAAATCGTTCGCATTTGAGGGTGGCTTTGCGGTCAGAGTCTTTCGGGATTACATCGTTATAATTGGGAAATACGCCTTCCACCAACACCGTGCTTAACACCGCTGTGGCCACGGTGGGCTTTTTATCGCCGTCGCCACCATGGGAAACCCGGGCGAACAGACGATTTTCGCGGAACTGCAATTCAACTTTTTGTTCAGGATCGGTCAGCAGTCTTTCAATGAGCGTAATGGCCTTAATAGGCACCACATTGGAAAAATCGGGGCCTTCAACAGGCAGGTCTTCTTTGGCCAATGCCAGCCTGTGCCCGTCGGTGGCCACCAGAGTGAGCCTGCGGCCTTTGCGTTCAAACATCACGCCGTTGATAGCATAGCGGCTCATTTCTTTGGCGGCCGCGAAGCGGGAGCGGTCGAGCAGGGCTTTAAGCATGCCGGCGGAAATATCAACGTCGGCGGTGCCTTCAAAACCGCTGATCGGCGGGAACTCTTCCGGATTGTAGCCCAGCAGCACAAATTTACTGTCGGAACCCTTGATGGTGGTTTTTTGCGCGTCGCTGTCTATAACCACCGTATCGTCCGGTGAGTTGTTGATAATTTCCAGCAATTTGGAGGCGGGAAGCAGCACCGAGCCTTCGCGTTTAACGTCGCACTGGGCCAGGGTGGTTTCAAGCGCAATTTCGTTATCGGTAGAGAGCACGCGCAGCGCCTTGCCATTGGGCGTTTCAACTGTTGAGAGTTTTACGCAACCCAGCACCGGTTTGGGCGAACGCGCGGGTACCACGCCCGATGCCAACGCCAGAACTTCAACCAACGCCCCACGATGAACTGTTACCTTCATAAGTGCAATTCCATTTTGCTGCCACGAACGTTTACGTCATCGCCCGCCGTTCGGAACGATAAAATCTTCTGCATACTAATAACAGCGGCCAAAAACAACAACTGGCATTTTAGCAAACTTGGTGAAATTGGTACAATACCGGCTGATTTTTGGCGGCTCATAAACAAATGAGGTTTACATGCCCGAATTACTCGATTCTCCAATAACCGGCTCCCAGGCCAGCCATGGTGTGCAAGCGTACATCATTCCAGGCAGCATCACCGACCCGGCCCTGCACAGCATTGCTGAAAAAGTCGCTGCAGGCACACCGCTCGACTTTGACGATGGCATGGCACTCTGGAACACACGCGATATTTTCAGCCTGGGCATGCTGGCCAATGCCATGCGACAGGCCCGGCACGGCAAAGTAGCCTATTACAACATCAATCGGCACATCAATTATTCCAATATTTGCGCTCTCTCATGCAAGTTCTGCGAGTTTCATCGCAAACGCGGGGAGCAGGGGGCCTACGAATACAATCTCGAAGACATTTACCGCATCGCCGGCGAAGCCGCGGCCGCCGGCGCCACCGAAATACATATTGTCGGCGGCCTGCACCCGTGGCTGCCTTTCAGCTGGTATATCGAGATGCTTTCGGGGCTGCGGCAGCGCTATCCACAGTTGCACCTCAAGTGCTTTACCGCCATCGAAATTGATCATCTGGCTCGCATATCCAAATTAAGCGTGCAGGAGGTGCTGACCGCACTGCGCGAGGCGGGCCTTGGCTCCATGCCGGGCGGCGGGGCCGAAGTGTTTGACGACCGCGTACACGACGAAGTATTTAAGGGCAAACTGCGTAGCGACGGCTGGATGCAGGTGCACAAAATCGCCCATGAGTTGGGCATTGCCACCAATGCCACCATTCTTTACGGTCATGTTGAAACGCGGGCCGAACGCGTACGCCACCTGATTAAACTGCGTGAATTACAGGATGAAGCTCCGGGCTTTCAGACCATTATTCCGCTGTCGTTTATTCCCGATGGCAGCGAGCTGGGCCACCTGCCCGGCCCGACCGGTTTGGAAGACCTCAAAATGCTGGCCATCTCGCGGCTGATGCTCAATAACTTCGCCCACGTCAAGGCCTTCTGGATTATGCAAACCATGAAGCTCTCGCAGGTAAGCCTCGACTTCGGCGTAGACGACCTCGACGGCACCGTCGTATGGTACGACATCACCAAACGTGAAGGCGGCGCGGGCAACAAGCACCAGGAACAAACCGTACAAGACATTCGCCGCGTCATCATGGAGGCCGGTTACACACCCGTTGAACGCGACACGCTCTACCGCCGCGTCATTCGCAACGGCGCCGAATGGTCGGTTGAAAGCAACTAAAACGCCCGGTAAAGTCGCACCGTTAAATGTGTTGTCCGTTGGTAGCAAAGAGAGTGTTTCATGGTTACGCCGCGCCTTAAGCCGCCCGCCAAGTCAAAAAGCACCGGTAAAAACCCGCCGCCCCGGCGCAAACTTTCGCATACACACCAGCCGCCCGAAATGTCGCTGAAGCAGTGGCAAATTGAATTGCGCCGGCAGTATGCCCAAGATCAGAGCTTTGATATTGAAAACATCGGTGGGCAGAAAGTTTTTTCTGACTTTAAGGTGTGTAACCCCAAAACCGGCGGCACATACCGCGTAGCCATCCGCGGCGAGGGCTTGGGCGAAAGTTACTGCTCATGCCCCGACTTTGCCACCAATACCCTGGGTACCTGCAAACACATAGAATATCTGCTGCACAACATTCGAAAGACCCAGGCAGGGGCCGCAGCCTTGGCGCGTGGTTTTACGCCGGAGTATTCCTCGGTTTATCTCAAATACGGGGCGCAGCGCGAGGTTATGTTTCGGCCCGGTACGCATTGCCCCGAAAGCCTGCGACGGGCGTCGCAGAAGTTTTTTGACGAATCGGGTCGTCTGCTGCCCGGCGCCTGGACCAACTTTGACGATTTTGTAATGACAGCCGCCCACATCGGCCATGACCTTCGCTGCTATGAAGATGCCCAGGCCTTCATGGCCGAAAAACGCGACGCCGCCCGCCGCGCTTATGTGCTCAAACGGGTATTTCCGCAGGGTATCAACAGCTCTGCTTTTAACAAGCTGCTCAAGGTGCCGCTGTATCCATATCAGCGGGAAGGGGCGCTCTTTGCCGTGCGTGCGGGCCGAGCGCTCATCGGCGATGAAATGGGCCTGGGAAAGACCATTCAGGCCATTGCCGCCGCAGAAATTATGGCCCAGCATCTTGGGGTCGAGCGGGTGCTGGTTATCTGCCCGACATCGCTGAAGCATCAATGGCGCAACGAAATTCACAAATTTTCTGGCCGCAGCGTAGATGTTGTAGGCGGGCTGCGCGCCCGGCGGGAAGATCATTACAGCTCTGAAAGTTTTTTCAAAGTAACCAACTACGACACCATTCGCCGTGATTGGGAACTGATCAATAAATGGATGCCCGACCTGGTGATTCTGGATGAAGCGCAGCGCATTAAAAACTGGAATACCCATGTGGCCCGTGCCGTTAAACGAATTTCAAGCGACTACGCCATCGTGCTCACTGGCACGCCGCTGGAAAACCGCCTGGAAGAACTTGCCTCACTGGTGCAATTTGTGGACCGCCACCGCCTCGGGCCTACCTTCGCATTTTTGGATCGCCATCAGCAGCGCGACCAAGACACGGGTCGTGTGATCGGCTACCAGCGGCTTGATGAAGTCGGCCGCACGCTGGAGCCTATTTTAATTCGCCGGAGAAAAAGCGCCGTCCTGCAGCAACTTCCCGCCCGCATGGATAACAACGTGTTTGTGCCCATGACCGAGGAGCAGCAGATTCACCATGAAGAGAATCGAGTCATCGTGGCCCGGCTGGCCTCAAAGTGGGCCAAGCAGCGGTTTTTATCCGAGGCCGATCGGCTTCGTCTGCTGGTGGCTCTGCAGAATATGCGTATGAGCTGCGACAGCACTTATCTGCTCGATGAGCTTACCAATTTCGGTTTTAAGACCGACGAAATATCGCAGTTGCTGTCAGAAATGTTTGAAACGCCCGGAACCAAGGTGGTTGTGTTCAGCCAATGGCTGCGTATGCACGAGCTGCTGGTAGAAAGAATCACCAACCACAAATGGGGCCATGTGCTGTTTCATGGCGATGTGCCCGGCGACCAGCGCGGCGAACTGGTGGATCGCTTTAACAAAGACCCCGACTGCCGCATATTCCTGGCGACCGATGCCGGCGGCGTAGGCCTTAACCTGCAGCATGCCGCCTCGGTTGTGATCAATGTAGATCTGCCGTGGAACCCCGCCGTGCTCGAGCAGCGCATAGGCCGCGTGCACCGCCTGGGCCAGTCGCAGTCGGTGCAGGTGATAAATTTCGTCGCCCGAGGCACGATTGAAGAGGGCATGCTGTCGGTTTTGCGATTCAAGAAATCGCTCTTCGCCGGGGCGCTCGATGGCGGCGAGCCGAACATTTCATTCGGCGGCAGCCGCCTTAAGAAGTTCATGGAGCAGGTACAGGCGGCTACCGCTGCGGTAACACCAGATCGCGACAGCGCAACCGATGTAGCCAGTGTTGGCGAGTTTACGGTTGAAACAGTCCAGACTGCTGCCGCAAACGCGGACGAAACCGGCGATAAGTCGGCGGCTGCCGAAGTGATCGCGGCGGCTACAGTCCAACAGCAATTGCCGTCGGTTACGGGGGAGCCACCGAGGCAGGTTTCAAGCGCTGCTGCGGCATCGAATGCCGCTGCGCCGGCAGATTCTGCAGGTGCCGACCCGCTGGCCGGCCTGCTGCAGGCCGGCTTGTCGCTGCTGGATCAATGGATGAAGCAATCGGCAGGCTCGTCGGCGCCTGCGGCCAACAGCAATGAGCCGCGCTCGGCCCGCCCAAGTAGGTCACCGGTTGCGCAGCTGGTGCAGCGCGATGCCGACACCGGCGAGCCATATCTGAAGATTCCTGTGCCGAGCAAACAAGTTATAGACCAAGCCCTATCCGCCTTGGCGCAGCTTGTAAGCCGTTACGGGCGCAAGTAGCGGAAGAAGACATCAGCGGCATTTTTGCTCCTCCGGGCCGAGAAGCGGGCTCGAAAAGCTCTCGTCGGTGTTCGGATGAATACCGAGCCGGTAAACCACCCCAAATATAATCGTCTATAATAAATTATAATGCCCTATTACGAATTATATAATATTATCCATTGAGTTTAGGCGATATATTGTATATTATATAACGCTGACGATAGGTCATTCCTCGCGGAGGAGCACAATATAGTAAGAGGCGCCGGCGTGACAATTTTCTTCTGGGGGCGGCGTAGCTCCGCCTGTAAAAAGGAGGCGCCATGACGACGATGCAGGCAAAATTTCCGTCAGCATCCGGCGGATTGCAGGAAGAAGCTCTCACGATGGCCGTGGCTATTGTCGCAGAGCGCATTGCGCGGCTGCCGGAGGAAGACAAGCAGGATTTGTTCGAACTGGTCAAGGCGCTAGCGCAGGCGCAAGGCGCAGAAGAGTTTACGGCAGCAGTTGGCGGCATGCGCGAGATACTCGATCAGCAGCCGCAAAAGGCTGTGGCATTTTTGCCGCCGCTCGGCGAACCCAGCGCGGCGCTTGTCCGATGGAATGCGCACATTGCCGGGGCCGTGCGCAAGCGGCGCGAAAACGCTCACCTGACACAGCAGGAGCTTGCCGCCAAAACCGGCCTTACGCAAAGTCACATCAGTCGAATCGAAAACGCCGAACTCTCGCCGTCGCACCGCACCGTTGATCGCCTGGCTGCGGCGCTGGGCGTGGAGCCATCCGAAATAGATCCAACGCGGTAACGGCCTCGCAAGAGGGGCATTACAGGCAAACGCCTCGCGCCGCCGGCAAGTTTTATTTGGTCAATTCATAACAAGCGATGTGGCGCCTACTGGCCTGCAGCGGCCAGGTATGCCGGGTTTGGCTGGGTTGGGTTTACCGGCACCAGCCGCTGCTGCGGGCTGGCTGCGGGTAAAAACAGATTGCGTGCGTCAAAGATGCGCCCGCCATACGCTCCACCCACCACGCGCGCCTGCAACACAAGGTTGGCCCAATAGGGCTGATTGGCAAGCATGGCGGCCGTTCCGCCGTGCGTAACTTCCACAAACTTTTGGATGACAAATTGTGTTCCCGCCGGCAGCACCACAGGACCGCCGCTGGCGGCCGTTGTGGGCAGGCTCGGATCGGCCACATCGTACCAGTCGGTTTCAACCGAAAATGGCTTGAGCGCCACAGGTTTGGTAAGCGAAAACTCTTTGCCGATAAACTTTTGCCCGCTGTAATAAGGCGCAGCCGACGAGTTCACCGCATGCGTGCCGCAGCCGGCAAGCCCCAACGGCAGCAGTCCAGCCATAAGGGTTACAGCCGCCAGGCGCCGGACGGTTTTACCCGCCGCGCCGTAAAAACCGTTGTTCAGCACGTTCTTCATAACGGCAAGTAGTACCGCAAAAGCCCCAAAAAGGCAAGAGTTGTGGCAGGCCAAGGCAATCATTTTAAGGCCGCTTATGGCACCGCCAGCCGAGTCTCGCATGATGGGCCGTCATAGGCGTGTACCCCGGGCGCGGGCACCGTCAGAAGCATGCCGCAGAATAAACTCCCCAAATAGAGGCACCGTGAAGGCGAGTTCACCATGTGCCGGGCTGTAAATCATGCCCTTATTAATAAGCGCAGCGCGCGCTGGGCCAAGATTGCTAACCTTCACTTTAAGCTTTTCTGCAACGTGTCCGGTTCGCACCGGCGCACTCTGGCTTTCGGCCATGGCCCAGAGGAACCGCCTCTCAGAATCGGTCAGTCGGTCGAATCGCACTCTGAAAAAGTTTCGGTCCAGCGCCCCGCGGACAAGCTCCGAGGCCCGGTTGACGTCGTCGCGCGTAATGTCCGGTCCGTCGGCGACGTTCCAAGCTGCCGAACCCCACTCTTGAACAAAGTATGGATAGCCTTGGGTCTGCCGATAGATCAATTCCATTGCTTCTTCGGTGAAGTTAGCACCTGCTCCACGAGCCGGTTCACCGAGCGCCCGAGCCGTTTCGGCCTCATTAAGCGGGCCGACTTCAGGAAACACGAGCAATCGCTCCGCATACGATTTGGCCTCGCCAGCCATGGCTGGGAGCACCGGCAGCCCGGCGGCGATCAAAGCCAGCGGCAGGCCCTGCTGCTGTACCTTGTGCAACGCCACGAGGAGCGCTGCCAGTTCGTTTTCCGAGAGATATTGAATTTCATCCACCATCACCGCCGCCACGGTATCGCGACTTGCAGCGGCGTTTGCTACGGCAATAAAAAGATCGGGCAGATCGGCTTCAAGGTCTCCGCTGTCAGCCTGGCCTGTAAGCGGGGCAAGGTTCATGGCTACACTAACGTCACCCATCTGTACGCGAAACGTGCCGATAAAATTTCGGAGTACCTGCAGCCCGCGTCGCACCGCGTCGCTTGCATTGGCGGTTGGTGAAAGCTGCAGCAGCACCTTTCGCAAGGCGGGCGCAAGCAGTTGAGCCAAGCTCTGGTTTTCTCGTGCTTCCTCAAGCAGGCTGCAACAACCTGATTTCTCGGCACGTCGTTGCAATTCGTTGAGCAGCACCGTTTTTCCGACACCACGCAGTCCTATTAAAATCATGTTTTTGGCGCTGCGATGCGCTCGGGTTCGCCCCAATAGTACTTTCGCATCGTCCAAAATAGCGTCCCGCCCGACAAGTTCCGGCGGTTTTGAGCCTGCGCCTGGCGAAAAAGGGTTGGTAATCGCATCCATAACACCGAATTATAACCATATATATTAGCGCATAGCAACCTGGCAAAATATAAGGTATAACTTGTTACATTGGCTTGGCCACAAATGTGCAAGGTGCATGGTCATAACAAGTGTATGACCCGCCTATAAGCTCGCCATGCAGCAGGTCAACAAAGCCGCCGGCGGCTATCAGGATATACCTCATGCGGCCAATAACTGAACTTTATCGAACATTTGGAAATTG
>JBMFVX010000016.1:0-34714 GCA_049965775.1 Phycisphaerae bacterium
CATGACTTCCACGGCGACTGGAACTATACGATCACGCCACGTCAACCGTAGCGGTTATTTGTTTACGCGCCCTAAAGCCAGCCCATGCGATCGAAAGCAAACCCAGTAGAGCCGCCAAAATCCAGAGCATTGGCGCAAGCGATAGTCTATGTGCCAAGCCTATGGAGGGCCAATGGGGCAAAGATGTTTCAAGCGAGCCGACGGGGAAAACCTTCGCATGAAGTTTGTGTGGTGGAATGTCTCTAAGTGTCGCCGGCCAGATGCGCGCCGGTAGCGCTGGCGGTGATACGATGCTGATAAACCGACGGGAGGGCGTCTTGGTGTTTTCGGAGAGTGCTGCAACAAAACTGTGAATTGAGCTTGGGAGTTCGCAGTTGTATTGACCTGGAGCAACTTGGTTGAGTTGAAACGAATGTGGCGGGCTGCCTGTGTCGGGGCTAGTCAGTCGGAGCGTAAGCTGCCGATGATTGAGAAATCGTCCATTGGCCATGGCAATTACCTGCACAAACCAGTGGTCTACGCCGCGGCGGGCGGTCACATAAAAGTGGTTGTCCGCCGGGTTGGGCGCTACACGCTGAAGAAGTGCTTTCAGCAGAGTATCAAAGCCTGAAGCCTCGCTTTGAAAGCATAGTGCCGCCACCTTGCCCAAACCGACACGCCAAATTGCCGCCAAGGGCACGGATTCAGGAGCGCGACCGAAAGCGATCTGCCGCGCTCCGGCTTTAAGCCAGGTTTGTGTCCAAAGAGTCGTTTGGCCCGACACGTTAAGTTGCGGCGCTGACCAAGAGATGGGGACATGATGCACTTGGCCAAAAAGCACTTGAGCTACGGCGCGAGGGAGCAACACAGACCAAGCCTGGGGTGTAATGGCTGCGAGATGCTGGGTGTGCGTTCGGTCAAGCAGGGAGCGGAGCGCCGAGGATTCGCCGGGCGGCGCTATGACGGTGAATCGCAAGCGGCGATCTTTAATAACCTGTGTCCATGCGGATATATTCATGTTGGGTATTTGACCATCGGTAAGCATTATAAGCATGCTGCCGACTGGAGCGACCCGGCGTATAACCGGCAACGCAGCATCCGGATTGGTAGGACCTGTGGGCAGAACCCGCTGCTGCAGTTGAACTACTGCCGCATGAAAGGCTGCTGGGCTCCCCTTGAATAACATTTGAGCATGGCCGCTGAACGCCACAACGTTAATGGTGGAGTTGTGCGGGAGTAATTGGGCTGCGACGGCGGCGCTGTGAAGCGCCAATCCAAAGCGCGATGCTCCACCACTCGATGCGACATGAGACGCCATTGAACCGCTGGCATCAAACAGAAATGTTATGGAAACAGGAGGCGGCTTTGGCGGCGCAGACGCCAGCGGCGAGATGCGATCCAGCGGCCATTGCAACGCCGGCTGGCGCAGGGAATTCTGCATGGCATAGCCACCTGGCCCGAACGCTTGATGGCCGCCATAAAGTACCAGTCCCGTGCCTTGATTGCGTACTGCATGGGCCAGCGCACGGGCGCTGCCGGTGGGGAGTGCTTGCTTGGGCATATTGTACAATACAAATATGCCATAATCTTGCGTGATTTGTGGGAGTAAAAGCTTCTGCGGCGAGAGATAGTCAGCTGCAGCAAGAGCCGAGGGTAAATGTTTGGGGAGATGCTCAGATACAATAGCGAGTCGCAGCGGCCTTTCGGGCGGCAGATCAATGGCTGCGACGTCATCCTGTGGCCAGGGATCATGCGTGATAAGGCGAAGGCTGTAGTGATAAAGCCTGCCGGTACTTACGTTTCCACCGAAAAATATGATGCTCTTTGCGCCAGTGCCCCGGAACACAAGGCGTTGCCCGGCAATTACGGTTGAATTACGCAAGAGCTGTACTCCACAGTCTACAGGGCCTGTGGCCTGAATTGTCACGGTTAGCGTGACTGTGCGATGCCCCGTAGATGCAGGTTGTGTCGTCAGGTGTAATGCTATGATGCCGGCATCAGGTTGTGGTGGTGCTGCTATGGTAACGGCCAGCGAATGCGGCGGCGGGGATTCCTTTGGCCAGCGGCCCACTCCTGAAGCAAAGAGCCAACGAGCGAAATGCCGCCATGTGGGAGGCTCCCATGCAAGGGCTGCGGCAACGTTTGTTTGCCGGGATGGGCTTGCCTGCCAGGCGGCAGCGGGAATATTCAGGCCTTGAAGACTTGTGGGAGCGCTAAATGGGTGCACGGTTCGATCGAAGGGCACGATCCAAACTTTGGCATCATGAGGAAGCCTGCGTGTCAGCGTCCGGATGATCCAGGAAGGTCGCATCCAAGGCGAGTCAAGACTATTTGGAGAAAGCTCGACCAGAACAACGATTTTTTTGACAGGCGGCACCGGCCAATTAACAAAGGGTCGGGCCAATGCCAGCAGCAACGCTGTGGCGGCCATTAACGGCAATACCGCCTCGCCTGCCGCATAGCGTGGCCGACGGCGCGCCAGCCACCGCATCGTAAGAACTAGAACGATAAGCGCCGCTGCGGGCACAAGGTAGAATGAATCGCGACAGAATAGTGCGGCAGCCGGTATCATAATCGGCATGTTACCGCCTGCGGGCGAGTCGCTCCAACGAGCCGTCGGAACGATGCGCGGCGGGGACGGGCGCTGTCGCGTGATGAGAAAGATTCTGTAATGCAGGAAGATGACTTATGAAATCAACGATTGCGGAGAATCTGGCGAGGCTAAATATCGTACTGGGGCCTGTTCCTAAGCCGATCGCATCTTATATTCCTTTTTGTACTTCCGGCAATGTAGCCATCATCAGCGGGCAACTTCCAAGCATAGACGGCAAACTCAAATATGTCGGCGCGACACCCACGGTGGTATCGCTTGCGGATGCCCAAGCGGCGGCGCGACTGGCGGCGATCAATTGTGTGGCTATTTTGTTTGAAGCGTGTGGCCGCGATTGGGCGAATTTGCGGTGTGTGCTAAGGCTTGGAGTGTTTGTGAACTGTACGGCGGAGTTTCAACAGCAATCGCAGGTGGCCAACGGCGCCAGCGATTTGCTGGCAGAAATATTTGGGGAGCAGGGCAAACATGCTCGCGCTGCAGTGGGCGTATCAAGTTTGCCGCTGGGCGCAACCGTAGAGGTTGAAATGATGGCCGAGATAGCGACTTTGCCGAATGGCGGCAATTAGCAGCGCCGCAGTGGAACCAAAGGTGGTGGGATTTGGGAGTTTGACATTGCCTGCGGCAGTTTTTAGGATTGAGTTGTAACCTTCGGGCTGTTCGCATGGTGCGAACGAGCTTTTTGGTTTGAGGAGTTTTGCGATGGCGAACGAAAGCGTACTACAATTTACGGATAGTAATTTTCAGCAAGAGGTCTTGAGTTCAGCGGAACCGGTTCTCGTTGATTTTTGGGCGGAATGGTGTGGCCCCTGTCGAATGCTGGCTCCCACTATTGACGAACTCGCTCTGGAATACAAAGGCCGAATCAAAGTAGGCAAGGTAGATACCGATGCCAACCACGACACGGCTATTAAGTATAATATCAACTCCATTCCGACAATCATCCTTTTTGATCGAGGGCAGATTGTGCGTCGTTTTGTGGGCGTGATGCCCAAGCGGGAATTTAAGACCGCAATGGATGCGTTGGTTTCTGCGGTTCGCTGATACATCGGTCGCTCGGCTCAAAGCGCGGTGTAATTCAGTTAGCGTCGGGTTGGGCGTGCTCAGCGAGTGCCATATGGCAAAGGCAACGCGCAAATACGCAAATTATTGTCTTGACAGCAATGAGGCGGGCTTTATCATTTTGCCTATGAACAATTTCTTAAAAATCAGTGCGCAGCGGCATGCCGCAGCAAGCGTAAGGCCAATAGCGGGCCGCAACCGCAGTTTGTATTTTGCGGGGCTTGGGGCGGCGGCGACAAGTCTGCTGTTGGCGGGCGTTTGCCAGGCACAGATCAAAAAATTGGCGCCAGAGTATCCCAAAATAGGCAAGCTTAACGGGCATATGCCCCCATACTTGTTGGGCGCACTGCTATTTTTTGTGATTGTGCTGGTGGCGTTCCGCAGCGCTCGCCGCAGCAAGCAATCGTAAAACCCATGAGGTGGCCGCAGGCTCGGTTCGCGGTTACAATCCAGAAAATGGTGTTCTGGTTAATGCCAGCTTTGTCCTTTTTATGAAGGAGGCAAAACCGATGACGTTGAAACGATGGGCTATCGTAGCGATGGTGGTTGTGAACCTGTCCCTGGTGGGCATGTTGGTTGCGCGGCTCCATACGCCTGCGGCCAAGGCACAGGTAGGCGGTGGGGGGCATTTTCTCTTTGCTGCCGGCAATACCGGGCAGTATGCAGTTTTGTGGGTTTTGGATGCCGATAAAGGATTGCTATCAGGGGTTTTGACATCAGAAAGTGATCCGAAGTTCCAGTCATTCACACAAGCAACCAGCGTAGCGCAGGCGATTCGCCGGATTCGCGCTCGGCAGTAATTTTATTGGCGTTAAATCGGACGTATTGCGACGCATGGATATGCTGTTGCTGACCAATGAAAAGGAAGTACACCATGAAACGTGATTCTATGATACTGGCTATTTTAGCTACTTCAGCGGTTGTTTTGGCAATTGGAGTGTTTGTCTGCCGGAGCGGTAGCACTCCAGTGCGAGCTGACATGTTAAGCACCAATGGCGACTACACGCTGATTACAGAAAGCCCCAGCCGCTCAATAGCGGATCAACTTACGGTTATTGACAATCGGCATGGGCTTGTGCTTTTTTACCGGCTTATGAACAATCAGATCGTGCTGGAAAACTATGTTAACCTTCTTGGTCGCTTTAACCCGCAGCCTTTACGTTAAAACGATGATGCAGCGTAACGGGCAAAGCATCGCTTTGGCCGTCGCATGGCCGCATGGGAGTATCAATTGTTACAGCAGGTTCAATCTATGGCCGAGCGCGTGCTCGGTGGTGAGCTTATCAGCCGGCAGGACGCCCAAAGGCTCATCGAAGTGACGGGCGATGACCTGCCGGACTTGTTTTATTGGGCGAACAAAATACGTATTGGCTTCAAAGGACGCAAGATCAGATTTTGTGCGATTGTAGCCGCCAAGGTTGGTGGATGTTCTGAAGATTGCAAGTTCTGCGCGCAGTCGTCGCATTATCAGACAGCGGTAGAGGGTCAGAGCAAACTGACCGATCAACAGATACTTGATTCAGCGGAGCATGCAGGTTTGGTGGGGGCGGACAGCTTCGGCATTGTTAATTCCGGTCGCGGTCCGACACGCCAAGAGCTTGAAACGTGGATTGGCCCGCTGCTGCAAAAAATAGCGAAACAAGGCAAAACACGAGCCTGCGCCACCCTGGGGGCGCTTACGCCCGAGACAGCCAGCTTTCTTTATGAAAGCGGCGTACGGCGCGTAAACCATAATCTGGAGACGAGCGAGCGTTTTTATCCGGAAATTGTTTCAACACACCCGTACAGCGAACGATTGAATACCCTCAAAACAGCCAAGCAAGCCGGGTTGTCTCTTTGCTCGGGCGGCATATTTGGCATGGGTGAAAGCTGGCAGGATCGGCTGGATATGGTCTTCGCGCTCCGCGATTTGGGCGTTGACGTAATGCCGATTAATTTTCTCAATGCTATTGCCGGAACGCCCTTGGCCGGTCAGGAAAAACTTGCTCCGATGGAATGCCTGAAGATCATCAGTGTCTGTCGGTTTATTTTTCCGGGAGTAGAGCTCAAAGTCGCCGGCGGTCGCGAGGTTTGCCTGCGCGACCTGCAGAGCTGGATTTTCTTTGCCGGCGCCGACAGCACTATGATCGGTAATTATCTGACAACTTACGGTCGCACGCCAGAGTTGGACCATCAGATGGTACGAGACCTTGGGCTTTCTTGGGATGTTTACGAGGATGGGCCCGTAGCGCCGAGCAGTGAGCATCCGAAAATATCGCGGGTAAGCCATACCGGCAAATTCAACATTCCAATCGTTTATGAGAGTGAAGTTGCGGTGGATGAATCGGTACTGCCGACTCACGCGTAATTGTTAATCCTGGCTAGTCGGAGGGCTCACTTGCCCGTCGGGAGCATCGGCAGTTCGGTTGAGGCCGACACCAGCACAATCTACATTGAAGGATCGGGGCTGGTTACGCCCATGGGCGCATCCCCTGCGGAGGTACTCGGTGCAATCACCGCGGGCCGGCGCTTGACCAATGGCGGCGTAGTGGAAGGCTTGCCAGAGTTGTTGCAAGCCTTGGTGCCATCGGTGCATGAGAGTTGCTTTGCAAAGACCGAATTGCTGGATGTGAACCGACTGGACCGGTCAATTGCTCTCGCCTTGGGGGCGGTTGTTTATGCTGTGAGGGATGCCGGTTGGTCCGCCGAGGACTTATCTGCGCCGGATACGCACCTGTTTGCGGCCACCAGTAAAGGCCCGGTGTTGACTCAGCTCAATGCGCTGCGGCAATTGCGAGGGGACGATTTTTCATTATTTGATCGGGCAACGGCTTGGCAGATTGCCCTCGGGCCGGCTGCGATGGCTTGCTGGGTCGGCGACTATATTGGGGTTGGCGGGCCGCGGCATACGACGGTCGGGGCCTGTGCCGGTTCGCTGCTGGCCGTGCATAGAGCAGCTGCTGAGTTAAAGCGCGGTACGTGTAAAAGAGCTATTGTGATCGCCGCCGACGCGTCGCTTCACCCACTGTTTGAAGCTAGTTTTGTTAACTTGGGCGTGCTGGCGCCGGCTGACGAACTGGGCCGGCGATTCTGTACTGCCATGGACGAAATGCCGAGGGGATTCTTCATCAGTGAAGCGGCTGGCGCAATATGCATGACCGCGCATCGCGGCGCCAAGAGTCTTGTCACAACCGGGCACAGAGGTGCACGAGGCGTGGTATTGCAGCAGACTTGGAGCGGTGCCGATGCAACGCATCTTATTGCAACTGATCCTGAAGCTAGAGCGCTGCGAAGGGGTTTGAGCCATTGTAAGGGAAGCGGTTCGCCGGCATTCGTGCACGCTCACGCCACAGGCACCGCACACGATCAATACGAGCTTGCGGCCATCCGCGACGCCTACGGAACGGCCGTTGAGGTGTTTTCTCACAAGCGCTGGCTCGGTCATTCACTGGGCGCCGCCGGCCTGGTGGCATTGGTGCTGTCCGTGCAATGTCATCGCCAGTGCATGAGTTTAGGGGATAAAGCGCTAGCAAGTGATGCCGAAAGTGTCACTATTGGACAGGGGTTTGGAGGGCATATTGGCATTTGCCGCCTGGCTTCCATGAGCAGTTGGTAGCGGTAGTGAGGGGTGCCGCGCACAGATACCGGAAGCGATTTAATTGCCGCGCACAAATGGGGCTAAGTTTATTAAGTTTCACACTTTCGGCTACTATATGCCGGGAGTTTAATCGGCACCCCGTGCACGCAACAAGGTAGTGGTGGAGAGCAGCCGGCCGTAGGTGTAATACAGGGGTAAGTTCATGCGAATTGCAATGGCTCAACTAAATCCGGTCGTGGGTGACATTGCGGGTAATACCCAAAACATTCTCCATGCCATTGCAACAGCCAAGGAACAGGGCGCCGGCCTGGTCATATTTTCGGAACTGGCGGTTATTGGGTATCCACCAAGAGACTTGCTGCTAAAGCCGATGGTACTTGAGCAGATGGCGGCGGCAATAGATCACATTTCCCGGCAATGTGCGGGCATCACGGCATTGGTGGGTTTTGTGGAGCAGAATACGGCGGCTGTGGGTAGGACGCTGCGCAACGCAGCGGCATTTTTACGGGATGGGGCCATCATTGCTAAAGGGTATAAAAGCCTCCTGCCAACCTACGATGTTTTTGATGAAACGCGCTACTTTGAGCCGGCACCGCAATTGCAGATTGTACCATTCGAAAATCATAAGATCGGTGTATCCATCTGCGAGGACTTGTGGAATGACGAGCAGGTTGTGGCGCGGCAACTGTATCCGGTTAATCCAGTGGCTCGAATGGCCGAGGCCGGCGCCGACATGCTGGTCAACTTGAGTGCATCGCCGTATGTCATGGGAAAAAATGCCTTCCGCCGCAAGCTCATCGCTCACCAGGCGCAGCGTTGGAAGCTGCCGGTGGTATATGTCAATCAGGTTGGCGCAAACGATGAGCTTATTTTTGACGGCAACTCAATGGCGGTGGATGCCAACGGCCGCATGTTGGCGCAAGCGAAGGATTTTCAGGAGGATATCGTAACCTTTGACCTTCCTGCTCGGGACACGAACCAGGAGTTGCTCGAACCCCGCCAAGGCATAGAGTCGCTGCATGCGGCGCTGGTGATGGGGCTTCGAGACTATGCCGGCAAATGCGGGTTTGCCAAAGTTGTTCTCGGGCTTTCAGGCGGCATTGACTCCGCGGTGGTGGCGGCTATCGCTGTTGAAGCATTAGGTCCGATGAATGTGTTGGGCGTGGCGCTGCCTTCACGATACAACAGCGAACAAAGCCTCGTGGATGCACGTCAGCTCGCCGAAGCTCTGGCGATAAAGCTGGATATCATACCTATCGAGGAGGCGCATCACGCCATGGAGCATACGCTGGAGGGGCTTTTCAAGGGAACACAACCCGGGCTTGCGGAAGAGAACATTCAGGCGCGGCTACGCGGAAACATCCTCATGGCGTTGTCCAATAAATTTGGATACCTTCTGCTCACCACAGGTAATAAGAGTGAAATAGCCACGGGTTACTGTACGCTCTATGGGGATATGTGCGGCGGTCTTGCGGTGATTAGCGACGTGCCCAAAACGATGGTCTATCCGCTGGCGCATGAAATCAACCGACGATGGGTGAAAGCAGGGCGGCACGCCCCCATTCCAGAAAGCTCGCTGAAAAAGGCTCCCAGCGCGGAGCTTCGCCCCAATCAGACAGACCAAGACTCCCTGCCGCCGTATTCAGTTCTTGATGCGATCCTGGAGCGCTATGTGGAACTTGAACAGTCAGCCCAAAATATTATTGCCGCGGGTTTTGATGAACCAACGGTGCGGCGGGTCATTCAAATGGTAGACGCCAACGAGTATAAGCGCAAGCAGATGCCCCCGGGGTTAAAGGTTACGTCGCGTGCCTTTGGTTTTGGTCGCCGCATGCCGATCGCCCAGCGCTATCGCCCGCTGGTGATCGGCTAAGGCACCGGGCTGGTATAGAAGGGGCTACGGCCGACATAAGGCGTAGAATCAACGATTACAGGGTCGCATTAGTTTGGCTCAATGCGGATGAGAGAGTATTCTTGCATCACTACATTCGAGGCAGGGAGGCCCGCATAAGGTGCTTACCACGGGTGCTTTTTAGAGGAATTTATGGCTGCAGCAACACGATCGGAATTATGCAAATCCACGGCGCAACGGATCGCCCAAGCCAAACCGGCGGCCGTTAACGCCGTCATCGGGTTTGACGGCTTTGTGGATGAAATCATCGAAGTGGTGGCCAAGAGGCACTCCGCCATGTCTTATGATCGCTTACGGACGATCGGGGAGTTTGGCTCCCGGATTAAAGCTGCGGCGGGACAAAGCTCGAATTATGAACTTGTTGTGGCGCAGCAGAAGCTGGGCGGCAATGGCCCCATTATGGCCAATGCGCTGGCGGCGATAGGCCTGAGTGTTACTTATATCGGCAACTTGGGATATCCGGAGGTGCATCCGGTGTTTCGCGAGCTGGCGGGGCGCTCGCGGGTCATAAGCATTGGCGAAGCGTGCCATACGGACGCCCTCGAATTTGACGACGGCAAGCTGATGCTCGGTAAGCTTACGCCGACCACTGAAATAAACTGGGATAATGTGGTGACGCGGGTCGGTCGTGATCGTCTGACCGATATAGTCTCAGCGGCCCAGCTTATTGGCACCGTCAATTGGACCATGCTGCCTTTCATGAATGAAATATGGTCACACATGCTCAACGAGATTATTCTGCAAACCCCCGCCAGGTCGCGCTTACTGTTTGTTGATTTGGCGGATCCCGAAAAGCGGACACGCGAGGACCTTAAGTCCGCTCTGGTGATGCTTGAGCAAATGCAGGAGCACCTGGGTGTGGTGCTGGGCCTGAATCTCAAGGAAGCAGTTCAGGTGGCGGGCGTGCTGGGACTGCCAGCTGGTGGTGAAAAGGACCATGACATTGAAAACCTTGCTGCGGGAATACAGAAGCATCTAAAATTACGAACGGTGGTGATCCATCCGCGGTTCGGAGCTGCCGCCGCATCAGCGGAGGGGTGTGCGTGGTTTGCCGGTCCTTTTGTGAAGCAACCCAGAATAAGCACGGGTGCAGGCGACCACTTCAATGCCGGCTTTATAGCCGGACAGGTGCTGGGGTTGACCCAGGCGGAATCGCTTTGCATGGGAACGGCAACCAGTGGATTCTACGTCCGCACGGGCATTAGTCCCAGCGCGGCCCAACTACAGGAATTCATTACAGAGTTGCCGCCGCCGCAAGACGGCTAAGCCGTTGTTGGTAAACGCACCTTCAGTTGGCGCCGGCTAAGGCCCGCAAAAGTTGCTCAATAGCCGGTCGCATGGGCGTCAACACCACGATGGTGGGCGCTATACCCAAGGCAATGATGCCTAGCACAGGCAAGAGCATCACGCATCGCTCTTGAAAGCTAAGCCTGACAAAATGATTGAATTCGGGCCGGGATGGCCCCATGAATATGCGCTCCATGGCCCAGAGTATGTAGCCTGCAGTCACCATCGCCATCGCCAAAGCAATTACGAGGACAAGCAGGCCTGTGTGCTGCCAGGAAGCAATGCCCGGCGAACCAGCCACTCCACCACTGATGGCTGTAAACCCGCCAAACAGAATAAGCACCTGGCCGAAAAACAAACTAAGGCCGGGCGCACCCATCGCGGCAAAAAATCCGATGATTGAAAAGCGGAACAGGTCGGGCAGTTGTGTTGCTAAACCTCCAAGGCGCGACAAATCTGTATGGTGCGCCCTTTGCTCAATAGCATGGGCCACCCATAGGAGGAGAGGCGTTGCGATGGCCAAGCCAAAAAGCTGTAGAATCGCACCTTGGATACTCAGGGCGTTTAGCAAGGCAATTCCCAGCAGTACATAACTGGCTTGCGATAGAAGCCAATAAGCTATAAGTCTCTTGATATCTGTCTGGGCTAACGCACAGAGTCCACCGTACACAATTCCGATGACGGCAATGTCACATATGAGCGGACGATAAATGAACGCTTGGTCTGCAAACAATGGATATACCACGCGCAGCAGACCGTATGCGCCCGCCACCAGCGAACCCGCCATGATCAACATTGCAATTGGAGCGGGCGACTCAACGCTGATTTCGGGAAGCCACAGGTGCAGCACGACACCGGGCAGTCGTATGGCAAAGCCTGCTAGAAGCAGCCAGAAAACAATCTCGGCGGTATGCGAGCCTGCCGCTGCCCGAAGGAGTTGAGGGTGCGTTGTGAGCGTGACGATGTCCACGGTCCCATGCGGCAGACCCGGCAGACCGCGCGTATCGTGAGAAATCACCAAGGCGCCACATAACAGCGCTAAAGTCCCTGCGAAGCCAAAGAGGTTGAATTTTAGACCGGCCGTGTGCCGACGTGTCCCGCCGAGCAAACTTACCGCGGTATAGCCACTGAGCGTAAATATCTGCAGAAATGCGGCAAGCAACAACAAATCAAGCGAGACGATCGCACCAATAAGCGCACCGGCCGTGAGAATTAGGAGGATATAGTAGGTTTTGCTTTCTTGGATCAGACCGAAACTGGCAACGCCGGAGATGAAGGCTAAAAGTGCGACGAGCAATACCGCCGGCATGGATAAATTATCCACCCCGACGAAGTAATGCATGTTAAGCGTGGGAATCCATAGAAGTTTTTGTTGAAGTTGAAAAACGTCATGCGGTGCCGGTAAAGCCCATCGAAACAAACATGCGCCGGCTACGGCCACGGCCAGCATTCCAGCCAGAACCATTAATGCGCTCCACCGAATGAGCCGCATTTTGTCGCTCGGAACCAGAAGCAGCATGAGGCTACCAATAACCGGCAACAGGATAAGGCAAGTTAGAATGGAACTTGAACCGTAAAAGTGAACCAACGTTATCTGCCTCAAAACCTGCGGGCCGCATGGCAGTCCACCTGCCGTCGGCTCCGCTTACCAGCCCGCCATGTGGGCGTAAAGCATAACCGCCGCGAGGATAAACGCTGTCAGCATAATTACAAGGACGATGCGCTGCCAGTCTTTCCTGGTTGCTGGAACGCGCGGTGCCAAATTGCCGACGGCCATGCACGTCGGATCGGTCATTGGCCCCGTAAGTCGTGCGTCCAAGGTGGATAGCATCAACCCAATGCTGCGAAATCCGAGAGCTATAATCATGAGTAACCAGTTCAAAAGGAGCCGGTCAATAAACGAGGTGATTCGTGCAGCGAGCGCCGCACCGCCGGCTATAATTGTTTCGGCAATCTCCCTAAAAAACATGCCTCGGTAAAGCCACATATACAGTAAATTGACCCCTGGAAAGCGGCGGATTTTGTCGGCCAACGCCAAGCCACCGGCATATATTGAAATGATCGCGATCGGCCCCAATACAAACACCCATT
Organism: Phycisphaerae bacterium; assembly: GCA_049965775.1. Taxonomy (GTDB): domain Bacteria; phylum Planctomycetota; class Phycisphaerae; order WQYP01; family WQYP01; genus JABEVB01. The sequence goes on from JBMFVX010000016.1 coordinate 12,517, forward strand.
TCACGTTGGCGAGCACAGCCAATCCGATTGAATGTCCCCCGTGATGGGGTGGCGGGGCACGCATCTCCTCCGGCGCGGACCGAGCGAGAATGGTCTTAATTTCCACGACAGGATGGCTTATAAACACCGCCAAAGTTGCCACCACAAGTAAAGGCAGCGTCAGCTTTGCCGAATCACCGGCAATGTCCCCGGTTCCGGGATTGCGACTTTGACCGCCAAAAATCAGCCACCACCATCGCCATAACACGACCGAGAGCAAAATCCAGGCGCACACCGGAAGCCAGAACAGCAACCAACCGTAGTGTCCCATGGCAGATGCGTAATCATACAAAGCCGTGAACCCGGGCGGAACCGTGAGTCCTCCGGCAATATAGATGGCGCCGGTTAAGACCATGACAATTATAAGCGAAAGCCCCGCGGTTATTGGGATTCGTCGGGCCAGGCCGCCAAGTCGCCGGAGGTCGCGTTCGCCGCGTGTGGAGTTAAGGGTAGAGCCGGCACAAAGAAACAACCCGGCAAAGGCGACAGTGTTGATGAGCGCATAAAGCAGGGCGGCGCTGTAGTCGCCGACTCCAAAGAGCAGAAAAGTAAACCCACTCATCGCCAGGGAAGTCCAGCAGAGCACCTTTTTCAGATCGCTTTGCGCCAAGGCTGACAGCAGCCCTGTCACGAGGCTCGCACAGCCGATGATGGCAAGCACCAGGCGTACATCGAGCGTGAGCAAGGGATACACCCGCGCCAATAGAAAAGCGCCCGCGCCGGACACCATTGCTCCCTGCAGAATAGCATTAAAGGGGGCGGGCGCATCAACCGACTCAGCCGGCCAGAACTGAAACGGAAATTGCGCCGAGAGGCCGGCGGCAGCCGCCACAAACAATAATCCGCTGCAATTGAGCCAGTCAAACCCCCAGAAAAGGTGTGGGGCGTGATAGTGCAGCAAGCCGACGGGAGTTGACGTCTGAACCAACTGCATAAGCGATATTGCCAGTGAACGGTGTCCCTCGTGATTGAACATGTCCAGCATCGCCAAACCGCCGTGTACTGCCAGCATCGCACAACCAGCAACAGCCAACAGGCCCGCAAGAAGCAACATCAGCAAAAAGTGACTGGCTCCAAGGCGCCGGGCCGCGTCGCGAGGGGTCGCAATCTCGCAAACCAGGTAAATGCACAATGCTCCGAGGCCCCAGAAGATGATCATTTCCAGCAGATTACTGGAGATAACAGCGGACAGCAGACTGAATCCAAGCATGCTAAGCAGAGAATACAACAGGGGGCCGGTACGCGGCTGGGGCAAATAACCCATAGAAAAGACGTGGATTGCCACTCCGAGCAGCAAGATGAGCACGAAGAACATGACTGCTATTGAATCTGTGGCAATGCCGAAAGTGAGGCGCCAACTCCGTTGGTGGGGTTCCAAGCTGCGTGCAGCGGCCGAATGAGGCCCAGTCGCCGACGTGAGAGGGGATAGCCAAGGCACGCTTACTGTTTGTGCGCCGACCGGCGAGGTAACGGATGGGTTCAACTGGTAGGCCAGTGACAAAATGGACAGAGCTAGACCAATGAGAACAGCAAGCAGCGGCAGATAGGGCGCAATGCGCCGGATGCGCTCGGGCGCGGCAAAGAGGATCAAGGACGTTACAAGCGGCAGAGCCGCCGCCAATGAAAGTAGTTTTGCAATGTGCGTCATGGGGCCTCGGTTGGAGCTTAAGGACACGTCCTTAACTCGTTTCCGGCTTGCAACAGCCGAATTTGTGAGGATTTTAACCGCAAAACGAAGTGGTGGCCAGACTATTTGAGCCGGCAGATCGCTGCGCTAAATGATATAATGCATTGCGCAATTGATGATTGACACTCTTGTGGAGTAAAAGTAGCATCCTCTTGTGAAACGTCCGGCCGCCGGACGAGATGCTTTTGTGGAACAAAATGTTAATGGCGACCTTAGGACTCATTGTTGGTAATCGTGGATTTTTTCCATCCCATTTGTGTGAATCGGGGCGCAAACAGATTCTGGAGGTACTCGCCCGCGAAAATATTTCAGTTGTGGCGTTGCCGGTTGAGGCGACCACCTATGGAGCGGTTGAGAGCCATGCGGACGCACGAAAGTGCGCAGACCTATTTAAAGCCAGTGCCGCAAAAATTGACGGCATACTGGTCACGCTGCCGAATTTCGGCGACGAGCGGGCCGTTGCCAATACCATTCGCTGGTCTGGCTTGAATGTGCCGGTGCTGATTCATGCCTACAGCGATGACGGCGCCAAAATGACCATCAAAGATCGCCGCGACAGTTTTTGCGGCAAGATGTCGGTATGCAACAACCTCCGGCAATACGGCATCAAGTACTCGCTCACGACAACACACACAATCAGCCCGGATACCCCGGAGTTTGCGGCTGATTTGCAACGCTTTGCAAGCACCTGCCGGGTAGTTAAAAAGTTGCGCAACTGCCGACTTGGCGCGATCGGCGCGCGTCCAGGAGCGTTTAATACCGTTCGCTACAGCGAAAAGCTGCTGGAGCACAGCGGCATAACCGTGGAGACGCTCGACCTGTCCGAAATTTTGGGGTGGACTGCCAAAATGTCGGACGCCGACGCGGCGGTCAAGCAGAAGCTTACCGCCATTCAACAATACACCAGCACAGGAGCGATTCCGCAGTTGCCTGTGATTAAGATGGCCAAGCTGGGCGTGGCGATTGACCGTTGGGTGGAAAAAAACGGTCTCGATGCCACCGCAATCCAATGCTGGACCTCGCTGGAAGAGTTCTACGGCGTGGTGCCTTGCACGCTCATGAGCATGATGTCGAACAGCCTCATGCCAAGCGCCTGCGAGACAGATATTGCGGGCGTGGTTGGCATGTACGCTTTAGTGCTTGCCGCACAGAGTCCCGCAGCCCTGCTAGATTGGAACAACAACTACGGCAGTGATCGCGACAAGGGAGTCGTTTTTCACTGCTCCAATTTGCCTAAGGACTTCTTTGAACATCAAAAGATGGATTACCAGGAGATTATCGCCGGTACGGTGGGGCGGGACAATACTTATGGCACCATCGTGGGCCGGATCAGCCCGGGGCCTTTTACATATTGCCGCGTGTCTACGGACGATCTGCACGGTTGCATCAACGTCTATATTGGCGAGGGAACATTTACGGACGACAAACTGGAAACCTTTGGCGGCTATGGCGTGTTTCATATCAAGAATTTGCAGAGTTTGCTGCAGTACATTTGCAAGCACGGCTTTGAGCACCATGTGGCCGCAGTAAAGGCCAGGGTGGCCGGATCACTCGAAGATGCTCTAGGAAACTACCTTGGATGGAACACTTATCATCATGGCGTGTAACGCGTAGATAGATAAATCACCCGATAGGACAAACAAGGCGTAAAGGACGGTGCGGTAATGGCGTCGAATTACGTTATAGGTTTGGATTTTGGAAGCAGTTCGGTTCGCGCGTTGCTGGTGGATACCGCGAATGGGCGGGAACTGGCAGAGAAATCTTTTGACTATCCGCATGGTCGCCAGGGCGTAATTCTCGACGGAAGAAATCCCAATCTTGCCAGGCAGCAGCCCGCCGACTACCTGCTCGGCATAAAAAAAACCATTCGCAGCGTCGTACATCGAGCGTCGCAAATACGCGGTTTCAGCCCAGATCGTGTGGTTGGCATTGGCGTGGACACCACAGGGTCCACGCCAATGCCAATTGATGCTTCCGGCACGCCTCTGGCCATGCTGCCCAAGTTCAAAAAAAATCGGGCCGCACTCGCGTGGCTTTGGAAGGACCATACCAGCCACATCGAGGCGGGTGAAATAAGTGAGCTGGGCCGCGCGATGAGGCCTAACTACATGGCAAAGATCGGCGGGCGATATTCATCTGAATGGTTTTGGGCAAAGCTTCTGCATTGCGCGCGTACCAGTCCGGAAGTATTCGATGCCGCAGCCAGTTGGGTGGAACTAGCCGACTTTGTACCTGCTCAACTCACGGGAAATGTACGGCCGGAACAAATTCGCCGGGGCATATGCGCGGCCGGGCATAAGGCGTTTTTCAACCGCGAGTGGGGAGGCTATGCTGATGAAGAATTTCTCGGCAAACTCGACCCGCGTCTTGTTAAGGTTCGCAGGAGCCTCCCAAACCAAGTTTACAATGTGTCTGCGTCGGCGGGGAGGTTAACGGCAGCCTGGGCGACGGCCCTCGGCCTCCCTGAAAACATCCCGGTGGCGATTGGGGCGTTCGACTGCCATCTGGGAGCGATTGGCGCGGGTATTTCCGACAACACACTTGTCAAAATTATGGGCACCTCCACCTGCGACATTATGGTGGCTCCGATAGACAGCGGTCTGGCCGACATTCCAGGCCTCTGCGGCATTGTTCCCGAATCAGTACTGCCGGGCTATTTTGGCCTCGAGGCAGGCCAATCGGCTGTAGGCGATATCTTTGGTTGGTTTGTCAACGAGATCGCGCCCGGAGGCCGTATCGGCTCGTATGAGGCATTGACGCGGGCAGCCGGTAAACTCAAACCTGGAGAAAGCGGCCTGCTGGCATTGGACTGGCATAACGGAAATAGGACGGTTCTGGTGGACCAGCGGCTTACCGGAGCGATTGTTGGCCTGACGCTCTATTCCACGCCGGCCGAAATCTATCGCAGCCTCATAGAGGCTACCGCCTTTGGCTCGCGTGTTATCATGGAGCGACTGGAGGAGTACGGCGTACGCTGCGAACGTGTAATCAATTGCGGCGGCATCGCTGCGAAAAATCCGCTCATCATGCAAATTTATGCCGACGTGATGGGGCGTCCCATCGCTATTTCGCGCAGCAGGCAGACCTGCTCGCTCGGTTCCGCCATTGCGGCGACCGTTGTTTCCGGCGTGTATCCGAACTTCGCCGAGGCGACCGCCGCCATGACGGGCATCCAGAAGAAAGTGTATACGCCGCAGCCGGCGTATGTCGCCGTGTATGACCGACTGTACCGTCAGTACCGGGTGCTGCACGACGCGTTTGGTGTCAACTCTGCCGGCACAGGGGAGATTGCCGGCGTTATGAAGAGCCTGCTGACCATCCGCGATGAGGTGCGACGATGAGCCGGTTCGAGTCTTTGCGGGCAGAGGTATGCCGAGTTAACCGGTCGCTGGTTGAAGCCGGTCTTGTGGTGTTGACTTGGGGTAATGCAAGTGGAGCTGATCGCACCGAAGGCGTCATGGCAATTAAGCCCAGCGGCGTACCGTACGAGCGTCTGACGTCGGATGACATGATTGTACTTGCGATTGCTTCAGGCGAGGTTATACAAGGCAAAGGACGGCCATCATCGGATACGCCGACACATTTGCATTTGTATCGGGCATTCGGCGCTATTGGTGGCGTGGTGCATACCCATTCAGATTTTGCTACAAGCTTTGCCCAAGCAGGCTGTGACATTCCATGTATGGGCACCACACACGCCGACAACTTTTATGGCTGTATTCCATGTACACAGGATATGTCGCCCAGAGAGATCGCAGAAAACTATGAACTTAACACGGGCCTTTTGATTTCGGGATGCTTCGAGACTCGCGGTATTAACCCGATGAATACGCCCGGCGTTCTGGTAAAAAGCCATGCACCATTTGCCTGGGGATCGTCGCCAGCTAAAGCACTTGAAAATGCGATTGTGATGGAATATGTGGCCAAGATGTGCCTGCAAACCATGCAACTGAATCCGAAGGCAGTCGCAATTGGCAAAGTGCTTATGGAGAGACATTTCCTCAGAAAACATGGGGCCAATGCTTATTACGGCCAGCCAAACAGATAATGCGCCAACACCATCAATACCGGGAGCCTGACGATGCGATTGTTGAATAAAGCGATGTCGGTCTCACCAACCAATTTAACATAACATACATTATAGGACGTTATAAATCCTTGAATCCGGGCTGTTTGGGCGGATTAATTATAGAATATAAATGGTTGTTGCGCTAAAGCTGCCGACGGCGGTCTGCCACAACATCGTCAATAATTTGCATTAAATCAAATTTCGGTTCAAAACCCGTCACGCTCTTAAGCTTTGAAACATCTGGCACTCGCCTTGGCATATCCTGAAAGTTTCGGTCGTAGACCTGATCGTAAGGTACCAGTTTAATCGGTGAGCGGCTGTGAGTGGCATGACGAACCATTTCGGCCAGAGAAAATATTGAAACTTCCTGTGTGCCACCGATGTTGTAAACTTCGCCTGCCGCACTTGGGGAATCCAGCAGTCGCTGGATGGCATCAATGGAGTCGGCTACATGGGTAAACGTGCGGGTCTGGGAGCCATCGCCAAAAACGGTCATAGGTTGATGAGTCAACGCCTGGTCTACCAGCCGCGGCAAAACCATGCCATAGGCCGGCGACTGTCGCGGGCCAACGGTGTTAAAAAATCGGCCGATGGTTACGGGAAATGCGCCCTGATGATGAAAGGCCAAGGCCATAAACTCATCCAAGGCTTTGGAACAAGCGTACGACCACCGGCTGACGGAAGTTGCGCCCAGAACGCAAAAATCGTCCTCGCGCAACGGTGCTTTGGTTTGCACGCCATAGACTTCGCTGGTGCTCGCCAAAAACAGGGGCTTTTCATACTTGTGGCATGCTCTTAGCACGTGCTCGGTACCGACCACGTTGGTCATGATGCTTTGCAACGGGTGATCCAATACATATTTAACACCAACCGCAGCAGCCAAATGCACCACGACATGGCAGGTTCCCACCAACTTTTCCAGCAGGGTGGTTTCCATAATGGACCCGGCGTGAAAATGCAGTGCCGGTGACGATTCGAGATGATGCAGGTTACGGCGCGACCCGGTGGATTCATCGTCGAGAATATAAACCTCGTGGCCATGGCGCAAAAGCAATTCGGTCAGGTGACTGCCGATAAAACCTGCCCCGCCGGTAATGAAATATCGTGTCTTCATGCTACCTCGCGGCGGTACTTGTTTTTAGTGTGTGCATAAAGAATTGGCGCCGAGCAAGAAGGGTCAGGCGAATTTCATCACCTTCCGCTAGAACCGCCTTAAAGCTTCCATGAATTCTGGATGGCCCCAATGCGTCTCTAAAATAACCACTTGCCGCCACGAGACGCAGGTCCCCATCTTCCAAGGTGGCGTGCATATGATGCGATCCGCGGTCGTCGTGCAGACGCACCAGACCGGCACCCTCATACATCCCGGCTCCTGTGGGGGTAATGACCATATACCTGAAGGTGGCGTTGATCGCCGTAGGCAGCAATGATGTTTCCCCACCCACCGGCCGCCAAAAGACCCGCATCAATAAAATTTGCCGGATGGGCCGCGCCTGAGGCTTTTGCGGGGCGGCGGAGGATAGATAAAAGTAGTATGTGCCAAACCGTGATCGGCGATAAAACGCCCGATCAAGGTGTGGTATAAAAATACGTTGTGTCGCAGCAGCAAGCGGCCGGATGGTAATTGGTGAACCACCAGAGCAGCCAGCCAGGAAGATTAAAAAACCGGCGCAGACGAACCACTCCAGGCAGCGAGTGATCAAGTTGTTTGGAGATAACCGCAATCGTTTCATTGCAGTAGCATAATCGCACGGCCTTCGGATGAAAACCATCTTAAAGCCGCAGGCCTGCCTGCACCTTAACTGCCCCGCTTTGTGTTTAACAGTTCGCCCAGAACCCGCAATGCGTTGGTGGCGAGTCGCCAGGTCGGATCACGGGCGGCTTGCTCGCGACCCAGTTTGGCTTCATAACCTCTGATCATTTCAACGGCAGCACGACGCGCTTCGGCCGCAAAGCAGCGTACGGATTCGACCATCAAAGGTTCCAGCCGAAAAGCTTTCCAGCACTCCAGATACCGGCAAACCAGCCAACCAACGTCAATCTCTTCTTCCTCGGAAAATATTTCGGTGGACTGGAAAAATGCTTGCCAAGCCACGACCGCCCCACCAGAGTCTCCGGCGATGGCGCGGCGACATGCCAGCTCGCCCCAGCAGAATCGGTCCTGACGTTCGGCTCCAGCCTCCCAAATAGCGGCAGCGCCCAGGGCACTGGCAGGCAACCCTTGACCCAGCATACGCATCCAACCAAGCCGCCAAAACGCCCGGCCATACCCAAGTTTGGCCGCATCCTCAAAATATTCGCGAGCTTCGTCAAAATCTTTGGCTGTATGCCCCATGCCAAAAAGGGCTTCCTCGCCGCGTTCATACAGGCCCGCCGCAACTTTCCGCCGTTCCTGTCGCTCAAGAACAGAGTAAACATCGAGGTCTGGGCTACTATCAACCTGAGTCATGGTCATCAACCAATTCGCTAACAACAGCCTGAAGAATATTAAGACATTCGTCTTATCGGTTAGGTCGAACAGTTAGTTAAATATTGTGCTCTATAAAATATCGGCCTTATGCCGGCCTCTCTCAATGGCCGGATTTCTAGGACTCTCGCGGCACCTCGCCTCCGGCGCGATGCATAACCGATTGAAATTAAAGTTGGTTGAATATTGCTGCGGATTGGCCAATCCCGGCCGCGACCGCTACGATTGGCCGTGCAGATTTGATGTGGTTTTGATTAGCGACGTAAAAAGGTTATAGTAGCGAAGGATTTGCCTCAGGGGCCTGATCATGAATGACGCCGCAATTTTGCACCGGCTGTTGGTGGTGACGGGGCCGGAACTGCGCAATTCGAAAATCCTGGATTTTCTGGACCGACAATTTGATATTGTGAATGCCGCGAGCATAGAAGATGCCCTCAAAGCTCTGCGCAGCGGCCATTTCGATGCGATACTGTCAGTGGCTGGTGACTTTTTGCCCATGGAACGGGCGATAGCGTCGCAGCAATCGAGCCTCATTCTCGACACCATTGGCGAAGGCGTATGCATGGTGTCGCCTGATGGTCGCGTGTGCTGGGCCAATCGCCGAATGCGTCAATGGCCGCCGGAGATACAGGGCCGAATCTTCGCACAGTGTCAGGACGCGTTGCAGAATTTTATTGAAGCGGCACGACCGGCAGCCGCAGGCAACTCCCCCGCAGCACCTGTACTGGCTGGTCATTGCAAAAAGTTTGCCATTAACATTGAGGACAAGTATTTTTTTGAATTGGTGTGCTCGCCGGTCATTAATGGAGTTGGTACTATTACCCAGGTAGTCGCCATCTGCTGGGATGCCACCAAAACCCGCCGCCTCCAGGCCAAACTCGATGCCATTGATAAAGCAGGCCGTGAACTGGTGCGTTTGGAAGGCGATTCAATCGCCAAGCTGAACGTGATGGAGCGTCTGAAGCTGTTGGAAGACAAGATCATCAAATTTTGCCGCCAGCTTATGCACTTTGATCATTTTTCCATCCGGCTGCTGGATTTCAAGACCAACAAGCTCGAACCGGTGATAAATGTCGGTATGCCTCCCGAAGCAGCGGATGTCGAGCTATTTTGCGAGCCGGACGGCAATGGTATTAGCGGTTACGTGGCCTCAACAGGCCGATCATACATTGCACCCGATGTAGCCCGCGACCCACGGTATATACCCGGCTTAAACTCGGCTCAAAGCAGTTTAACCGTCCCGCTTATGCTGCACGATAAAACAATCGGCATCTTCAACATTGAGTCGAACGAATACGCGTTTTTTACCGAGGATGATCGGCAGTTTGCCGAGATCTTTGGACGCTACCTGGCTATAGCGCTCAATATACTCCAGCTCCTTATTGTCGAGAGGTACACCACCAGCGGCCGGTTGGTGCGGGATGTTGCCGGCGAAATCGCCGGGCCGCTTAACGATATAGCCATGGATGCCGCGGCTCTGCGTGAACAATACATCGGCAACGATGAGGTGCAGCACCTGATAGATAGCATAGTCCAAAACGTAAATAAAATTCGCGCCGGTATGAGCGCCGCCTCAGCCGGCCCGCAGAGAATTATAGATTCCGCATCCAGTGACGGCTTCTCTCGGGACCCCATGCTGCGAGATAAACGGGTTCTCGTCGCCGACGACCAACCCTCCATTCGACAAACCATTCAAGCTATTCTTGCCCGCTGTGGCTGTGTGGTTGACGCCGCGGCCGATGGCGCGGAGGCCTGTGCTCTGCTTGCCGGCGAAAGCCGCTATGATCTGGTCATTTCTGACATCAAAATGCCGCACAAAAATGGATATGAGATTTTTAGCATGGCTCAAAAATTGGGACATGCGCCGCCGGTTATACTTATGACGGGCTTTGGCTACGACCCGGCCCACAGCATTACACGCGCATCGCAGGAAGGTTTAAGCGAAGTGCTTTGCAAGCCTTTTAAGGTAGACCAACTCATGAACGCTATTCGCAAGGCCATTGCAGCTTCATAGGTTGCTACACGCCTGAAAATGCTCCAAATCCACCGTCCACCGCTAAAATAATGCCTGTCACGAAAGCAGATGCATCCGAGAGCAAGTAGTGAATGGCCCCGTGAAGCTCGGACGCCACACCGAACCTGCCAAATGGTGTTTTAGCCGTTATGGTATGTCCGCGCGGCGTGAGCGCCCCGTCTTCGTTCGTAAGAAGCCGGCGATTCTGCTCACCAAGAAAAAACCCCGGAAGCACCGCGTTGACGCGAATTTTGCCATTCGTCCGCCGAGCCATATCTACAGCCAGCCATCGGGTAAAATTTTCAATGCCGGCTTTGGCCGCCGAGTAACCCACCACGCGCGTAACCGCCTGCGGCGCCGAAGCGGACGAAAAATTGACTATCGCCCCATGTCCCGCAAGCTGCAGAGCCGGCCCAAAAATGAGTGAGGGCAAAACCGTGCCATGAAGATTCAGATCCACAACCTGACGAAAGGCCTCAAAGTCCAGATCAAAAAAGCTCTTGTCCGGTGAGATGGTGGCGCCCGGCATGTTGCCTCCAGCGCCGTTAACCAAGGCGTCTATACGCCCCCACTTTTGCATAATATGCTCGCGGGCTTTTTCAAGAGATGGTCTATCGAGCACATCAGCAACATAGCCTTCACATTGGGAGGCTGGATATGCGGCACGACAACGCTCGAGTGCGATCTGAAGCTTTTCTTTGCTGCGCCCAAGGTATGCAACCCGGGCACCCTGGCTTGCCAGATAGTCGGCGGCAGAGCCAGCAAGAGATCCAGTAGAGCCCGTGACGACAATTACACGCTCTTGCAGATTAAAAAGATCGCTCATTATTTCTCCTGGTTAGCTGCGCAACTAGCCTTAAAACGTGATACATTAATCGCATCAACGCTGTATTTGCTCACTACAATACAGTGTTCGTCGCGTATGGCAAGGATGGCTTTCAGGCTGAGTTGGCGGAAATGTTGCCTGCAAACGCCGATACTTGTATTATCTGTCTTGCTGGCCGTGATTGTCACGGCTATGAATTTCGCGCGCCGCGTCTGGTTTTGTAAAGACGGGCATGCGCAAAATGTGTAGACTAACAGGAGATCCCCCAACATGGGCAAAGTAAGAGTTGCCATCAACGGATTCGGTCGCATTGGTCGTTTGGTTTTTCGGGCTGGTTGCGGCGATTCGCAGATTGAATTTGTAGCCATTAACGATTTGGTTCCGGCAGACAACCTGGCTTATTTGCTGAAGCATGACTCCACTCATGGCAAGTTCAAAGGCGAAGTTTCGGCCAAGGGTGAAGAAGGAATTATGGTTAACGGTCACTTTGTAAAGACCTTGGCCGTGCGCGACCCCGCCACCTTGCCTTGGGCAAGCATGAACATTGATTACGTGGTTGAGTCCACCGGGCTTTTTACCGACAAGGACGGAGCCGGTAAGCATCTGACGGCGGGCGCCAAACGGGTTATTTTATCTGCGCCAGCCAAAGACAAAGAGACTCCAACCTTCGTGATGGGCGTCAACGAAGAGAAGTTCCACCCCGCGACGGATAAAATTGTGTCGAATGCAAGCTGCACAACCAACTGCCTGGCGCCGCTTGCCAAGGTGGTCAACGATCACTTCGGCATTGAAGAAGCGCTGATGACAACCGTACATGCAGCCACCGCCACGCAGCCAACTGTTGATGGTCCGTCCAAAAAGGACTGGCGCGGTGGGCGTGGTGCCGGGCAAAACGTGATTCCGGCAGCCACCGGAGCAGCAAAGGCGGCTACACTGGTTATTCCGGAACTTAAGGGCAAGATTACGGGCATGGCGTTTCGCGTGCCAACTCCCGATGTGTCGGTGGTAGACCTGACGGTCCGCACGAAAAAAGATACGTCGTTGGCGGCAATCAACGAGGCCATCAAAAAGGAATCTGAAGGTCGCTTGAAGGGTATTCTGGGTTACACAGATGAAGAGGTGGTTTCGAGCGATTTTATCACCGATTCGCGATCCAGTATTTATGACGCCAAGGCCGGTATTGAACTTAATCCCCATTTCTTCAAACTTGTGAGTTGGTACGACAACGAATGGGGTTATAGCAACCGCGTGGTGGACCTGATTAAATACATCGCCAAAAAAGATGGTCTTCTGTAACCGAAAGCGTGTTGAACTGTAAAAGAGATCGCAAGGTTCAAGATGGGTGCCCCCCGCTTGAGCCTTGCGTTTTTATGCGGAGCCGGCGGTCTATACAAGTTCTGGCCACCAAACGCAAAGATCGTGAATAGAAAGGCCTCTAATGCGGTGGATTTGGATTGACAGGTTTGAGTCCTTTGAGCAAGGCAAGGCAGCGGTCGCTATTAAAAATGTAACCGCGGCGGAAGAGCACTTGCATGATTTGTACCCCGGCTTTGCCCTGATGCCCTCAACCCTGATGATTGAAGGCATGGCACAAACTGCCGGCATTCTCGTCGGCGCATGGCGGAACTTTCAGGAGAAGGTGATACTGGCAAAGATCGGCAAGGCGACTTTTGTGCGGCTGGTTCGACCGGGTGAAACCCTCATCTACAGAGCCAACATATTGCAAATCAACGAGGTTGGAGCTTCCGTTGAGGGCAAGATATTCAGCCGCCAGACCGATGAATCGGGCACGCGAGAATTGGCCGTCGGTGAGGTAGAGATGATGTTTTCTCATATAGATCAAAATCTCGCCGGGGCTAGATTTCCGGAGTTTAACTTTGTATTTAACAGCGAGTTTATGGCTCTGTTTGACGCATATCGGCGCGACATACCCGCCGAAATTTGACGCGTTGCATCGGCTTTAGCTGATATCGCCTCACCTCCCCCGCTATACATGTTTATGGCACTTACACCGTTAAGCCGTATAATAAAGAAAGTTTCAAGTCGGTACGGACTTTGTAAAGTTGCCAGGGTCGGATGATGATCCGAAAAGGATAGGTGCGCCGTGATATTAAATGTAATCCGAGCAGTATTTTTTATACTCGTTGGAATCGTCGCTTCAGCGTACCTGGCGAGGTCCCTTAATGGCCAACAGTATCTTGGCTGGGGGCCTTATCTCATTATGCTCGGCGGTGTGGTATTGGCTTTTGCGGTCATAACCATAGATGTGCTTGTCCGTAAAAAGAACCTTTCAGCATTGGCCGGTCTGTTTTTCGGATTGCTGGTGGGAATATTAATATCGCTGGCGCTCGCCTACCTCGCAGATCAAATTACGGGCGTTTTTCTTGAGTCAAGCACTCGATTGGCCTATCAGCCGGTAATAATGGGTGGGAAGCTTCTGCTTGGCCTGTGCGCCTGCTATTTGAGCGTGTCACTTATTCTGCAAACCAAGGACGACTTCAGGTTTATTATTCCCTATGTTGAATTCAGTCGCGCGACGCGCGGGCCCAAGCCCTATATTCTTGACACCAGTGTAATTATTGACGGCCGGATAGCCGAAGTGGCGGCGACGGGCATATTTGAATCACGCTTGGTGGTTCCGCGGTTTGTCATCAATGAACTTCAAGCAGTGGCGGATTCCAGTGATAGGCTTAAGCGCAGCCGCGGCCGACGGGGGCTGGAAGTGCTCAAAAAGCTGCAGGAGATGCCCCGCGTTGAGTTGCACATATGGGATGGCGTATTGGCCCACAATGATAAATTCGAAGGGGTGGATCAGAAGTTGGTTGGACTGGCACAGCAGGAGACAGCTCGCATCATCACCAACGACTATAATCTCAATAAAGTTGCGGGTCTGCATGGCGTTGCGGTCGTCAATATCAACGACTTGGCCAATGCCGTAAAATCAACAGTGCTTCCCGGCGAAAAGATGCGTATTCGCATTGTAAAACCGGGCGAAGCAAGCGGTCAGGGAGTCGGATATCTGGATGATGGCACCATGGTGGTTGTTGAGGGCAGTCGCGATAAGATCGGCAGTGAGGTGGAAGTGTTGGTGACCAATGCCGTTCAGACCTCCGCCGGTCGCATGATATTCGGTCGATGCACTGGAACACCGGAACGTGCCATAGAGTCCTGACCTTAATGGGCCATCGGTCATGGCGCAGTATTCAGGGGTAATCCTGCCCTGTGGGCCTGATTACAATATCGTTTATGTGGACGTGCGGCGGCTGTGACACTACAAAGCCAATCGCACGAGCTACATCCTGCGGCTCGAGTAGTTTGCCGAACTTCGCCTGCCAGTTTGCGGCGAGGCTCGGTTCATATCCAGCCTGATCCTGAAATTCGCTCAGGACAATGCCTGGTTTTATAACAGTTACGCGAACTGACTTGGCTGCCACTTCACGACGGAGTGCCTCGGCGGCTGCCGTTATTGCAAATTTACTCGATCCATAAAATCCGCTGAACGGGGAGATATTCAGGCCCGAGACCGATCCGAGCACTACAATATCGCCGCCACCCTGCTGAACCATGTGCTCGGCGGCTAGCCGCATCAGGTAAGCGGCCCCCAGTACGTTAAGTTTGTATATTTGCTCCCATTGGGACGCATCACTGGACAGCAATCCACCTGCCAATCCTCGACCAGCGTTAACCACAATGGTATCCAGCTTGCCGGCCCATGCCACTGATTGCTCCCAAACCCGCATGATTTGTTCCGGGTTTGATGCATCAAGAACGCAGGCCTTAGCCTCGCCATCCTTTGCTTCGATGGCTCGCACGAGCGAATCGAGCAATGAACGACGCCGCGCAGTCACCACCACTCGCGCTCCCATGATGGCGAGTTCCTCAGCTGTGGCACGTCCTATGCCCGCACTGGCACCGGTAATCAAAGCGGTTCTGCCAGAAAGTGGTTTGTGCTTCATAAAAACTCCATACAAAAGGCGGGCATTGTTTAAGCCCGATTCTCATCATACAATCTTAACCGTATAGGGTGAACGTTACACTGTGCCATTGGAGGCATGCCCATGGATTCTTCTGCAATAGCCGACAACAATACTGATCAGCCACCCCGTGAGATAGAACAATGCGAGAACTGCGCCCGCACCATAGGTCGGCTTGAGCATCCTCATCTATGGGAACAGCATGTGGTTTGCAGTGACTGTTGGCGCACGCTCAGCAGCGAAACAACGGAGCAAACGCTTCGTAAGGGGCGCTTGGCCGCCCTGATTGCTCGCTCCAACGAGAATGCGCCACAAGCCTCGCCGGATCATGCGGAAACATCAGTGTTTCAGGCGGACCTTCCTGATTATGCCGATCAATTGACGCTGGCACAGCACCACGAGCGAGCAGCTGCAGGTGACCCCACCAGCATGAACCGGATTGCCATTCTCTACAGTCAAGGCAAAGGTGTGGGCCAGGATGCCGTCAAAGCTATGGCTTGGTTTCAGAGGGCGGCGGCAGCGGGAAGCTCGGCGGCCATGCGAAACATTGGCGCCTTGTATGCTGCTGGAAGAGGTGTGCCGCGCGACGCCAGCAAAGCGTTCACATGGTTTCAACGTGCAGCCGAGGCAGGCGATGTTACGGCAATGGCGGCACTGGGTTATCTTTATGAAGAAGGACGCGGCATTGAGGCCGATGTGCAACAGGCAATTCAATGGTACGAACGGGCAGCGGTTCTTGGTGACGTCACGGCAATGTATGCATTAGGCCGATTATTTGAAAAGGGTCACGGAGTCCCCAAGGATATTGCGGGAGCTTTGGGTTGGTATACGCGCGCCGCAGAAGCCGGCTGCCGTGTGGCCATGTCGAGCCTTGGCCTTCTGTATGCCACGGGACATGGGGTATTGCAGAACGACGCTGCGGCTTTTGGATGGTTTGATAAGGCGGCGGATGCGGGCCATGGCTATGCCATGTATGAATTGGGCCGATTTTACGAGACGGGTCGGGGCGTTGATCAGAATTTCAACCTTGCTCTCTTGTGGTACCAAAAGGCCGCAGCACACGGTCATGTTGCCGCAATGGCGGCGATTGGCCGCCTACACGCTATGGGACGCGGTACCACGCAGGATTATCTCCAGGCATTGGCGTGGCTTATAAAAGCTGCAGAGATGGGCGACTTGGCGGCCATGCATGATGTTGCTTACTTCTATGAAAATGGCCTGGGTGTATCGCGCAATCAAAGAGAGGCACTTAAATGGCACCGCATGGCTATTGATGCGGAAACAACACAGCCGGGGTAGGCATAAATATCATTATAAGCCTCAGCGGCAGACTTCGCAGCAGGTTTTTGGGGTTTCCCAAACTTTCACGCTTTGCAGTTCCGCGCGGCCGGCCAAAGCCAATTGCAGGCGATCAAAGATGGTCTGCGCGATATTTTCAACGGTAGGGTTCAGCGACGCAAACTCTTCACAGTCAAGATTAAGATTCTTATGATCAAAGCGATTTATAACTTCGCGATTGACCACCTCCTGAAGTTCAGCCAGGGTCAGGCCGGCCTCCGCCGGAGCGTCAACTTTACGTGCAATGGCCACCTCCAACTCATAGTTATGGCCATGGCCATTGGGATTGTTGCATTTGCCGAAGGTGCGAAGATTTTCCTGCTCGCTCATGCTGCTTGAGTGCAGGCGATGAGCCGCCGAGAATTCGAACCGTTGCGCCATGATAATCAAAGGAAACTCCTCCTGCCGGTATTCATAGTAAAGGTATGGACTTATGCCGAGCCGCAATCGCTGAAGTTTAAGCGGCAAAAATAGATTTCTTAAGGCCGCATGAAGCATCTGAATTGCTTCTACACCTGAGAAGAACCGCCGTGTATGCCCAGTAGTCATAAAGTGTTTTTGAAGTTTATCCGCCCCGATTTGGCGTAAATGCTCATCCACTTGTTTAATGTTGATGAGCATGCCAGTGTTGGCATCGGGTCGCCCCTCCACCGTTGCCGTTAACGTGAGAAATGGTGCAATGCCGAATAGAGGTGGATTGCCGGCAAAGCTATTAGGCGATTTTGTCGCTACCGTTGAATCATGCATTCCAAACCGAATTTCACGTGATAGTCTCACTGGCTGCACCATTTATCCATGTCGGTCCAAAAGGCCAATCTATATATCAATTTTAGCATGCTCTTGGCCATCTTCCTATCAGGGTTTCTTGCTTTGTCTCAATGGACGCAATGATCTATGCTTTCACCTTACGCATCCGTTTGCTGGACTGCCTTACCATCGCCGACTACAATTTTTAGCGCGAAGGCGAAAGGGTACATCCGCGAATTCCAAGATCAAACAGCCCCACCAATGGCTACGAGAGGGTTACCAGGTGATTTCAGTTATCAAAAGACGTTTTACGGTCGCACTTGCGGTTGTTGGCGCCAGTGGAATCTGGGCCTTGGCGGGTTGTACCAAAAAGCCAGCACCGGCCGCCAAGGCGGCTCCAGTCCCTGTCTCGGTAGCCATCGTCCGAGCCATGGATGTTCCTATTGAGTTTTCAAATATTGGGTCCATTCAGAGCGTCGCTTCAGTTACGCTTCAACCACAGATTGACGGCGTGGTTGCACAGGTGTTGGTACAGCCTGGTGCAGCGGTTAAAACAGGCCAGCCATTATTTGTGCTCGATAAACGCCCGTACATGGCCGCCGTGGCCCTGGCCCAGGCTGCATTGGCCGGTGCCAGGGCGAATGTGCTGGTAGCAGCCGCTAAACTTAGCGGTTATCGCGCCGCATTGACCGATGCCGCGGCGGACTGGGCGCGTGCGCAAAAGCTTGGGCCGCATGGAGGTGCGTTGTCGGTTACACAATACGACGCTTATCGCGCCACGTTTGATCAGGCGACGGCCAACGTGACCAATGGGGACGCATCTCTGACCGCAGCGCGAAAAGCCGTGGATGCGGCCAAGGCAAACTTTAGGGCAGCAAGCATCAACCTCGATTATTGCACCATTAAGGCTCCGTTTGATGGTGTCGCCGGCAATCTCCTGGCCTACCCCGGAACGGCTTTAAAAGCGAGCACGACTAACGTTCTGGTTATCAATCAGATTCAACCCATTTATGTGGCGTTTTCACTGCCACAGGATGATTTGCCGGCGGTCTTGGCGGCTTATCGCCTGGCCGTCAAGCCTTCCGTAACAGTGGCTCTGCATGGCTCGCCACCCGTTCGTGCCACAGGGGTGTTGAGTTTTGTTAACAACGCGGTAGATGCCGCAACTGGCACCATTGAGTTGATGGGCACACTGGCAAACAATCGCGAGGTGTTATGGCCGGGCGAGTTCTGCGATGCAACCGTGCAGGTGGGCATTGCCCATCATGCCCTCGTCGTGCCTCTTTCTGCTGTGGAATCGGGACAACCAGGACATTATGTGTTCGTTGTGCGACACGACAAAGCAGTCGTACAGGTAGTGCAGGAGGCATTTTTGTATCATGGCTTGGCCGTAATATCTAAAGGACTCTCGCCCGGTGAAGTGGTGGTTACCAATGGGCAAGTCAATGTCGTGCCCGGTGGGCCGGTCGTTATCGTAACGCATGGTTTAATTGGCCCAAGCGAGACGATTTCCACCTCTGGCGGCGCGCCGCAAGCATCCACTGCATCTTCGGCGCCGGCGACCCGCTCGAAGGGTAAACCATGAATTTGTCCAGTATCTTTATTCGCCGGCCAATTGCCACAACACTGCTGATGGCTACGCTGCTCATCTTCGGAATTATGGCTTATACCAAGCTGCCGGTCAGCGATTTACCCGATGTTGGCCGTCCGACAATTGTTGTCAGTGCCGCGTTGCCAGGAGCAAATCCTTATACCATGGCGTCGTCGGTTGCCACGCCACTGGAAAAGCAATTTACTCAGATTGCCGGCCTGCAGGCTATGACAAGCCAAAGCTCACTTGGCACTACTTCCATTAC
This sequence comes from Phycisphaerae bacterium, assembly GCA_049965775.1. Classification (GTDB taxonomy): domain Bacteria; phylum Planctomycetota; class Phycisphaerae; order WQYP01; family WQYP01; genus JABEVB01. The sequence continues at coordinate 31,534 of JBMFVX010000016.1, forward strand.
GCTTACCTTCGCGCTTAGCCGCAACATTAATAACTGCGCTTTGGATGTACAAGCGGCCATATCTCGTGCCGGCGGCCAATTGCCGCATAACATGCCGAACCCACCTACCTACCGCAAGGTCAATCCGGCAGATCAAGCGATCCTTCTACTGGTGCTGCAATCCAAAACGCTGCCCATGTATACCGTTGACGATTACGCGGAAAATCTCCTCGGCGATGCCATCTCGGAGGTCAACGGGGTGGCGGCCGTTAACGTTTTTGGCGCTCAAACTTTTGCGGTACGGATTCAGGTAAACCCCAAGGCGTTGGCCGCCCGCGGCATCGGCATAGACCAGCTCATGCAGACCATTCAAAACGCCAATGTTAATCAGCCAACCGGGGTGCTGTGGGGCGACCAGAGAGCTTACCAAATATATTCTCAGGGCCAGTTGACGACGGCGGCTGCGTACCGCCCTCTGATCGTGCAGCGCAACGCCGCCACCGGCGCAGTGGTGCGACTGGACCAGGTCGCACGGGTGTTCAATGGCGTTGTTAACGATAAACAAGAGGCGTGGTATTACGCCGGCGGCAAATTCAGCCGCGCCGTTATTCTGGCTATTCAAAAGCAGCCCGATGCCAACACTATTGCTATTGTAGATGACATTGAGAAGTTGCTGCCAAAACTGCAAGCCAGCCTTCCGCCATCACTGCAACTTCGCACCATGTACGATAAGTCGGTGGATATTCGTCAGGGCGTTTCGGATGTAAAGCTTACTCTGGGGCTGGCCCTCATGCTTGTAACCCTTGTCATCTTCGCCTTCTTAAAAAATATACGGGCCACAGTTATTCCTGTGATCGCCATGCCATTGGCTATCATCGGAACTTTTGGCGTCATGTACGAACTGCATTACACCATTGACTATTTCTCTCTGCTGGCAATGACCCTGGCTGTTGGCTTTATTGTGGACGATGCGGTCGTCATGCTGGAAAACTGCCATAGGCATATCGAGATGGGCGAGGCACCGATGGAGGCCGCCTATCATGCGTCCCAAGAAATAAGCTTTACTATCTTGTCCATGACCATGTCACTCGTAGCCGTTTTTATTCCTATCATTTTTTTACAGGGCATCATCGGTCGCTTGCTTAATGAGTTCGCAATTACGCTGGCCACGGCCATTCTCTTCTCCGGTCTGATCTCGCTGACGCTCACACCCATGCTCTGCAGCCGCCTGCTGAAAGACACTCACAATCAAAAACATAATTTCCTTTATCGCGCTATGGATGGCTTGTTTGAATGGTCTCACCAGATATATCTTTGGCTATTGCGACTGGCTCTTAAAGCCCGGTTTCTTATGCTGCTGCTCTCGGCAGCGGCGCTGTATCTGACAATTCATCTGTTGATCATCATCCCAAAAGGCTTTATTCCCGCCGGCGACAGCGGACATATTTTGGTAGCCACCCAGGCTGCTGAAGGTGTGTCATACCAGAACCTGGTGCGAAGCCAACTCGCACTTGGCAAGATGGTCGGCAACGACCCAAACGTGGCAAATTTCATGTCTATCATCGGCGGCGGCCCTTTCGGCCTGAGCAACGGCGGCGACATGTTCTTTCATCTTAAACCGGTTGGCGAAAGGCCTCTCACCACCGATCAGTTAATGGTGAAACTCCGCAAGGAGTTCTCCCGTGTTGTCGGCATTAAATCATTCCTGCAAAATATCCCACCCATTAATGTCAATGGGCAGCTTACCAAGGCGCAATACCAGTTTACCCTGCTTTCTCCAGACACAACCGCCCTATTTAAGTACGCGCCCATTTTAACCGACAGGCTGCGTAAGTTGCCGGGCTTGGAGGATGTCAACAATGACCTGCTTATTAACGCTCCGCAGATTAATGTAGTCCCCGATGACAATCGCGCGGAACTGCTGGGCGTAAGCCATGCCGCCATTGAAGACGCTCTCGGTTTGGCTTACGGGCAGGAGCAGATTTCCACCATTTACGATCCGCAGGCGCAGTACGAAGTGATTATGGAGGTACAGCCAGCGTACCAGAGAAATCCAAGCGACCTATCCCTGCTGTATGTGACATCCGATACCGGCAAACTGATACCGCTTAACGCTGTTACACGCGTCACCAAGAGCCGCGGGCCGCTTATTATCAATCAGACAGGCATTTTGCCATCTGTTACAATTTCGTTTAACGTCGGTTCGAATTACTCATTAAGCAGCGCTGTTTCCGAAATACAAACCACAGCCAAAGCTGTTTTACCTCCGCAGATCATCACGGACTTTCAGGGCGCGGCACAGATGTTTAAAGACGCGATCATCAACATGGGTGAATTGCTGATAATCGCCGTTGTGGTCATTTATATTGTATTGGGCATCTTGTACGAAAGCTTTATTCATCCGGTCACTATTCTTACCGCGCTGCCCTTTGCGGGCCTCGGTGCGCTGGTGGCTCTGATAACGTGCCACGACAGTCTTGATCTCTACGCTTTTGTAGGCGTCATTATGCTGATTGGTCTCGTGAAAAAGAATGGTATCATGATGGTTGACTTTGCGATTGTTGAGCGGGCGAAAGGCACCGCGCCGGTCGAAGCTATTTATAAAGCCTGCAGCGTGCGATTCCGTCCGATCATGATGACGACCATGGCCGCCCTGCTGGGCACGCTGCCCATTGCGCTGGGAACGGGAGCCGACGCCGACACCCGTCGCCCGCTGGGCATAGCCGTGGTGGGCGGGTTGCTTTTTTCACAGTTCCTTACGCTGCTGGTAACACCTGTCTTTTATGTTTATTTTGAAGAGTTTCAAACGTGGCTGGCGCGGCGAAAAAATCGCGTCGGAGCAGACTCCTAAACTACGGCCATGGCCGCACCGTCGAAACAGCCGCCGAACCATCGGCAAAGCCGCGGCCTTGCCGAATACGATTTAAGCACTGCCTGCCGCGGGTTGGGTAATTCGACTGCCATTGCCGCGAGCTATCATGCCATGAGAACCGATAGCGACGGGGCCTTTAGATGGGCGTTTGGTGGGCCTGAACGCGATCCGTGCAGCGCGCTGCAAAAACGATGCAGTTTAGTGCTGCGAATAGCCGCAATGAGCCGAAGAACAAAAATGCCGATGTGCAAAGACCTCTTATTTTGCAGGGGTTTGTGAGTATCTGCGAGAGTACGCAAGACGGGGAACTGGGCGCGGCAGGATTCGAAC
>JBMFVX010000017.1:0-33904 GCA_049965775.1 Phycisphaerae bacterium
AGCGTTGCGCGATCCATCCTCCTTATTATCGGACAATAACCACAAATGGTATCAGTTATTTATTTACAGGCCCTTAGCAAAGGATCCAACTCGTTTTTTTAAAATCCGCCTGGCGCATGGGGTCGGCTTTCCCAGGTATTGGCGACAGGCGACGCGGTGCCATCCCTAAGCCTCGCATGAATATTCGCACTTGGGTCGGCTGTCGTCGCACCCCGGTCAACTGCGCGATCCGATCCGCAGCTTGCGCCAAACTCCCAGGCGGATGCGCGGCGAAGTCGGCCTTGATCACCGCGGCGTGCGGGTCTAATGCCGAAGGCGGCCCTTCACGTCCATCGGCCACCACCGCCGCCAGACCTCCGGATGCGAAGGCGGCAGCGGATTTACGCAATGTATTGGGACTCACATTGGCCAGCCGCGTCGCCTCTAACTGTGTGTGCCCCAGCCCCCAGAAGTAGATCACGTTGATTCGACGGTTGATCGCGTCGGTCTTCTGACAAAACCGCGCCTCGTCGAGCGCTCTTAATTGTGAATCGCTATAGCGTGCCTGAACCATCGAAGCCTCCTTGCCTGGGAGATACTATTCCCGGGTGTTCCATCGCCCGGTATTACCTATCATCGGAGTATCTCACCATCACACTGCAATAAAGCCTTCAAATTTTGGCCGTGGGAGGTATAGTCTACAATTATAAAACTTGGCGTTGGCGGCCATATTGCATTTTTCAGCCAGCGCTGTATTATATATTTCGGTCCTTGCACTGCGGCGATCAAAAACATGGGCCCATAATAAAATGGTTCTGTTTTATTTATCACAGCGGTAACTCGGCTTAAGGCAAGGAGAAGCACCAATGACACGCAAACCTATCCAAAACGCACAGGAACATGGTTTTACGCTGGTTGAATTGCTGGTGGTAATCAGCATTATTGCCATTCTTATTTCGCTGTTGCTGCCTGCGCTAAGCAAGGCCGTAGATGTAGCCCACACCCTGGCGTGCGCTTCAAACCTGCGCAGCATAGACCAGGCGGCCATGATTTATGCCCAGGAGTTTCAGGACCAGCCAGTGCCAACTTGTACTCTGTCAAATGTGGCTGGCAACCTGTCGGCAACGAACAGAGGACTACTTATCTGGCCGGCGATATTGATGACGACTGGCATTATTCCCCTGGAGTCCGGAGGCGTAGCAGGAGGGATCAATCCCACGTCGGGGAACGCTTACGGGCAAGATTACGCGATTCCGCAGCAGCCAACGGTTTTTTACGATCCGGGCGATGAAAACTCTTCTGCCGGATCGGGTGTTTTTGGCATAGCCGCATTTCAGTTCAATATTCAGACACCCGGCGGCCAGAACCTTCCGGTGCGCTATCAAACGGCCTACGGCATCAACGGCGGCTGGCTTACCGCCAGCTATAATCCCAATTATCCATATTCAACAACTCGCATTAGTAACCGAAATGTCACAGCGCCCATGTATCCGGCATGGTCCGTAGGCGCCAATCCATGGTCCGCCCAGCCCTACCCATCGCCGGCTCAGCCGACGGTATCTTCGTTTCGTAACCCCAGTAATGATGTGTACTTTTTTGACTCTGTGGGATGGTGCATTTTTGGCGCTGGCCAATACTTCAACGGTTCTCGTGGTACGTGGGGCCCTGTTGGCCGGCACGAACGCGCGCCAGATACCAACCCCTTGTCCTTAACAACGGGTTACTCGAATTTGGCATTTCTGGATGGCCATGTAGAAACGGTGGCTCGTGCAACGCTCCCGCAAACGTTCAACCCCACCACCGGCAGCTTGGCTAAAGATGGCGGCTTTGATGGTACACCGCTTCAAGATGTAAAGCCGCCCTGGTTTAACATGGCCTACGACTTCGAATACGGCCAGTAATGCAATCACTGCCGCCGAGGCCAAACCTACAGAGCAGCCCGATTGGGGACGTTCTGGTGATTTGCGTCATGCCGGGCATGCTTATTCGTGGCAACACACAGTTCGAGAACAATAAGCGACATTACTTACTACAGCGCGGTGAAGAGTTGCCGCTCCAGCATGGGAAACCACACGCAGTGATCCCGATGGATATCGGGATATTTCGGTGAGATCCGTTCGCCAGTTCCATTTCAGGAGGATTGGAGCCTCCGGCACCCCGATATTAGGGGTGGTTTGTAGTGGAGCCATTTGGCCTATGTGCAAAATCTTGGTTTTAAGGGCCGAAGTGCGAAAACCGGGTCAGCCCATTTTGGATGCGCGAAATGCAACAATGTTTTGCGGAGTTTTTTCCACCCGAAAACATTACCACTCCCCTGGCAAATTTTTACAGGCTGATGTGTTTGAATCGCTGAATCGGGGCGTCTATACTCCATCAATGGAATATGAGATGCTATGACTATGCCTGATAAACTTATTGCGGCTACTCCTCTGGAGCAACTCCCCCCCCCCACTGTTAACGAGCGGGTTCAGCGGGTGCTTGCTACGCTGCGCCCCAGCATCCAATGGGATGGCGGCGATATTCAACTGGTTGATATCTCGCCGGAAGGGGTGGTGTCCATCCGCCTGCTGGGGGCGTGCATCGGCTGCCCAAGCTCTGAAGCCACGCTCAAACTTGGCGTAGAGCGAAAAATTCGCGACGCAGTGCCGGAAATAAAGCAGGTCATAGCGATCGAAGGATAGCCAACGTGACGCCCAAATATACTTGGAGAGAACCTCGCTTTTTATAATTTCAGTCACAGAATCGGCAAACCACCTTTGCATAGGTTTTCGATTCGGCGAAATTCGTTTATATTGGCTCGCTGTTGTTTGCGGCAGGACCAGTTGAATATAGAGATGTCTTGCCGCCTGTGAAATTTTTAACGGAGTCCCTTATGCCTAACCGTATGCGACTGTTTACCCCCGGCCCCACCAGCGTGCCTGAAGATGTGCTTATTGAAATGGCCAGGCCGGTGTTTCATCACCGCACGCAGGCCTACAAAGACCTTTTTGCAGCCGTCAATAAGCTGCTGCCGGAGGTATTTCAAACGAAAAATCCGGTGGTAACCATTGCGGGCAGCGGCACCGCCGCCTACGAATGCGCCATGATTAACACCATTCCGCAGGGCGGCAAGGTGCTGGCGCTTTCCAACGGCAAGTTTGCCGAGCGATGGGTGACCATTGCCCAGCGCAATAAGTGCGACGTAACCATTCTGAAGGCTGAGTACGGCAATGCCGTGCCTCCCGAGCAGGTTGCCGAAGCGCTCAAGGGTAAAAGCTACGATGCCGTTACAATGTGCCACAGCGAAACCAGCGCCTGCACCGTCAACGACCTCGAAAAAATCGCCGGCCATGTTCGCAAGACCGAAGCCGTTTTGCTCGTGGATGGCATTACCAGCGTGGGCGCCATTCCGGTAAAACCTGATGAATGGGGCGTGGATATTCTGGTGACCGGTTCGCAGAAGGCCCTGATGCTGCCGCCGGGTCTGGGTTTTTTAAGCGTGTCGGAAAAGGCCCGCAAGAAAGTGGAAACTGTCAGCCAGCCAAACCTGTATTTGAGCCTGCCGCACTATCTCAAGAGCCTCGCGGCCAACGACGTCCCATGGACGCCGGCGGTTACGCTGGTGCGCGGGTTGCACAAGGCACTGGAGATGATCACGCAGGAAGGCATCGAAAACGTCTGGAAACGTACCAGCAAACTGGCCCGCGCCACCCGCGCTGCGGCGGTTGCCATGGGACTGAAGGTGTTCTCGAACAATCCGGCCGATTCGGTAACAGGCATTCACTACCCTGCAGGGTTTGACGACAAGACCTTCCGCGGCGCATTGCGCAAGGAGTTCAATATTCATATTGCCGCCGGGCAAGGCTCCATGGAAGGCAAAATTTTTCGCATCAGCCATATGGGCTATGTGGATGCCATAGACACCCTGGGCGTCATCAGCGCTTTGGAAATGGTGCTGCGGCAACAGGGCCACAGCTTTAATTTTGGAGCCGGCGTAGCGGCGGCCCATCAGGAGCTGGCCAAGTGAGCTTCGTAAAATCGCAGCGTCTGGCGTCGCTGCCCCCGTATTTATTTATCGAAATAGATAAAAAAAAGCGGGCGCTCCTCGCTGCCGGCAAAGATGTCATCAACCTTGGCGTAGGCGACCCCGACCTGCCTACGCACAAGTTTATTATTGATGAAATGGCCAAGGCCATTTACGACCCTAAAAATCACCGTTATCCGTTTGATGAAGGCGTGCCGGCCTTTCGTCAGGCGGCAGGTGCCTTCATGCACAAGCGGTTTGGCGTGACGGTAGACTGCGACAAACAGGTGCTCACCACCATCGGCTCCAAAGACGGCATCGCGCATTTGCCGCTGGCCGTGGTCAATCCGGGCGATGTTGTACTGGTCCCGCAGCCGGGCTATCCGGTATATGCCACGGGCGCGGGGTTTGCCGGTGGGCGGGTTTACACCATGCCGCTCCGCGAAAGCCACGACTTCTTGCCGGACTTGGATGCGATACCCGAAGACATTCGCCACCAAGCCAAGCTGCTGTGGCTCAATTACCCCAACAACCCAACCGCGGCGACGGCGCCACTGAGCTTTTATCAAAAGGCTGTCGCCATGGCCCAAGAGTATAATTGGGTTATTGCCAACGATTTGGCCTATGGCGAGGTCTATTTTGAAGAGGCTCCACACAGCATTCTGGAAATCCCCGGTGCGGTGGATGTTGCCATCGAGTTTCACTCGCTCTCCAAGAGTTTTAACATGACGGGCTGGCGTATCGGCTGGGCCACGGGCAACCTGGCGGTAATTGCGGCATTGGGGCAGGTCAAAGGCAATGTAGACAGCGGGCAATTTAACGCGATTCAGGTGGCGGGCAAGGTTGCCTTGGAGCATTACGATCATCCGGATGTGAAGCATCAGATGGAAATTTACCGCCAGCGCCGCGATGCGCTGTACAACGGTCTTACCGGCATGGGATGGAAATTCCGTAAGCCTGCCGCCGGCTTCTTCTGCTGGGTTAATACACCGGCCGGCATGCCTTCGATGGATTTGTGCGCCCGGCTTATAGATGAAGCCTATGTGGTTACCGTGCCGGGCGGCGGCTTTGGCCCCGCAGGCGAGGGGTATTTGCGCATGGCCCTTACCGTAGATGAAAAGCGAATCTGCGAAGCTGTTGATCGCATCGGAAGACTAAAGCTGTAAAATGTAGCGCATTGTCGGCGATGGCGCCATCGCGGCAAACAATGAATATGGCATCGGGCCATACACACCAGCATTCAAAAAGACACGGCGTTGGTTCTAGTACGGTTCCCAACGACAAGTCGAGGGCTGTATTGAGCGACTGCGGCCGCTTTCAGGGGTTGCAACCATAGAAACGCCGCCTCAGCCCGAAAGGCAGGCATCCCCGGGCGACCGCTTCATCGAAACGAGCTTGCATGAACAAGACCGACCGCTTCATTTTTATCGCCATAGCGCTGGCAGGGCTCATCATGACCGTTGTGGCGGGCGTTCAGGCAGCCCATCGCCAAAGTAAAAAAGAGGCGCTGCGACAAACAGCCGAAGTCAATGATTTTGACCGCTGGCTCATTATGACGCCGCAATTTGTGTATCATCACGCCAACTACAAAGGTGACTCCTTCCCAAACCCGCCAATCGTACTTGAGGTGTTCAAGCCCTTCACATGGGTCAGCCCGCCAACGGCACAATTTTTATGGGTATTTTGCAAGTTCATCTTTGCCGCAGGCGTGCTGGTTTGCACCATAAATATCGCCCGCGACAGCGGCACACCGCTGGGACCACCGGCCGTAGGACTGATGCTGGCAACGTGGCTGTGGCCGGTGCTGGGTGATATGCAGGAGGGGCAAACAAACCTGTTGATGCTGTTGCCATTGGCAGCCGGGCTATGGGCGGCGCAACATCCATCGCGTCGGTGGCAAATATGCGCTGGACTGCTGGTGGCGCTGGCGGTGTGCGTAAAAGTCACACCGATTATTTTTTTGATTTATTTTTTGTTTCGTCGGCGCTGGCTTTTGTCCTTGGCAATGCTGCTGGGGCTGGTGCTTTGGCTTTTGCCGGTACCAGCACTGTTTTTCGGCTGGCGGCAGAACCTGACGTGGCTTGGCCAGTGGTATCACATCATGATTGTTCCGTTTGTTGTTCATGCCAAGCTTGACTATTACGTTGGCCAGTCGGTATCGGCATTTTTGTCGCGGCTGCTGCGGCATGTGCCCGCGTTTGTGTCGCATAAGCATACGGCCCATCCATACCCGGTATACGTGAATATCGTCAGCCTGCCCGGCAAAATCAGCGACTGGATTATTCGGTTGCTGCTGGTGGCCATGGGGCTGACCGGGCTGTGGTGGATGCGCCGACCATTGAAGAACTTTCAATCGCGGCGCTATCTGCTGGATATCGGCGCCATCGCCGCGTTTATGGTTCTGGCATCGCCCCGCACCTGGGTGCCGCACTATGTGACGCTTATTTTTACGCTTGCCGCAGTCAGCATCATCGCGTTTAACCGAGCCACGGCGATGCCGCTGCGAAAATGGGCGATTGGCGCGTTAAGTGCTTCCGGCTTTTTGATGTTTATGACGACGGATATTGGAAAGCTATTCGGCCCCGACGGCCACCGCTGGCTCCTGACCATCGGTGTATCGCTGTGGGCAACACTGCTACTGTTGCTGGTCATATTTTGCGATGGATTGCACAGCGATACCGACGAGAGTTCGGTCATGAAGCCGCCAGCAGTACCCGTCTTGTCGCCAGAGAAGCATCTATGAGTATCATTGCCTGTATTGGGCTGGGAAGTAACCTGCAGGACCGCCGGGCCAACATAGACGGCGCCCTGGCCCAGATTGACCGCGCGCCGGGCATTACCCTATTAAAAGTATCGCAGTATCACACAACGGCCCCGGTTGGCGGGCCTGTCGGACAGCCTCACTTTCTCAACGCAGCCGCCCTGCTTGACACCTCGCTCGATGCCCGCCGGCTGCTAAGCGTCCTGCTTGCTATTGAGCATGCATTGGGCCGCGATCGCCGCCGCGAACTCCGCCACGGCCCGCGATTGATAGATCTGGACATACTGCTTTATGGCAATGCCATCGTGAATGAACCGGGTTTGCGGATACCACACCCGCATTTGCACGAGCGGGCATTTGCACTGGCGCCGCTGGCGGAGCTGGCGCCTGATATGCTGCATCCCGAGCTGCATCAGACAATTACATACTTGCTTGCCAACCTGCCGCCGGGGAAGATGCCATAATTAACCTGCTCGCAGGACCAATGGCGAGCACCGATGAACCTGCGGCTACCGGGGTTTTTATGCAGATTTTTAACACCATTGCAGCCTGGCAATCGCATGCGGCACATTTGTCGCCACGAGGGGCGCGTGTATTCGTGCCGACCATGGGCGCTCTCCATGCCGGCCACGGTGCATTGGTCACACAAGCCCGAAAACTTGCCGGCAGTGACGGGCATGTCGTGGTATCCATATTTGTCAATCCAACGCAATTCGGCCCGCAGGAAGATTTTGCCCGTTACCCGCGCACTCTGGCCGATGATGTTGCCCTTTGTGAGCGCTGCGGGTGCGATTTTATCTTTGCTCCCGCAGCAGCCGAAATGTACCCGGCAGGCCAAACTCAACTTTCGGTAAACCCGGGGTACCTGGGCGATATTCTAGAAGGAGCTATTCGCCCGGGACACTTTTCGGGAGTATGCACGGTTGTGCTTAAACTGCTCGCCATTGTGCAGCCCTCGCATCTGATTCTGGGCCAGAAAGATTATCAGCAACAAGCCATTTTGCGAGGTATGGTGCGTGATTTTAATTTGCCCGTAAGCGTTGTGACGGCTCCGACCATGCGCGAAGCTGATGGCCTGGCCATGAGCAGCCGCAATCGCTACCTTACTGAACCGCAGCGGGCGGCCGCCACGGTTATCTATCAAACGCTTGCCTGGGCCGCAGCACAGATTCGCAATACCAACAGCGATGCCGCACAGCTATCCGCGGCCATGCGGCAGCGCATCAATGCCGCCGGCCTGGAAACACAATATGCCCTCGCCGCCGACTGCATTTCTCTAGCCGAATTGCGTGGCCCGCTACACCCGCCATGTGTGCTGCTGGCAGCGGCTAAAAATGGCAACACAAGGCTCATAGACAACATGCTTATCGAATAATGCGCCAGGCCCCGGTAATTGCGGCGGCAAGAAAGGCCAATGTTGCGGCTAACTCCAGCCAGGGGTTAAACGCATAGCGATGGATGCGCCCCAGCGGCAGCGTCGGATGGCCTCTGTCTTGAAGCGTCCAATTTCGCGGGGTCATGTCGCCTACCGGCCCACGGCTCAGGTCGCGCAAGATGTTGGCCATGAATATCACAAACGAACTGTGCTGCGGCCAATCGGTATAAGGCTTGCCAGGCAGCGATGCCAAAGCAAACCATTTAACTTCGCGTGCCCTGTCATCACGTTCCATCAGCCAAGGCTTGCCGGCCACCTGCAGCAATGTTTGCCAATGGCCGCTCATCGGTGCGTACCAGAGGGCCATCACATGCACCGCTGCGAGCGATTTTGCGCTGATTGCGCGAAGCACGCGTCGAGGCGTCACCATCAAAGGCCGCGTTTGCGCAGCAAATGGCAACTGAACCAAACGCACGCCCGGGCGCAGCAGGCCAATGGCCGGCCCCAGGAGTAAAACAGCGTCGCCTCGTTGCAGAGGAATCGTCTGGTGTGTTGGCCGAGTTACAACCCAAAGCACCGGCCCACCGCCAGATTGATTGGAGCTTAGACCCGCCGCCTCGGCAAAGTGCACAATCGAAGCTGGCGGTGGGCCAATGTATCGAAGCGTAATATTTGCCGCCGCATGATGCACCAGCAAACCCGACCAAACCGTATGGCCTGCGGAGAGCAAATGTATTGGCAAGGTTCTTCGTTGCGGCAAGCTGGGCAGAATAACCCCATGTTGCAGCGCATCACCGGAAAAACGAAACTCCTTCATTGATGTGCCTAAACTCACCCGCGCAATATACGGCGCCTTCGGTTCAATGCCTGCGAGCGCCCGCAAGTAAACCTGCACCGGTTGGCCCCTGCCAGTGCTGCCCCCCGCAGCCAGCATCTTCACCGTCGGCGTTGACGGTTTTTCAGTCAATATCGGTACAAAGTTCATCTGCGGCAAAGCAAGGGCCGCTAAAAAAGACCCCAATAAAACCAGAACGCTCCAAGGGTCTATTCGCCGCCGCCACGCCGAGCCTTGGCTTCCTGAAGCCGCCGGCCAGAACCGCAGCGTCGCCGTTTCAATCGGGCGGCCTGCGGCTCGCCACAAGAGTACCGCGCCAATGCATGCAATGGCCGCCGGCACCGCAAACCACATCGGATACAGCACCTGAATCATGATTGTCTCACCACCACTGCCGGCAGCTAATGGGCTTGCGGCAGCTTATGACTTTACCGATGTTGGCGCTTGAGCATCAATCCGCAGAGGCAGAACTATTCTGACCTTGGTACCATGCGGCGCAGACTCCATTTTAACGCTGCCGCCATGTAGTTCCACAAATCGCCGTACAATCGCCAGGCCCAGACCCGGCCCTTTGCTGCCATATTCCGTCGTGCCGCTGTGATGGTGCAGCGTATCGTCAATGCCGGAGAATGGCTCAAATATTTCCCCCAACGATTCGCTGGAAATACCGGGACCGGAGTCTTCAATGTCTATCTCGATGTTATCCTGAAATGTTTTATGGGCGGAAATTTTGATCTCCGAACCATCCGGCGAGAAGCGTATGGCATTGGAGAGTACGTTGGTAAACACGTCGGCAAGCTTGTCGCGATCACCGGCAAGGCGGGGCAGGTTTTCCGGAATGTCGTAGGTGAATTTCTGCCCGCGCTCCGCCAAGAACGCCGCCTGATCCGCGGCGACCTCCAGCAGCAACTCGCGGATATCGAGAGGTTGACGCACCAGCGGTGTTGTAAATCGGTTGGTCTCAGCGAGCTTCAAAAGATCTTCGATAATTTTTTTCATGCGGTAGCCGCGGGTTTCAATGGCCATTACACCTTCGCGCAGTCGGGCCAGATCGCCGGGGCCAAATCCGCCGACAGGTCGCGATTGCAGTTTGCGTTTCATCAGGTCGCACGTCAACAGCAAAGAGGTGATGGGTGTTTTAAGTTCGTGACTGGCAAGTTCGAGAAACCGCTTCTTCGCCTGATTGGTCCGTTCCAACTGATGGATGTTGTGCTGAAGTCTTTGCGTCATGCTATCCAGGGCTGCCGCGAGATCGCCGAATTCATCCTGTCTGAAGGTGCGCACGCCCTCTTGGGTCGAAACCGCCCTGACATTTAGCTCGCCGCGGCCAACCGCATTGACGGTCTCGCGCAAAATTTGTAGCGGCCCCACTATTTCCCGCTGGCTGATGACATAACCCAGCAAGAACAGCATCAAAATTAGGAGCAGGCCGAATACCCCCACCGTTCGCGCAAGGCGCGACAGAGGCTCGATGGCCTCGGCGGCTGGCTCACTTACGATCATATACCAATGAGGGGCATCAATGGAAGACTCCAGCGGCATGTAAAAATGCAGCAACCGCACGCCGACCAGGGACCCTGAAAAAAGCGCCGATATCCAATGATTTCGCCCCTCAATACTATTTGACGCGAATAATTGTTCGGCTGCAGCCAGTTGCGTCGCCGGGGCGCTGCCGAAAACCGCCTTCCGCGCTGCCGGGTCATACACCTGTGTGACCGCTTCTTTTGGCGCGCCGGCGGCCGCCAGTCGCGATTCTACCCAGGCGGCGTCAAACCACTCGACCACAACGCCCAGTACGCTATGGCTGACAGGATCGCGAATAGGTACGGCAATGAGCAGCGCATAGCCAAGGCCCGCGCGGCCACCGCGCTCCACAGCGCGCACCACCACACGGCCGTGCCCGTCGGCAAAGGCCGCACGCCACCATGGCTCCTGCGAGTGATCGAACTCCCGCGGCTTAGCGTCGGCAGCCACCACATTACCGAATCTGTCGGTAACCAAAAGGTGGTAGCGCTGCTTGGAGTCCACCGTCAGCAGCGCCATGCGATCGGTCAACTCATTATTCAGGATCGGTCGCAACAGCGGCGATTGAGGCGATAAACGTTCCCACTGCTCGCGGGTAAGCCGCTGGTGCGACTGCGGTTGCACCAGCACACCCGGCCCAACCGCCACACCATTGACTTGCCGCAGGTATGCTTCCACACCAGGTAATTTGGCAAATAGCGCCAGGCGGTCCAGCTTGCCGGCTATATGAATGCTTAGCTGCGAGGCACAGGCATGGGCGGCAATTTCACAAGATAGCTGCAGCGTTTGCGTCGCCCAGCGCGCACCCAGCGCCATGATAGTCAATAGACTAAGCCCCAGCGGCAACACGCCCACCAGCACCAGCGTGCCGATTAATTTTCGCCTTATACCCAGGCGCATGCGTTCCTCGTAAATCACCGCAGCCTAAGATCGCATCATTGGCTGTGGCCGCCATGCATCAAAACTTTAACGTCTCCGCGATGCCGTTTAAGCCGTCATCGTGCCGCCTGCGGGTATGCCCCAGCCCCGGCATATCAGCATCATAAAGGCTTATGGCTACCGCCACCAGACCAACAGCCTATAAAATCCATCGTCATCAGCCAAAGGCCTGTTGGCAAACTGGCCGATAAAGGTATACAAACTTAGCGCGGTTGGCATATAATCCTTCCGATGCGAACACTACTAAAGGGGAATAAGATTATGCGTTTAAACCTTCAAAAAGCCTTCGCTGCAGCATTATGCGCCTCTTTGCTGGCTTTGGCCGGCTGCGAGTCGTGGCCGTATTATAACTACTCGGCCAAGCAGATTCGCACCAACCCGGTGGCAATGTCTGATTCGCCGACCTATCTGGTACTCAAAGCCGAGCCGCAGTTTTCAACCTTTGTGAGTCTGATTGACGCTGCCGGCATGGAAAACACCCTGCGGTCCCGCGGCACCGCCTATACTATATTTGCACCCACCAATGCGGCTTTCGCTAAAATTCCCGCGGCTACGCTTAATATGCTCAAAAAGAAGCCCAACCGCGAAAAGCTCCGCAACCTGCTCTTCGCGCACATGGTGCTTTACACTCTTACGCCGGCTGAACTTGCCGCTGCGCCAACGGTCAGCATGGCCGATCAGGCACATTTTGTGATAACTGCCGACCACGGCAAGATCAACTCCATCGGATCCGCCAAAGTCGTTTCGCCTCCGATGATTGCCTCCAACGGCACGATTTACGGCATCAATCAGGTGCTGATGCCACCCTCCGCCGGGTTTTAATCGCATTTTGTACTGCGTCCTTTTAGCTTTAAGCCTTTGCTAAAAGTGTGCACAGCCAAGTGCATATGCCTTTGGGTCGGAAGTGCCAACACGCAATTGCAAGTGGTTTTGAATCCATTGAGGAATTGTCCGGAGACCCGTTGGCTTGCTCGCCGCGATGATACGCGACTTTGGCCCAACACGCTGATAAACATATAGGTCTGCTACTCGCTATTCTGTTTGTTCTCGCTACGCTTCTTGGCTGCGCGCCGCCGAGAAAAAAACTCCCGCAGCAGCTCTGCGCTCGCCGCATCAGACAGCGGTCCCACAATCTGTGCACGATGATTCAGGCGCGTATCGTCGGCGAGGCGATACAGGCTACGCACCGCACCAGCCTTGGGGTCGCTGCAGGTGAAGATTACACGGCGGATACGAGCGTTCACAATCGCCCCGGCGCACATAGGGCATGGCTCGAGCGTTACATACAAGTCACAGTCGTGGAGTTGCCAGCGGCCCAGGCGGCGGCCCGCCTCACGAAGAGCTACAACTTCGGCATGCGCGGTGGGATCGCTCCATTGCTCGCGTTGATTAAATCCTTGGCCAACAATAACTCGAGTCTTACCCATTTGCTGTACGATAATGGCGCCAACTGGTATTTCGTTTTTATGAAATGCCTGTTGAGCCAGCGATAAGGCACGATCCAAAAACGGTCTATCCTCATCAGTCAGTCCATCGTCTGGAATAATATTTTTCATAAAAATGTCGCTCCTCGGACGTTAAACCTTTAATAAACATGATTAAGATGGCAAAAACCGAGTGAATTATATGGTTTTTTGCAAAAAATGTCCCGCGGCCCTCCCTTAATAAAAATGACATACTTCAACGCACAACACCAGCCAAAGTTGCTACCATTTTACCTTTTGTCATGCTATTATTTAGCTGGTGAGGTTAATTGGGTCTTTACTCCGTAAAGGAATGGTGCCGGTTGTTTCAAGCAGCAGTGCCAATGGCCGAGAAAAGCAATGTTTGGATTGATTTTGACGGGACCATTTCCCGTCAAGATGTCCTTGACGAGCTTATCAATCGCTTTGCGACCAACGAATCGTGGAAGCTGGTGGAACAGCGCTGGCAGGCGGGCCTTATAGGCTCGCGAGAGTGCCTCTCACAGGAGTTGGGGCTTATTGAGGTTGCGCCGCGCGAACTGGAGGGCTTTCTTGATCAGATTCAGCTTGATCCGGGCATTTATGACCTTCTCGCGCTATTAAAACAAATGAAAGTTCCGGTGACCATCCTCAGCGACGGTATAGACCGTTTCATCCGCAGAATACTTGCCCGCCATGGCCTTAAACACATACCGGTGCGGGCCAACCGCGTTGTACATCGCCGCAGTGCCCTGCGACTCGCATGCCCATTTTCTGCCGACCAGTGTCAATCGGCAGCCGCGCACTGCAAATGCTCCAGCATTCAAGCTCTGCAGACCCTCAAAAGCCAAAGCATCTATATCGGCGACGGACGCAGCGATTTGTGCCCGGCGCGTACAGCCGCAGTGGTGTTTGCCAAGGGCACCTTGGCGAAAGCCCTGGCCAAAGAACATATTGCCTACTATCCTTACGTAACCTTAAAGGACGTTGCAGCTGCCTTGCAAAGCGTCTGGCAGCCAAAGGTGGCTGCCATATAGCGATGCCCAGCCAATTTGCGGCCCCCTTGCGTGCACGCGGGAGGGTGTGGCCAGCCTATTATCGGCGGTCACCAAGTTTACTTTTTATGATTTGGAAATTGCGTGTCGGGTGTGCCGTTGCCCATTTCAGATAAACCGTCCGTTGCCGCCGCAGGGCGCAGTGCCTCCACCGACGCATCATCACCGCTATTAACACAGGTTGCAGCCAGGCTTCGGAGCACCATGATTCCGTTGCTGGGCGATCTAATCCGCATACCCAGCACCAGCGGGCACGAAAAGCCACTGGTAGACCATACCGCCGCGTGGGCCTCGCACCATGGCTTCATTTGCGATTTATGGGAAACCTCGGAACAGGCCATTGCCGCTGAGCCGCAAGCCAAGTTGCGACATTTGCCGCTCAACGGCCGGCCCACACTGGTGATAAAGTCACCGACATCGCATCCAGCCGATGGCGGCATCATGCTCAATGCCCATTCCGATGTTGTTGCAGCACCCCAGCCCGAGCGATGGCGGTTTGACCCATTTTCCGGCCATATTGAAAACACGCTTATGTTCGGCCGCGGAGCCTGCGACACCAAAGGCCCGCTGGTTAGCGGGCTGTGGGCGATGGCAATCATTCAGCAGGCTTTCCCGAATGGCATTCCGGGCGGACTGCACCTGGAACTTATTCCAGGCGAAGAAGATTGCGTAGGTTTGGGCACACTTACCAGCGTTTTACGGGGCCATACCGCTGCGGCAGCCATTGTACTGGAACCCACCGAGGGGTTGCCCCGCTGCGCATCGCGCGGCGGCTGTCGCTTTACCATTACACTTACCGGTCAAGCGGTTCATGGCACCGTTAAATGGCTCGGCAAAGATGCCATTGCCCTCGCTCGCAATGTGCTTGAGGCATTGTCCGCCATGGAAAAAGCGTTCTCGCACCATGACGAAGCCCTGTTTAGCGACTATCCCATCGGCCGCCCTATTACCGTAGACAACATCGCCGGCCAAGGCTGGCAAGGCACCCTATGCGACCAGTGCGTAATCAGCGGCTATTTTGAACTTCTTCCCAACGATGATCTTTCTCAGTGGAAGGATGCGTTCACGCAAGAATTACTCCGGCGCCTGCAATGCCATCCCGGCGAGGTGACCCTTGAGTTTTCGGAGGAATACCACGGACATCGCCTTGAGCCAACCCATCCACTATGCCGGTATGCACACCAGGCCTTGGCCGATGAGGGCGAGAAACTGGTTTGGCAGGGGTTTAATTCCGGTTGTGAGGCGGGCCTGCGGGCTGTGCGAATGGCTACCCCCACCCTGGTTTGGGGGCCGGGCAGCCTTGCCCAGGCGCACGGCATCAACGAATATGTTAACTTACACGAGGTGGAGCAGGTGGCGTTGCGGGTAGCACGCCTGGCCATTCACTGGAATTATCAGAAATCGGGGCAGGTATGAAGCCTACAGAGGTTGCAGCACCGCATTTGCAAACAGGGCCGGAGATGCACACTCAACAGTCCGCGGCACTTTTTGCCCGGGCCAAAAAAGTGCTTGCCGGCGGCATCAGCAGTTCCGCCCGCAGCACCACCACAGGATCGCTCAATTATCCGCTGTATATGCAGCGCGGCCTGGGACCCCGTATTTGGGATGCCGATGGCAATGCCTTTATTGATTACCTGCTCAGCTATGGCAGCGTTATTTTGGGCCACGCCGACGCCGACCTGATCGCAGCCGTTAGCGGACAATTACAAAATGGCACAATGTTCGGCACATGCAATCCGATTGAGGTGGACCTTGCCGAGCAAATTTGCCGAATGGCGCCGGGAGCCGACCTCGTGCGTTTTTCTAACTCTGGTTCGGAAGCCATTTGCGGAGCCATCCGGGCCGCCCGCGGCTTTACCGGTCGCAACAAACTGCTCAAGTTTGAAGGTCATTATCATGGCTGGGTGGATGTGCTGGCCATCAGCAATCGCCCGACAACCGAGCAGGCAGGGCCTGCGGATCACCCGTTTTCGCACCCGCATTCGCGCGGCATTCCAGCCGGCGTCGTGGAAGATGTCGTTATCGCCCCATGGAACGACCGTGAGGCGGTGAGCCGCATTCTTGCCGCGCACAACGAGGGCTTTGCCGCCGTCATCCTCGAACCTGTCGTTGCCAACAACTCATGCACCATGCCGGAAGCCGGCTTTTTACAGTGGATTCGAGAAGAGTGTTCGCGGCGCGGCATTGTGCTAATTTTTGATGAAATCGTCACCGGTTTTCGGATGGCACCGGGCGGCGCAGCGGAATATTTTGGCGTCACGCCCGACATGGCCGTTTATAGCAAGGCACTGGGCGGTGGGTTTGCCATCAGCGCCTTTACCGGCCGCCGTGATATTATGGAGTTGGTGGGCGCCAACACTGTAAAACATGGGGGCACCTACAATGGCAACCCTTTATGCGCTGCGGCATCGCTGCATACGCTGCGACGCCTCGCGGAGCCGGGAACTCTGCAAGCTATGAGGGCGCACGGCAACTTATTAATCGAGGCCATCCGCCGCAGCGCGCAGGACTGCGGCATTCCGTGCGTGGTGCAGGGCGCGGGAACCATGTTTCAGGTGCTTTTTGGGCTGACCAGTCCTCCCAAAAATTACCGCCAGGTGGTGCAGGCCGATGCCGGGCGCTACGGCGCTTTCCGGCAGGCACTGCTGGACCAGCGCATTCACGTAAACAGCGCGGGCATGGCTTGCTGGTTTGTCTCCGCGGCACACGGCCCCGATGAAGCCGACGCAACCTGCAAAGCCATCGCATGGGCTATGAAGAAGTTAACATAATTTAACGGCGGGCTTACCGGCCGCCGCTCACGAAGGAAGCGTAATGATTTTAGGATTGGCAGATCGCATTGCCGCTAAAATGGGGCCGCAGACGCTGGCGGCGGTATATCAACAATCACCCGGTTGGCTGGTGGAGCAAATTCGCATGTACCGCTTCCGCCAGACCGTGCGCCATGCCGCTCTGCACAGCGATTTTTATCGTCGGCAGTTTAAACTGCGCGGCATAGATGCTCGCCAGGTGCGTTACCCGAGTGACCTGGGAGATTTTTACACCACCCCCGATGACATTGTCGCCAACGCCGAATCCTTTTTGTGCCGCCCACCGGCTATTGTGTTCGAATCTTCCGGCACCACCGGCAAGAACAAGCAGGTGTACTACGGCCGCGACGAACTCGACGAAATGGGTCGCGTGATGGCCGCGGGGCTGTTTCTCATGGGCATGAAACCCGCGGACCGCGTGGCCAATGCCTTTGATTTTTCAATGTGGATTCCCGGTATGCTCGCGCATGTCGGCCTGCTGGCCGCGGGCAGCTTCTGCATGGCATTCGGCAAGGTGGACCCCAGCGAAGTTTACCGCCGCCTCAAACAGTACCGTTTTAATGTTGTGCTCGGCGAGCCGACTTGGCTTATACGACTGACCGAATTGGCCGAGCGCGACAACGCCCGCATTCAGCTTAAGCTCCTTATTGGGGGAGCTGAAGAAATGCCCGCCAAAGCCATCCCCTGGATGCAGAACGTCTGGCAGGGCGCCGCGGTTAAAATGTGCTATGGCAGCGTGGAGCTTGGCAGCGCTCTGGGATACCAGCCGTGTTCCCAAACCGATGGCTATCATGTGGACGATACCGATTTTTTACCCGAGCTGTACCAACCTGATGCCGACGGCCAGGGTGAAGTGGTGTTTACCACCCTGCGCCGCACCACGATGCCGCTGATCCGCTATCGCACGCGCGATGTGGCGACGTTCATTTCCGGCCGATGCCCCTGCGGCCTGCCCGGCATGCGCATGAGCAAAATTCGCGGCCGACGCGATGAACTGGTGGTCGCCAGCGGTGGAAACCTTTACCCGCTCATGTTTGAAAACATCATTAAACAAGTACCCACGCTCACCCACGATTGGCAGGTAACTTTTACACTTGAAGGCATTCGCGAGGTGTTGCACATTCGTGTGGAAAGCTCCAGCTCCAGCCACGACACGATCCGCCAGGCCATTTTGACCCAGGCGCAGGAACAGTATCCCGACCTTATGAAAAATCTCGCACTGGGAATATTTCAGATGCGCATCAGCGTGCACCCGCCCGGCTCGCTGCGCCCCGGACGCAAACTCAAACGTCTCGTAGACCTCCGCTACGCGCAGCAGCCCGACGCCGCCGAAACCGGCGACCCGATCATCAATGGCTCTCATGTGGAGGTTGCCCGTGAAGCCAGCCGATAAACACCGCCTGCTTATCGTCGGAGACAGCATTTCGCTGGGCGTTGCCGAACTGCGCGGCAATGAAATCGCCGGATATGTAAACATACCTTACGTCAGTATTTTGCGCAGTCGCCTTGCCAACATGGTTTTGCAGGTTGAGGCCGACATTCACCGCACCACCACCGCGGCGCTGAAGTTTCTGCCCGAAGCATTGCGGCAGCACACACCTGACTGCGTGCTGCTCATGCTCGGCGGCAATGACGCCGACGTGGAATGGAAACGATTTATCATCAGCGATGGCCGCGTGCTGCGCAACCGCATACCGCTGGCCGATTACACGCGGAATTTGCAGCAGCTCGCCGAGTTAATACGCCATGCGGGCGCCAAGCCCATTCTTACGGACATGCCCAACCATTGCCTGGCCAAACGAGGGCCGTATCTCTCCGCCCTGGCCAATAAAGATGTTGCCGCGATGATTGCCGCTCACGGAGGCCAGCCTACCTCCGATGCCGGCCTCGATCGTTACCGCCAGGCCGCCCAGGAGGTAGCCGCCCGTACCGGAAGCGCCTTTATCGCGTATGGCCGCGAGCTTAATCATCATCCACTCGAAGCCATGTCCGGGCCGGATGGAGTACACCCAAGTGCAGAAGCCCACGCTATCATCGGCGATGTGATCGCAACACAAATGGATCGCCTCACCTGCCACGGTCAGATCACCGTGCCCCATCGCACTCATTGAACTGATCTTTTACCGTCTGCCTGCCAAACCAGCCGCAGCGTAATCGCGGCATATCTGAAGTGCCGGATATCTCCACTCATATCGGCATCCACCGGGCTGCTGTCGAATACTGTGGACGAAACTTTTGCCGGGGGCCTCACAAACAGCGCGGCTTTTTTAGCAGCCTTTTCGCGGCCTTAGCAACGGTACCAACACAACCGCCCATACCGCCGCGGCCAGCAGGCCCAGCATGCCGGGCAACATGCCGGAAGAATGCATCGCCAAAAATCGCGATTCAATTCGCATGCCAAGCAGCCACAGCGCGGCAATAAGCAGCAGCGTCACAAACCAATGCCGCCACAAAAGCCCGTGCACCCGTCGCTGCGATTCAGGCGTCAATCCCTGGGCCGCAACCTGGCCAGCCGCCGCCGACCGAAAGCCAAGCAGCCTGAATATCGCCTGCATCAACATACCCAAAAATGTCGCAGCCACCGCCAGGCCCGCAGCCGAGCGCAGCAGCGAGAAGTTGACTTCCACAAGCAGCCGCAGTTGCCCCGCCCAATGCACCGCCGAAAGCGCGCGACCGTCCGCCGGAATACCATGTGCCTCCATAACGTTTCGCGCATCAGGCCATACATAGCTCGACCACGCGCGCCAATGTCCTGATTGGCGAAACAAGCCGATGATGCGGTACTCTCCCACAGGCCACGGTGATCGCACAACCGGTTGGCTGCGCAGGCCAAGCACATATTCAATGGAAGTATTAGATTGACCAGCCGCCGCCACGGAGCGCACCAAAAGCGCCAGTGCCAGCGCCGCTACCAATAACAACACCGCCGCAAATATGCCGTAGAGCACCCATGCCAGCAGACCGACGCCCGCCGAACTTCGCACCCCATGCGCAGGCTCATTTGAAGCTCGCTCGTTAGATTGAGTTTGTATTTCCACCATGCCCGCCACCCATTTCACCAAAAGCATGCGCTGGCCCAAGCCAAGCGCTTTACATAAGTCATCCGCCGGGGTTGTTGCCGCCTACCGCAGCCGGCGCCCCTGCTCGCCACATGGCCATGCCGCTCTGGTAAGCCCCAAGGTCCACACGACCATCGCGCGGCGCGGTAAGGCCTTTTACCGGCCGGCCAGCACCTATGGCCTTCGCGCCCGATTTCAGGGCAAAATCGTGCCGCCGAGCGTTAACCAGCTGCGCATCAGGTTGATCTCCCAAATACAGATTATTCTCACTTAAATACTTTACGCCGCGCGGCCAGTGCCGGCCAGGGTTGTAATGATAAAACATGCGAGCGCCAACCGGCAGGCAGTTAAACAGCGTGTTGTTGACGATAATATGCCCCGCACAAGGCCCGTTGGTACGAACACCGGCATCATGACCGCAGTTCCATATGACGTTGTGGTCTACTATAAAGTTGCGACAACCATTATCCAGGTACACGCCCGGCCCGCCTGTACGATTGTCATGTATCCAGTTGTACGCAATACGCGTCAAACGCCCATTGGTTCCGTAGGCGTAAATCAGACCAAGGTCTTGGCATAGCAGCCCGCTATTAGAGATGTCGTTATATTCCAGAATATCATGATCGCATCCACGCAGTTGCACTACATCGCGCCCGCAATTAAACAGCGTGTTGTGCATAATCCTGTTGTGCCCGCCTTTTATAATTGCCAGCGCGCACGCATAGGTGCCGGCATAATCCATATTGCCGATCACGTTATCCTGCACAACATTGTCACGCCCTTGCAACGCAATGCCGCAGCCCGCCGACCACTGAAGGTTGCAACGGCTTACCGTATTATGGTCGCCGGTTATAGTCACCGCGTTCTGATTTGGAGCGACAAAATGGCCCGCCACCAGCGTGTAGTGCCCCATGTACCGACCCCGGCATGCACTTAACGTGCAATGGCTGGCTTGTAAATTGACCGATCCGGCAACAAGCTTAACCCCGCGTACCACCACCCACGATTGCTTATTAAAATCAATACACCATAGACGGCGGCGAGCCTCAATTGCTTGTGGAGCCATAGTGTGGCCGTGCGGTTCTTGCACATACAGGCGATTATTTTTATACACCCACTGCCCCGGTTGATTTAGAAATCGCCGCAGCCCCGTCAAATATCCCACGCCGCGACCGGCAAACCACCAAACCTTGGGCATCAACTTTACGTGAAGCGTGCCGTTTGGCGAGGATGCCTCCACCACGGCTGACTGCGAACTCCACGCCAAACCAACCTGTCCGAAAAATACAGCCCCCTTAAAGTAGTTACGACTCTTGCCTGCAAAATATCGGCTGATAACCTCCGGAATGGTTGAGGTAAACACCCTGCCCTTATGCGGCTGCATCGGAACTGTTACCGTCGCCCGGCCGCGAACAAACGCATCAGCCGCCGGCTGACTTGGGAAGCGGGCTTCCAAAAGCATGCGGCCATTCAAAAAAACCTGATTCGCACCTGTACCCAGCGTCCAAGGCATGGCGGCACTCCACTGCCCGGCCTTTTCGTGCCGCCAATGCTTAAGTACATCAGCGCCATCTATAACAACCACAGCGCCCGGCGCCGGCTCTATGACGATTGGTTTGCCGGGCAAACCCGAATGTTCAATTTTAAGCGTCTGGTGGTATACGCCGGGGAGTATGCGGCAGGTATCGCCTGCACGAAGTTGAGCCGTCGCCGCTGCAAATGTTCTCATCGGAGCATTCGCGCTTATGCCGGCATTGGTATCGCTTCCGCTCTTGCCAACATAAATAATCTTTGCAGCCAAAGGCGGCACTAGAAAGGTTAACGCCGTGCCCGCCAATAGCAGAGCCGTCGCCGCCCGCCGGGCAGATTGCGGCCTTGGCATGTCTGGCAATCGAGATTGCCTGCCGTGATTAACTTTATCTGTCAGCAGTTTGGAAGCATAAACTACGATGAGTGGCACCTCGATGCTACTTCGATGTCAGACGGTACCTAGGCAACCATTAACCTGACGAAAAGTAATCTGGGCGACAGGCGACAGTTCCACCACACGCTCGCCGAACTCCGGGAGGACCGGTGCTCCGACCCGCACGGCACGGGAAAGCCCTCAAGACCTTTATAGCAGAGAGTACGAACACCGGAGGCTCATTGTTCAGCGCCGCACGTAAGCCGGCGCACAATACCCTACTTATTTTCGGCCTGATGCAGCAACTTGCTGATGTCTTCGCCGCTGCGCCATTTTTTGTAGATCATCAGCGACTGTTCAATGACCGGGTACGCATACTCGGCGGGCAATACGTCATCCACCACAACACGCTTGTTTTCCAGCGATTTATAATCTTCAAAAAACCGCTTGAGCACGGCGAGTTTGTGCGGCGGCAGTTGATGCACATCGTGATAGCTGCTGTACTCAGGGTCGTTGACATGCACCGATATTATTTTGTGGTCTATTTCGTTCTGGTCTTTCATGGTCATCAGACCAATCGCCCGCGCTTCTACGATGGTCAGCGGGTATACCGGTTCGGCCCCTAAAACGAGCACATCCAGCGGGTCGCCGTCGTCGGCCAGCGTTTGCGGCACAAAGCCGTAGTTAGCCGGGTAATACACCGCCGAATGCAGCACACGATCCAGCTTCAGCAGGCCCGACTGCTTATCCAGCTCATATTTATTTGATGCGCCAAGAGGTATTTCAATGATGGCGTTAAACAGCGATGGAATAACGCCTTCGCCCGGGCTTACGTCATGCCACGGGCTAATGCCCCGACTGGCCGAATAGGGTGCAATTTGCTTTACTGGCACGGTTTTCTCCAAAACAACTCGATCACACTGCGAGTTTACCCGCACCGTAGCAGCTTGCCAATGCCTCACCCCCCCCCATCACAGGCCCTTATCGGCCCTTCGGCTTACGTCTGTGCTGCGGCGCAAACTGATACCATAATGCGTCGTCAATTTCCACCGCGTGCGGCTCCGGCAGCGGCCAGTCCCCAATCCATTCTTTCATACTTTCATATTCAGGATGCTTTGGATTTTGCATGACCTGGCAAAGATTTTCGTAACCCCAGATACCGCCGCAGTCTTCCGGCGGGCATGGCAATTCTCCGCCGAGGTACCTTGGCACAAGTTCGCTGTCCTCGGCCGACTCAATGTGCTCTACCTCCACCTCGTGCTGCCACGAATCGCCATAGTCGTATATGTATTCAAATTCCGTTTGCGGCAAAAGCTTAAGCTCCCGCAGCGTGATATCGCTTAGCTGGCCATTCTCGCTCATCGGCTCAGGCGAGTACTCTATCTGGCGAATGGTAAAGCCATAAAGATGACAGGTTTCCCAACCCATGGCTATTTGAATAGCAATGTGCAGTTCATCCAGCGTAAGCGTGTCGGGAACTTCCACACGCCGCCAAATGAGCGGATTACTCTCTTTGAGCGATATTTTAAGCTGCAACCACATAGCTGGGCCTGGCAAGGGCTTTTTACTTTTTTTTCGCTTGGCGACCGGCTTGGCCGATACACCAAGAAGAGCCGCCAGCTCCATGGGAATACCAATTGCTTTTCCGGCTTTTTTAGCCATGGCGAGACTCCTTAACTAAACCGGGCCGACTCTGCAGCTACAATCGCCCCGCGGTGAATCCAATGCAAAAACAATATTCTTACGATAGCGTCTCTTAAAAATCTCCGCCGCTGTTGTCGTCCATATCACCGCCGCCCGTGTCGCCGCCCGAATCATCAAAGCTGCCGCCGGAATCGGCTATGTCGCCGCCGGCATCACCCGCATCGGTGTTGCCAAAATCACCGCCGCTGTTGGCGTCACCGCTTGTCCAATCGCTTGCGGTATCGGTTGGCAGATTTGCGGCTGCATCGCCGCCGCCCATCGAACTCTGGCCGGTTGGCATTCCACCCGGCTCCACAGGCGGTGCGCCTGCCGCCGTATTGCCGCCGCCGCGAAAGGCATCGTACACCATGTTGCCAGCCGCAGCGCCAATGGCCCCGCCAACCAGCCCGGTCACAAATGTGCTGCCTAAACCCGGCCCGCCTGTGGCTTGGCCCGCCATGGGAACTGTACCCGGCCCGCTTGCCGGCGTCAGCCCGCCACCCTGGCCATAGACGGGCGGCTGCGCCTGCGAACGCGGTCGAAACACCAACCACAACATAATGACTCCAACCACCAGCAGAATAATCCATATCAGCGCGCTGTTGGACGTTCGCTTGGCCGGCCGTATTGGCACCGGCATGTTCGCCGGTGCATTGACCGGCGCGTTGTTCATGGCCGGCGACAATGCCTGTGCGTTGTGCATGATGGTTTGCGTTATATAGCGTGTTGTGCCCAGGAGACCATCATCAAACTTGCCGGCTTTAAAAGCCGCAAGGAGCAAGTGCGCCGCCTCATCTCGCTGGCTTGGCATAAATACCGTGTGCAACGTACTTTGGCCTGCCTGCACGGTTAAATGCCCCGGCTTACGACAAATCAGCACAATCACGCCATTAAGCCGCTGCTGCCGCGCCAGGCTGTCAGCCCATTTTTCAAAGAAAATGCCTTTTTGCGCCGGGTCATAATCGCCCGCGAGCGACTGCGGTAGAGCCGGGTACGTTTCAATAAGAAGCTGCTTGTGGGTGCGGGCCGCCAGCGAGCCAATCATGGCGTTGGCCTGGTTCACGGCCGTTTGGCTGAAAAATTTGGCCCGATCCACCACCTGCCCGTTCAGCCGTGCCGCTGCGCCGATCGTTGCCACCACACACAAGCCCATAAGCAGCATGGGGCTATACCAACTCTGATTTTTTGTTTTCGACGCACGCAACATAACACAGTCTCCGCTGATAAAATACGTCTTCCTCAACGGATGAGTATTCTATACTGCCGACCGCCGGGCATAAACCCGGCGGCTCGTTATGTTCGCGTTTCAAAACAACGAGCCACGAAAACTTGCCGCCGCGCACTTGCGCTTCCTCACAACGAGCCACGGGGGTTAACCCCGCACTTGCGCTTCCTCACAACGAGCCACGGGGTTTAGCCCCGTGGTTCCCCGACACCCCGCAACGCACCCGCGTAACCTGTCGCTTTTTCGCCACAACCTTGCAGGGGCAACCCCACGTGCTATAGTTTGCTTTTAATGGGCTTTTGCCAGCGTTCATTTTTATGGAACCACCGGTTTACACATAAGGACCACCATGGTTACAACACCCCCGCAAGCCGCCAACCCAAGCGTTTTACAACCCCTTCGCGTGGGTCTTTTTGGTATAGGGCTCGACGCCTATTGGCCGCAATTTGCCGGTCTTAAAGACCGCCTGGAAGGCTACCTTAACACAGTCGCACAGAAGCTCGAACTCCCCGGAATAGAGCTGGTAAACCTCGGCCTTATAGACACCCCCGAAAGAGCCTTTGCCGCCGGGCACAGCTTTCGTCAAAACGATGTGGACCTCATCTTTTTGCATGTAACCACCTATGCCCTTTCTTCCACGGTGTTGCCGGTGGTGCGCCGCGCCAAATGTCCGGTCATTGTGCTTAACCTTGCCCCCGGTGCGGCCATCAATTACGCAGCCTTCAACAAACTCGCCGACCGCACCCAAATGACCGGCGAATGGCTTGCCTGGTGCTCGGCCTGCCCTGTACCTGAAATTGCATCGGTCTTTAATCGCTGCGGGATCGCCTTTCATCAAATCACCGGCATGCTCGAAGGTGACAGCCATGTTGACGCTCAAATCGCCGACTGGCTTGCCGCGGCCAAGGTCGCCCACGCCATGGAACACAACCGCCTTGGCATCATGGGTCACTACTACAGCGGCATGCTCGACATATACTCTGATTTAACCCAGCAATGCGCCGCGTTCGGCGGTCATGTTGAGATGATTGAGGTTGATGAACTCGCCGCCCTTCGCCAAACCATTACCGAAGCCGCCATTGCCCGGCGCGTGCAGCTTTTTGAGCAAACTTTTGCCGTACAACCCGATTGCCCGGCCGCCGAACTCGCCAGAGCTGCCCGTACCAGCCTCGCGCTTGATGAGCTTGTTGAGCGGCACAAACTTGGCTCGCTGGCCTATTACTACATGGGCAATGGCAATGCCGCCAATGAAGACGCCATCAGTTCGATTATTCTGGGCAACTCGCTGCTGACGGCGCGCGGAGTTCCCGTCGCGGGCGAAATGGAAATAAAAAACGTTCAAGCCATGAAAATACTTGATCTCTTCGGCGTGGGCGGCTCATTTACCGAATACTACGCCATGGATTTTAATGACGACGTTGTGCTTATGGGGCACGATGGCCCGGGGCACATCGCCATTGCCGAAGGCAAAACCAAGGTGCGGCCGCTGCAGGTATACCATGGCAAAGTCGGCCGTGGGCTTTCGGTGGAAATGTCGGTCAAGCATGGGCCCGTTACGCTGCTGTCGGTGGTACAAACGCGCGATGGCCAGCTCAAACTGCTGACGGCACAGGCGGAGTCTGTGCCGGGGCCGATACTTGAAATAGGCAACACCAACAGCCGCTACCGCTTCAGCATAGGCGCCCGCGCCTTTGTGGAACAATGGAACGCGCAAGGCCCCGCGCACCACTGCGCCATCGGCATCGGCCACATAGCCCCCCGCCTGCAAAAACTCGCCCAATTACTTAATATGCCGATGGTGCAGGTGTGCTGAATCAGATCAAATGCGTGGAGCATGCCATCTCCAATGGTTGTTGAAGTCCCCGTAAACTGCATCAGCGACCGTTTATTTGGTTTGCTCTCATCCGCAACGTATCGGCGCCATCTTGAAGCCATGCAAGCCGTGGCCCACGCCAAGCGGCGTGGTACGATGCCGCGTTATTGATTCCCGGTTACATTGAAAGGACCTTTTTGTGCTGCAGTTGGAAAAGTTGATTCGCACCGTTCCTGATTTTCCGAAGCCCGGCATTGCCTTCAAGGACATTACGCCACTGCTTGCTGACCCGGCCGGCCTGGCGCTGGCCGTTGAACTGCTGGCCAACCCGTTCCGCGGCAAACGGGTGGAACTGGTGATTGGGGCCGAATCGCGTGGGTTTATTTTTGGTACGGCCGTGGCGCAGGCGCTCTCCTGCGGCTTTGTGCCGGTGCGTAAGCCGCGAAAGCTGCCGGCCGAGAAGCTGTCTTTCACTTATGACCTTGAATACGGCAGCGATACGCTGGAAATACATAAAGACGCCATTCGCACCGATCAACGATGCCTCATCGTAGATGACCTGCTGGCCACCGGCGGAACGCTCAAGGCCTGCTGCCACCTTGTGCGGCAGCTTGGCGGCAACATCATCGGCGTGGCGGCACTGATTGAACTCGCCTTTCTCAACGGCAAGGCCAGCGTGCCCTGCGAAGTGCACAGCGTGCTGAAATATAATGCGGAATAAGATGGCGCACTTGGCGGCGAACCATGGGGCTAAACCCAATGGCTCGTTAGCTTTGAAATGTAAATGCAACGAGCCGCCGGGTTTAGCCCGGCGGTAACAAGCCATCGCGTTCATGCCCGATGCCGCACCCCGGCGGCGCGGGGTAAACAGTCAATGCGCTGCGTAGTATACAAGCCATTAAAACTGGCTAAAATATAGTTCAAGTAGCTTTCAGCTACAGACGGCACACAACTCGGCAGGAGAAGGCGACAGTCATGGCAAACACAAAACGCAGCAGCCGAAAAAGTTCACAGCCGGGGTTTCATCCCACCGAAGTAACCCAGCCAACTCCGGCGGCGGCAGACGAATCATCGCCGCAAGCCTCCGCCACGCCCGCCCAGGCGGCAGCGCCAGCCAAGCATGTGGGCCTGAAAGCCGATGCCCCCGGTATACCTGAAAAAGCCACTTCGCCGGCACCGGCGACGCAGCCAGCCGCGCCACCTTCTCTGCCGGAGGGCCAGGCGGACCGCCGCAGCGGCGCCAGCCGCAACCCATTGCCCGGCGGCCCCAACACCGGTAATGGCACCGAGCCGTTTTTACCACCTATGCGGCCAGTTATTCGCCCGTTTGACCCCAATCGTACTCCCCCGCCGCCCGCCCGGGCTCCCTCGGCTCCGAGCGCGGCAGCCAGCGCGCCCGATAGTTCGTTTGATGGTTCCCAGCCACTGCTTTTTGAAGTGGCATGGGAGGTGTGCTGGCAGCTTGGCGGCATTTATACGGTCATGCGATCGAAAGCCGCCAACATGCTCGCCGCCTGGGGCAATCGGTACTTTCTCATCGGCCCCTACAATGCCGACACCGCGGCCGTTGAGTTTGAACCGGCCGAACCCGCCGGCATCATTGCCGAGGCCATCGCACAGCTAAGAGCCCTGGGCATTCGCGTGCATTACGGCTATTGGCTTATTGGCGGCCGCCCGCAGGTAATACTGCTTGATTATCATGCCGCATTCGACCGCCTGGGTGAGTTTAAATACATGCTCTGGAAGGACCACGGCGTTCAAGCCCCCGATGAAGACTCGGAAGTAAACAACGTAACGGCCTTCGGCTTTTTAACCGGGCTGTTTTTTCAGGAGCTGTGCCGGGCGGCCAACGGGCGGCGGCAGATTCTGGCGCACTTTCATGAGTGGATGGCGGGCCTCGGGGCCATGCGCATACGCTTTTTGAAGTTGCCCGTGGCGACGGTGTTTACCACGCATGCCACGCTTCTGGGGCGATATTTGTGCACCGACAACGCCGACTTTTACGCCAAGATAGACCACATAAACCCCGACCATGCGGCCGGGCATTACCGCATTTATCCGCGGTACTGCATTGAGCGCGGTGCCGCGCACTGCTGCGACGTTTTCACCACCGTGTCGGACGTTACATCGCTTGAAGCTGAAAAAATGCTGCAGCGCAAGCCCGACCTCATCACGCCCAATGGGCTTAACATTCAAAAGTTCGCGGCACTGCACGAGTTTCAAAACCTGCATAAGCAATACAAAGAGGCCATTCATACATTTGTGGCGGGGCACTTTTTTCCGTCGTATACGTTCGACCTTGATCGCACGCTGTACCTGTTTATCAGCGGGCGCTATGAGTACAACAACAAGGGCATCAATCTGTTTATAGAGTCGCTGGCGCGGCTGAATTACTGGCTTAAGTCGGGCAATATTCCGGTGACTATTGTGGCGTTTATCGTCACGCGAGCGCCCTACAAGTCCATCAATGTTGATGTGCTTAAAAGCCAGGCCATGTTTGATGAACTCAAGCTCGTTTGCGAAAAGGTTTCAGGCCAAATGGGCGAGAACCTGCTTTCGGCGGCGAGCACCGGCCGCATACCCGACCCGGCGGAAATTCTGCCCGATGAAGCCACCGTACAGCTTAAGCGGGCCATTCACGCCTGGCGCACCTGGAAGCAACCCAGCATCGTCACCCACGACCTGTGGGACGACGCCCGCGACAGCGTGCTCCAGCAGCTTAGAGCCTGTCGGCTCTTTAACGCCAAGGACGACCCGGTGAAGGTTGTGTTTCATCCGGACTTTTTGTCGGCCACGTCGCCGCTGGTCGGGCTTGATTACGACCAGTTTGTGCGCGGCTGTCACATGGGCGTATTTCCAAGCTACTACGAGCCGTGGGGCTACACACCCATGGAGTGCCTTGCCAGCGGCGTGCCGGCGGTAACCAGCGACCTGGCGGGCTTTGGCAGCTATGTGCTTAAAAATATCCCTGACCCGGCCAACAACGGGCTGTTTGTGGTGAATCGGCGCACGGCAACGTGGGACCAATCGGCCCATCAGCTTACCGAAATTCTTTTTAACTTCGCCCTGAAAGACCGTCGCGGCCGCGTGGAACTGCGCAACCGCGTGGAGCGCTTAAGCGAATACTTCGACTGGAACAACATGATCATCCATTACAGCCAGGCGCATCGCCTGGCGCTGGCCCGTGCCAGTGAAGCTGCGGTGCAGGCGTAAGGTCTGTGTGGTGATCTGTCACACGAACTTGTATCCGCTTTGGTTGGCAATTCTGATCATTGGTTAAATACCACTCGCGGGCAAGATTGCAGCAAATAATAAATTGCCCCGCCAAAATGCAGCAGCAACTGTTCACCGCCTTTGAGCACCGGCGGGCGAAAGGTTACTCGATACCATAATCGCTGCTGCGGCGAAACGCTACGCCCCACGCCTGAAAGCTTCGCGTGCGCGGCAAATGGAACCAGAATATGCCCCTGCCAATGGGCCAGTAGCCCATGCGCTTTTGGCTCGATGGCATATTGCCAAAGCCCGTTAAAACTTTGCTACGCATTGCGCCGCATTTGCGGTCTGGGGTAATGGGTTCAGACATGGCCGGGGCGAATTACGGCTCCCCACCGCGAAAGCATGCCGGTTGCCGCCGAAGCCCACAACTTTGATGCTGTGGCAACGGGTTGGCCCCCCGCCGCGCACCCAGGAGCCTGTCCAAGTACAGCAACCTGCCACAACGGTATGCCGGCAGCCCAAAGCAGCAGAAACCACCTGCCGACATATCGCATAGAGTCTCACATCGCCGCAGCCGAGTAGCCCGGATTGTACGTTTCAAAGCGTGTGCTGCCGGAAATAAATGTGAGCTTCACAGTGTCGCATGGGCCGTTACGCTGTTTGGCCACAATCAGTTCGGCCTCGTTGACTTTATCCTGATTTTCTTCAAACCATTGGGCGTCGCCGCGGCGCATGACCGCCTCGCGATGCAGCAGCATCACCACGTCGGCATCCTGTTCAATGCTGCCCGATTCGCGAAGGTCGCTGGTGCGCGGACGCCGCTGATCCTGCTCGGACGAACGATTAAGCTGCGACAGACACAACACCGGAACGTTAAGCTCGCGGGCCAGGG
Source organism: Phycisphaerae bacterium (assembly GCA_049965775.1). Taxonomy (GTDB): domain Bacteria; phylum Planctomycetota; class Phycisphaerae; order WQYP01; family WQYP01; genus JABEVB01. The sequence goes on from JBMFVX010000017.1 coordinate 30,515, forward strand.
CTTTTATGCCGCGGCTGATGGTGCTGATCTGCTGCTGCCGGCTCTCTTCGCGTGGAGCCTCCATAAGCTGCAGGTAGTCAATCATGATGAATTCAATTTGATGCTGCATGTAAAGCCGCCGGCATTTGGTGCGCAGGTCCAGCACGGTAAGGCCGGGCGAATCGTCAACAAACACCTTGCCGCGGTCCAACTCGCCCACCGCCAGGTGCAGGCGGTCGCGGTCTTCGCGTGAGAGCGTGCCCCGCCGCAGCGAATGCGAATCTACCCCGCTGCGCGAACACAAAAGGCGCTGGGCAAGCTGCTGTTTCGACATTTCCAGTGAAAACACCGCCGAGGGCTTTCCCAGATTCACGCTTACATGTTCAACAATGTTCATGGCCAGAGCGGTCTTGCCCACGCTGGGCCGGGCCGCGAGCACAATCATTTCGCCGCGCTGCATGCCGCTGAGCAGGTTGTCAAGTTCCACAAAACCCGTCGGTATGCCGCTGTAATGCTCGCCGCGGGTGCGATCGAGTATCTCAAACGTTTCGTTGAGTATTTCGCTCAGGGGCGCGGGCTTGCCCGTGATTTTGAGCTGGGCGATGTCAAATATGCGCTTTTCGCCCCGGTCGAGAATAATGCCCGGCGCGTCGGGGCTTTCGTAGCAGTCATTAACGGTTTGGTTGCAGGCGTTGATCAATCGGCGCAGCAGCGATTTATCGTGCACCACGCGCGCATAATATTCGGCGTTTACCCCGCTGGGCACGCTGTTGATGAGTTCGGCGAGATGATCGTACCCGCCGGCTTCGTCAAGCTGCTTTTTGGAGTCCAGGACGCCCATAACGCTGCGCGGCTCGACGGGCAGATTTTTCTCAAACATCTCCCGGATGGTCGTAAAAATGACCGCATTTTGATGACTGAAAAAACACGCCGGTGAATCTAAAATCAGAAACACCGGCCCGAGCACCTGCGGGTCTATCAGCATGGAGCCAAGCAGAGCCATCTCGGCGCCCAGGTCATAGGGCGGAATCAGTTCCTGCTCGTGTCGGGCGGGGGCAACCCCATCACGCGGGCGCGGGCGGCCGGTCGTTACGACTGCCGGAGCGGAATCAGTTTCAGAAGTATCCATGAGCGGCATCTTACCGCGCAGCGGCGTCGGCGAAAACGAAATGCGGCGATAAACTTTTGGCGACAGGTTATCCACCGTCGGCGGCGCGGCCTGCGAGCCGCGAGAGAGTAGATGGAGATAGTGAAACGTATCCCGATTGGCGGTTCCTGACCGCATCGGGATTACAGGTGCGCCATGCAGGGACACAAAGATTTTTGGCCCTCAAAACCGCAGGCCCGCAACATCGCAAAGCTGGCGTATAACACGTGTGTGCGCATCGCGCTGCAGAATGCGATGCAGCATGATGCCGTTTCAGCTCGCTTCGGCTCGCACGCCGAGAATGCCGATATGCAAAAACCCCAGTATTTGCCGGGCAATGCTGATACATAGGAGTATGTACATATAAACGACTGGGCGTTGAAGGACTCGAACCTTCGACCTTACGGGTGTGATCCGTACGCTCTAACCAACTGAGCTAAACGCCCGCTCAATGCCCTGAAAAATACCACCCCACACGCCCGGATGCAAGCATTGACCTTGCCGCCAAACCCGTTTAGCATCGCCTCTCTGTTTTTGGAGGCCTTGTGAACGCTACTTTCTCCGCCCGTAATGTTGCCGGCAAATTCATCGTCCTCGACGGCATTGATGGCTGTGGCAAGAGCACCCAACTAAACATGCTCCAAACCATGCTCGAGCAGCTCGGCGCTACGATCCTCTGCGTACGCGAACCGGGCGGCACCGCCATCGGCGAACACATCCGCGAACTGCTGCTTAGCTCCAAGGGCGAAGGCCTTAACATGCGGGCCGAAATGCTCCTTTACATGGCCAGCCGGGCACAACTCGTCGGCGAAAAAATAGGGCCAGCCCTCGCGGCGGGGCAAACCGTGCTTTCTGACCGTTATGTCAGCAGCACGCTCGCCTACCAAGGCAGCGCCGGCGGCCTGGCCATAGACAGCATCATGCACGTTGCCCAGGCAGCCGTTGACGGCACCTGGCCCGACTTAACCATTATCCTCGACCTCCCGCTTGAAAAAGCCATGACCCGCCTGCAATCGCCCGGAAAGTCCGCAAGGAAAAAGCAGCCTCCGCAGCCCGGTCTCTTTCAAGACCGCATTGAGCAGCGTCAACACAATTATCATGAGCTGGTGCGACAAGGATTTTTGCAGCAGGCCAAAGATTACAGCGAGCGCTACAAAGTGGTATCAGCCGTTGGCACGCCCGAAGCCGTTTTTCAGCGGGTGCAGGCGGCCGTACGCGAACATTTTACCGGCGGTTAAGCCAGCCGCCGATGCCAGAAACCGATAAAGCCGCGCAATATTCCCACCCTCAAAAACCCAAGCCGCAAGGCATCAATACCACGCGAGCTACCCCGGCTTTCCCAATTTAGTTCTTCCGGGCGCGATCTTCTACAAATTAGCCCAACTTTCGCACTTCGGCCCCAAAAACCGCATTATCTTGCAAATAAGAAACTCGCAAAGGTGACATCCACCTTTATTCCTTTATTTTTTGTTTTTTCGGCCGCCCGCGCGGATTAAGCGTATACTCCAGCCCCATCTTCATAATTGTAGCGGCGACCCACGGCTTCTCGCCCAGCGGACATCCTCGGTTCAAGCTTGTGGCCACTTGGTCGTGCTGCCACCCCGGCAGCGACGCGTTGACTATGTCACGCCAGTTCCTTGGACGATCCACGGGCCATGGGCTTAATAGCCCGGTTGCCAATCGCCGGTCACAACCCAGGCTCGACCATGGCCATGCTTCGGCACGTCTCACCAGCCTGGCACGCAATGGGTTGGCCTCCACATAACGTAATAGCGTCACTAAATAACCGCTGCACTGGACGGGAAAGCTTTTGTAGCGTCCCTGATACAAATGCCCGCTTGTCTGCGGGTAATGTGCCCGATAACGTTTGACGTGCGTATTGGTCGCCCATGACAAATAAGCCGCCAGATCGCCATCACTGCGCGGACGAACCACCAAGTGCCAGTGATTGGGCATAAGACAGAAGCCGAAAATATCAATGGACGCGTGCAGCTTGGCGGAAATCAGCAGGTCCGCAAATGAGAGGTAATCCCCCGGCTTATGGAAGAGGCGCATACGACCATTGGCACGATTAAGAACATGATAAATCTCGCCGCCCAAGGCGGCCCGTGCGGTTCGAGGCATAGGGACTAATATTACCTGATTGCCGATCATTCGTCAATAAAGGTGGATGTCACCTTTGCCGTTCGGGTGCGTGACACTTTTCGCGGGCAAGATTTGCTATAATTGAGGCTGGATGATCCACCATGGACGGTGGATCAGGA
>JBMFVX010000018.1:0-33029 GCA_049965775.1 Phycisphaerae bacterium
GGGCGTGGAATCCATTCTGGCTTTGCGCGCCATGTGGATGAGCCAGGACCAACGGTGGGAACGCTACTGGGCCAACCGTCCCTCACTCGGCAGGTGCAGGGCCGCGTAAAGTGTCACGCACCCGCGTTTTGGCGGTAGCAATAACACTCAAACCGCCGGTAATATGCCCCACCAAACTCCGTCAAAACACACGTACACTTTCTGGCACCAGCCGCATACGTTATTTCGCAATGCTAAAACTTATTTCCGGCGCGTTCGGCGTCAGTGCGGCCAATGATCGTAATTTTTCCGCAGAAATTTATATTGCATTTACCGATCATTTATGCAGGAATATCGGACGCTTTTGGGTTATACTACCTCCAAGCGAAAGCGCGGCAGGCCTTCGCCGGCGCGCCGAACGAATGAATGTTGCAACCAATGAGCCTTGCGTTCGTGCTAAACAATGAGGTCCGGGTTTTACGATGGCAGGCCCAAGACCGGCTATGACCGACTTTGAAACAGCGATCAACGCCAATATGGGCCGCCTTACCGCTTTGGCGCGAGCAATGCTTGGCGCGCAAACCCGTGACTCCAAGCAAGCCGAAGACCTCGTGCAAGACGCTTTGCTGCGGCTGTTCAAGCATCGCGATGAGTACGACTGGTCCGACGGCGGATGGTCGCTTATGGCCAAGGCCGTGGCTCGCAATGTGATAAGTTGCCGACGGCGTCGAGTGGGCAAATCACTGGATGCCGATGAGGTGCTGCTCGCAACACTCGGGCGAGAGGACGACCCCGCCGAAACGAGCATTGCCCGCGAAACGGGCGATCGCCTCCGCAACCTTATAGAGTCCTTGCCTCCGCCATGGCGGGAAGCCCTGGTTTTGCGGGAGCAACAGGGAATGGGCTATCGTGAAATTGCCCAAACCATGAATGCGTCCGAGTCGCAGGTAAAAACGTGGCTGCACCGAGCACGCGTGCGGTTGACAAAGCTGCACGAGCCGGCAACCGAGTCGTCGGACAGCGCCGAATTGCCGGATGTTTAAATACGGTGCTTAACCCCGCGATCCTGATACGTTGGTATAGATAGAAAGTTGGTGATGTTTATGCTTCCTGATCGTAGCACCATAGAAGAATATCTCGATGGCGAATTGCCTATGGAGCAAGTCCGCCAATTTGAGGCCATGGTTGCCAACAACCCACCGGCCCAGGACCTCATCGGCCAAGTGCGAAAGCAGCGGCATGATCGTGAACGTGTTTGGATAAGTTATGAACCGTCTGAGGCCCAAACCGCACGGCTAGTAGACCAGTTTTTACACAAGATTCATACCGAAGGCAACGTCCCGGTTACTTCCGCCGACGGCTTGATCATCTCCAGTAAACGCATGTGGTGGCTCAAGCGGGCCGCCGCCATTGCGGCATGCTTGGCCATGGGAGCTGGCGGCTTCGCTCTGGGCCGATTGGGCTTTGCCACCCAGAGCGCCAGCACAACCACCGCTCCGGGATATACCGTTCGCGTGGAACTGCCCAACGGGGAAACCGTCAGTCAAAATTTTCGCAGTTACAGCGATGCCAAAAAGTTTGAGCGTTACGCCCGACAATACGTACAAGAGACGCAAGCAACCCCGCCGGGCGGAGACGCCTCTTCGGTATCGCTGGCACAGCAGGGAGAGTTTTAGTCCCCGGCAGTGCTTACCACACCGCGGGCAGCTATACTTTTCTTGAATTATGGTTTTAACAACGGAGCACCTACCAGCACCCATGCCGATGTCGTCAACACAGCAGAGTCTTCACAAGCGACACCCATTGGTCGCCGGCCCGGCATGCCTGGCGATTACCATCAGGCAACACTTGGGGTTGGCAATCGCCGCGCTGGTACTGGTGGGTTTTATGTCCGGCATACGCCGCGCCTATGCCGATACGGTCACGGCCACCACCGCTTCTCCGGCAGGCTCCTCGTCGCTTGCAGCACAGCTCACCGCCGAAACCCGCAAAATTCGGCAAGAGCTATCCAAATCCATGGTGCTTGTTGTGCCCAATCCAAACCCTGACGACATTTTGCCCGACAACCTGTGCCGCGAGTTTCGCAGCTGGAAAATCAACTTCATACGCCGACATGGCTTCTTTGCGTCGCATCATCCGCAACACGGCAAGCAGTTTACGACACCGGGTGTTTCAATTGTGCCTCAAAACATTTGGGACCACCAATCGCAGTCGAAGCAATCTGGCGAGTCTGACCAAGTTGCCAAACGCCTTGCTGACTTAAGGCATAACCCTCGCGCCGAGCTTTTTCTACTTAAGCGATTTCTAATCACGCTGAATCAAGAAGACCGTCCCGCTCCCTGGCAAATTTGGCGTGTGGTAAACAATCGCATTGCACTTCTGCAACATGGCCCACGCGAACCCTTGGCGGGAATAGTAGTGGAAAATCCAGATCGCGTTTTGGTTCTTACCGCTATTGCGGGACCGCAATCTAAACAAACCGTCAAAGTCATTTTGCCGGATGGCCGAAACGTCACCGCCCGCATCCTAGGGTCTGATTACATTCACAACCTGACCATGCTGAAGCTGCCGACCGAAGCCGCCACCAGCCCCCTGCCGCTATCGCATCAGATGATGCGGGCCGCGGCCGCACTCGTGGCCGTTCCCATCAAACATCCTCACAATGACTGGATCCTGTTGCCCAATACCCAGAACAGCCGAATGGCCGATTTCGACTCCAGGGGCAATAGGATGCGACGCACCTTGCCAAGGCGCATTTATGCACCGTTAAATGATCCCGCATTTTTACTTGATTTTTCGGGCCGATTGGTTGGATTTTCCGGCAATGGAAGACTCGTCAACTTAGCGCACATGCGACGGGGTTTTTTGGCATTTGTACGCACCGGCAACTGGCCCACCGTGAGCTTTGGTATTAAATATACCCAAGTGAGCCTGAACGATCCTCTCCGACAGCAATGGCCGGCGCTGGGTAACCAGGGAGCCGTACGGGTGGACAAAGTTCTTAAGAATTCACCCGCACAAGCGGCCGGCATCAGGCCTGGAGACATTATCACACGTATAGACGGTGTGCCAATTCGCTTTTTCGCTCATGTCATGGACCGCGTAAGCGATAACCCTTCGCGGGTCCGAATTACCCTGCTTCGCGATGGCCGTCACAAAAAGCTCCTTGCGGATCTTTCGCAGCATCGCCGCCCCCCATCCGCTTATTCACACAATGCCGACAGCAGGCCAGACAAGCGTCAGAAATAATAGCCATCATCGTAAGCCCGCTCAATGGCTGCTTTCTTCTCCGGGCAGCGTGGTTGTAAAGGGTGAGACACCCGCGCCTCGCTGCGTGGCGTTTGCCGAGCCATTAAGTAGGTGTCCACTCGGTCGCGGCTTATTAAGCGAAGCAAATAACGCCACCTGATTTTGCGGGGGTTCCTGCAGCATAAATGTCGCCGGCAACTGTTCAGCCTGACACATGGTGTAAAGCATTTCAATGATCCGCTGATAAGAAGCCGCTATATACTTGGTTCGCGGGTCGTAATTCGGAGCAAACGGATCAGGAGCTTGCCCCAGGGCGATTAGCACATTCGGCAATGCCGGCCCTGTCGCCAGGACGGTCTGATCACCACTGATGCGATCACGATAAATCAGTTGTACCGGCAGGTTCGTTGAAGCTGTCGGTGAGGCCGGAAGGGTTGCTGCGGGCCTGGACGCTATTGCCGCTGCGGCAAACGGATAATTTACAGTCAGCGCGCTATGCTGGCTTATATACAAAGCGCCTGCCGGCAGCGATGGCACCGGCCCGATAATGGCAATGCGCGGCACACCCGTTTGCGTGGCGTATATGAGCGTGCGCCCCGGCGCAGGTACAATATCCAGAAAAAACTTCCCACCCACCGACTGGCTGTACACCGCCCCCGAATGCATATTGAGTAAAGCCCTATACGCGGCCAAACGAATCGGCAGTTGCTTGGAAGCCAGCAATTTTGTCATATATAACGTAGCCCGAACCGCATCATGGCAGTGCGTTAATGCCTGCAGCGATGCAAGCCGAAACGTGCTGCCCTCGTCCAGCGCAGCGCGGCCTAACACGCTGATCGCATCCTCGTCACCCATCATGGCTCCGGCGCGAGCCGCATAAAACGCCACTGTAGGATCGCTCGAATGATAGTGCAGCCGCAACAGCGGCAAAATTGTCCGGCCCAATTGCTGCAGCGCCACACTTAACTGCCTATGCGGGGCCATCGGATCATGCAAAGCTTTCAGCAATACCAGCGCCTGACTGTGCGTAAAGCCCGGTACATCCTGCCGCAAATATAAATGCATCACCAAATCAACAAACTCAGCCGGCCGGCTTCGGTACTCCGGCGGTATCTTCAGCGTAATAAGCGTATCGTTTTGCGCTGCCGCCACCGGCGGAAATCCGCCGTAGCGTTCATTAATCACCCGCTGAATCAGCGCCGCAATGCGATAGGATGGAGCATATAAATCAAGCACCACCGGTTGACTATGGCGCACAATACCGCCCGCCATGATCGTGCCGCTGCGAACTATAGCATTTGCCGGCAGCAAGCCTTTGCCGTCAGGCAAAATGGGATCGCAAAATACCGGTCCACGCCCCGCGGCTATCGGATGACTGCGATTGCCAAACCGAATATGCACCCGCAGCGGTACCGTCCAGAGCAGCCCATTGCGAATGTCGGTGGTTTGCGTATTGGGTAGTGCCACAACGCGAAGATCAAAATTGGTCCCCTTGGTGGCCAGCGGCGGAATAACACCCTCCACCAGCACCGCCGCCACCTGGCGCGAACTTAAAATGCGGGCGGGATTATATTGCGCCGTCCCCTTGGACAAAAATCCTATCCCATTTTTGACCAATCGGTTCAGCAGCGCGGCACGCACCTCCGGGGGCATTTCACCGCTGCCCGTGCGGGGCAATCCGGCGATCAGGCCATAACCTCGTACCAAAACAGGGCTGTCAAAGGCCAATGCCGCGAAGTTCTCAATGGTTCCGTTAAGCGCCGGATAACCCTGATAAACCTTGGCATTTAAATCCTGTGCAGCCACGGGCGGGTTGTTGTGCGCCGGCTTATCGGACGAACAGCCCGCCATACCGGCCGCCAATAAACCTGCCATCACCAATACGGTACGCTTGCGATTATAAAGCATGAGTGGTTTGTCTCCTGCCAGCAGTTGCCAATGATACGCCCTATGCCAAAGCACAAGGCCTAGCCTGCCGCCGTGCGGTCAAGTTTTTTGATTTTACCGCCAATCTCTCATTTCGTCCCACCTATCCGCCTCACCCCAAGCCCCAAGCGACTTTATATTAAAATTATGGTCATTGCCAGAGCTTCATGTTATTATTTGCCTTAGATACTGCGGGGTAAACTGCTAAGCCTTGTTTTTTCAGGAGTACACTGCCATGCTCAAAAGAGCCTTCTGGGTCGGTGCGTTTCTCTTATCCGGCTGTTTGGCCGGTTGCCATCAGCAAGGCCAGAGTGCCGCTTACAATCCCAAATACGACGGCCTTAGCGGCCAGACCATTCCGCCCGTCAATCTAAGTATCCTCAAAGACCAGGCGGAGTTGGCCAGCAAGTATGCCGTTAACGCTTCCAGCAGCAGTTCCACCGGCGCAAGCCAATAGCCGCGCATGGTTACGTTACCAGTCAACGTTGCGTCTTCCCACAGCATGCTCACTGATGTGCTGCTGGCCATTCGCCTGCCAAGCTCTTTTCCGCAGAGCCTTGCCCGCCTGCTGTTTGAAAATCATTGGTTGTTCTGGGGAGGCGTGTTCATAGCCGCGGCCGCGGTCACCTGGCGCGGCATGACCAATGCCAACGGCAGAATGCGCAACGTCGGTGCCCTTGCCCTGCTCGCCGTTTTTTTCTGGGTGCTTCTGACCCTTTTGGTTCAAACCCCGCGCGAACGCCTCATCGCCTGCCACGAAACGCTCGTCGAGGCTGCTCAACAAAAGCAAGCTGGCCGCATCATGCGCGAACTCTCGCCTGACGTGCGCTTCGGCCGTTGGACCTTTTCAGACATTCAACGCACGCTGGCCCAGAGGCTCGCCGACATCAACATCACCCACAATTATATTCGTCTGCTGAAGGTGCACATTACAGGCCAAACCGCGGTATCCGACATGAACGTCTGGACTGACACACGCAATTTCGGCGGACCGATCATTTCCTACTGGCGCTTTCAATGGAAAGATCAACCCGCCCCCGGCGACTGGCGCATTACGCAAATACAGTTGCTGCGAATTAACAACACACCCATGCCGCCTGGCTCGGTTCTGCCATCGCCGCATTAACAGCCCATGCAAGAGCACGACCGGCATATGCGTTACCACACAAAAGTTGACGCGATTATTTTCCCGGGCGCCATCGTGCAGATTATCATCAGGGCTTAACAATTATCACTGCATCACCATCAGTCATTAAACAGAAAGTGCGCCACATCTCCATCCTGAAAAACATACGATTTACCCTCGGATCGCAGCTTGCCCGCCGCCCGAATCGCCTGCTCCGACTTGAATTGCAGCAGGTCGCCCACCGAGTAAACTTCAGCGCGGATAAAACCTTTTTCAAAATCGCTGTGTATGACGCCCGCCGCCTGCGGCGCCGTCGCGCCCACCGGAATCGTCCATGCCCGTATTTCCTTGGGGCCGGCCGTAAAGTAGCTCTGCAGCCCCAGCAACTTATACGCCTCGCGGGCAACCGTAGCCAATGCCGGCTCAGACATGCCTAAATCGGCCAGCATCGCCTTACAGTCCTCAGCAGACAGCTCCGCGAGTTCCGATTCCAGCTTCGCACACACCGGCACGACTGTGCTGCCCTCCCGCTCGGCACGCTGCCGAACCACTTGCACCAGCGGCCCCTGGCCATGCAGGTCCGCCTCATCAACATTGGCGATGTACAGCACCTTTTTAGAGGTCATCAAGCCCGTCGTTTGAATAATGCGGCGCTCATCGGGCTTAAAATCGCCCAAAGCGCGAACCGGCTGCCCCTTCTGCAATCCGGCGAGAATGGTGGTAAGCAGTTCCACTGCGGCAACAGCTTCCTTGTCGCCGCCGCGGGCATTTTTCCGCTGCTTGTCGAGGTTGCGCTCCACCGTTTCTAGATCCGCGTAGATCAGTTCGGTGTCTATGGTGTCCATGTCGCGCAAGGGGTCTGGCGCTCCGTCAACATGCACCACATCCGCATCGTTAAAACACCGCACCAAATGCAGCAGTGCATCCACCTCCCTGATGTGCGACAAAAATTTGTTCCCCAAACCCTCTCCTTTGCTCGCCCCCCGCACTATGCCCGCTATATCCACAACCTTCAGCAGGGCGGGCACAAGCTTTTCCGTCGGCATCAGCGATCGGATCTGTTCCAAACGCTCATCAGGCACGCTTACCACGCCGACATTTGGTTCGATGGTGGCAAACGGATAATTAGCCGCCAATGCCCCGGCATTGGTCAGTGCGTTAAACAAGGTTGATTTACCCACATTAGGCAGGCCGACAATTCCAACTTCCATCAGAAGGCATCCTTCAAAAACAGCGGAGTTTCCCACGTGGCCGGGTTGGCCAATTGTGTGAAAACGAAGAGATTACACGAACTTGGGCCTCTTTCCCAGCGAAGCAGGCGAGCTTACAGCCATATTGCTGCATTTCTGCGGCATGTGTCCACACTGCCGCCGCAGCCCATCGCCGCTATTTCGGCGACTGCGCCGCGGGTTTTGTTCGCGTATGCATCGTCTTGTAACGTGTGAGATGTTCAACAGCAAAATGCACTCCCTCATACCCAATGCCAGAATCCTTTACGCCGCCATAGGGCAATGCGTCGCTGCGTGTGGTGGGCACATCGTTAATCACAACCGTTCCGACATTCAACAACTCAAATGCCTCACGGGCCTTCAACAAATCGCGCGTAAAAATTCCCGCCTGCAAACCGTACCGGCTCGCATTGCTTAGCTGAATCGCTTCTTCCAAGGTGCTATAACGCTCAATCACCGCAACAGGGCCAAAGGCCTCCTCGCATACCAGAGGTGAGTTTGCCGGCACTTGTGTCAGCAGCGTCGGTTCATAAAACGTCCCCCGCCGGTGCCCGCCGCACAACACCTTCGCTCCCTGCTCCACAGCATCCGCCACCCATTTTTCAATGCGAATCGCGGCGGCTTGGTCTATCATCGGGCCTATCTGTGTTTGCGAATCCAGCAGATGGCCCGCTTTCAAGGCCTGCGCCTTGCGTACGAGTGCGTCCGTGAACTTATCGGCGATAGCCTCCTGAAGCATGATGCGCTGCACACTAATACAGCTTTGACCCGCATAGCCAAAGGCGCCCGCGGTTATGCGATCGGCGGCATCCTTCAAATCTGCGTCAGGTTCTACAATGACGGCGGCATTTCCGCCAAGTTCCAAAACCACGTGCTTGTGACCAGCCTGTGCCTTAAGGCCCCAGCCTACTTTGGCCGAACCGGTAAACGACATCAACGCAATTCGCTCGTCGGCCACCATCGGGGCAATATGCTGGCGATCGCATGGCAGCACACTCCAAAAACCCGTCGGCAACTCCGCCTCGGCCAGCGCCTCGGCAATAAGCAGTGCGGTCAGCGGAGTGCGCTCCGAAGGCTTAAGAATAAAAGGGCATCCGCAGGCCATCGCCGGCCCTATTTTATGAATCACCAGATTCAGCGGAAAATTAAACGGCGTTATAAACAGGCAGGGGCCGACCGCAACGCGTTCAACAACCGCATAATAGTCGCGATGAGCCGCATCAATGTCTACCGGCATTTGCACGCCGCCTATGCGCGTGCTCTCCTGAAGCGATAACTCCAGCGTGGTAATCGCCCGCTGGGCTTCCACCATTGCCGCAGCCACCGGCTTGGCGGCCTCGGCAACAATGGTCTTGACGAACTTTTCTTGATGCCTCATCACAAACCGCAGCACCCGCTCGCAGCAGCGCTGTCTGTCAACGGCGGCCCAACACCGGCCACGGCGCACCGCCTCGCTCATGGCGGCAATCGCCTGTTCAATATGCTCCGGCCCCGCCTGAGAAATTGTCGCAAGCGCTTCGCCGGTAACAGGGTTTTTAAGCTCCAGCGGCTCGGTTTTAACCGGCTTGCCCGCAACCCATATTGGCATGTGTTGTGTGCTGGGCACGGCGGACCTCCTGCAGGCTTGATGCAAGTTTGATTGCGACGGTCGCGGCTTTACGCTCCACGACCATTGGCATCATACACCTCTTCAACGTGCAGCCGCCAGTGCAGCAGTGGCCGCAGGACAAATATCGCCGCCAGATAAATGCAAAATATTCCCAGCGCCATCACCTGTCCCAAACTGGCAATCCCCCGATCCCGCGCCAACGACAAAAATCCAAAGCTGCTGCATGTAACAAATGCGCACAGCAGCAGCGCCCGCTCGCTCACATCCCAAAACCGCCAAACGCGCCGGGGGTTGTGCACCGCTTCGCGGTAACGATGCATCATAAAAACGCCGTACTCATGCCCCGCGCCAATCAAAATCGGCAGGCCGAAAAAGTTTGCGAAGTTCCAATTCAATCCAAGCAGCCCCATCAGGCACACCAGCATGGGCAGCCCCAACCCCAGCACGCTTATGGTCATCAACGTCTGGCTGACGCTGCGCAAATCCAAAAACACCAATACAATCACCAGAGCCAGCGCCGCTATGCTCGATCCGATAAACGCCTGCCGAATCGCCTTTGTTGAGTAATATATATTCGGCGCAATGCCCGTTAAGTCCATTGAAGCCGGCACCAAACCAGCCCCATGAAGCCCTTGGCCATCTTGACCCGCAAGCGCATGCACAAACAATTCCAGGTTATGCTGTCGCCAAAGGTCAAACCGCGGATACACATACAAAGCATAAGTGCCGTCAGCGCTCATGTAGTGCGCCCGCAGCGCAGGCGGCAGCTTCTGAACATTCAGGGGCGGCGGGCACAGCATCGCCGCCGACTGCCTCAATTCATGCACAAACCGCCGCTGCCAATCGCTAAGCCTTTCCGCGGCGGCACTGGCTTCCGCCAGCGTATGCGTTGTATTGGCTGCGCTCAAAGCCTGCACGGCCGCATGCAGCCCGGCCAGGTCCTTTGCTGAAACACGCCCGGACGATGTCCGCTGCCAATTCGCGTACAAACCCCGCGCTGCCGCCGTAATGCCCGGCAAGTCCCCCGGCACAATGGGCCGTGGCCGCTTCCACTTAATGGCGGCAACCATGGCGGTATGGGCCGCAAGATATTTTTGTTTGGCGACGACATTGAGCAAACTGCTCGTAGACGCAATGGGCGAGTGGGCTACCGCCGCAGCAGCGTTTAACCGGGCGTTCACAGGTGCTAAAGCGTCTAAATTTTTACTTAGCACCACTGCATACCATGTCGGCAGCTTGCGAACGAGCTTGACCGACTCCAGTCCCGGCGCTTGGAGGTCCAGCAGGTTTGGGTCGAACTTCAATTTCATGCCCCAGGGCAATAAAACCCCGAGCACCACAAGCCAAACCGCCAAACCGCCGAACTTCCACAGGCCCGCCCGCGGCGGATCATCCTTATGCCGATAGCGATTCTCAACGTCATACATCCGTAATTTTGGCGGCTTAAGCACCAAAATGGCCGGCAGCACCGTATAGCCCGCCAGTACACACAACAGCAGCCCGCCGCCGGCAATAATGCCAAGTTCCGCCGCGCCTTTAAAGTTGGTAAACGCCGCCACAAAAAAGGCCCCGGACGCCCCGCCGCAGGCCGTAAGCACCGGCGGACTTGCGTATCGGAACACCCTGGCCCATACCGCCCGCTGGCGTTCATAGCGGCGTGCTTCAACCCGGTAGCGCACCACAATCTGTATCAGGTAGTCCATCCCAATACCAATAAGCGCTATGACAAACACCGTTGAGAGCAAATTGAGCTGCCCCACCGACACCGCAGCATAGCCAAACGTCCAGCCAATCGCCGTGGCCAGCGACACGCCCGCCACCACCGCCAGCCAGAACGAACGCAACATAATCACAAGCCCCGCCACCACCACCAGCATGGCCACAATTTCCGCGCGGTTGGTATCGTACGTGGTGATCCGCATTTCATCAGCGGACAGTACTGGCCGGCCCGTCAGCCCCACCGAAAACTCCCGCGTGAATGGTGTAGCCGCCGCCCGCACCGCAGCGCGAATACGCTCCAGCGGAACCGACACCGCCGCCAATGAATCAAAGGTAAACTTTGGATACACCCTTATGACCAGCAGATAGCGCGCGGCGTTGTCCGCCGCCGGCATGTAATAATACCCCAGCGTTTGAGGTGTAACCTGCCCGCCGGCCAACTGCGCCATCCCGAACGGTGCCGGAACCCGGCCCCGTGCCCCATCACCAGCGGAATGCTCCGCCGCCTGCATGCTCGCAATCAGTCGGCTCATAAAGCGCACCGACGCCGCATCGGCCGGGGCCGCAGAAGCCAAACGCAAAAACCGCTCAAGCCGGCTCTCGCCCAAAAGCGCCAGCGGCCCGGTACCCGACCACACCCGCCCCAACTGCGCCAGCGCCGGCGCCTGCTTAACCGCCTTATGAACCACAGACCAATCCGTAAACAGCAGCGACTGCGCCCCCAGTTCCCCAAGCGGAACGCGGGCATCCACCGATGAAACCTCCGGCAGCTTTCTCAGCGATTGTGTAATGACTCTGGCAAGCTCAACCCATTGATCTGTCGGCGGAGGATGCGCCGGATCGCGCGCCTGCACCGCCACGAACGCCGCCTCGTTTTCCGGAAACTCATGAATGAATGTCAAATACTGCCGAAAAAACCGCACCTTCGCCGAAAACAGTTTGTTTTCATCCGTGGAAACCGGTAAAAATCGCGCCGCTAAAAAAACCGACAGCGCCAGCATAACCGCGGCAATCGCCAAGGTCGTACGCGGACGCTCAATAACGCGCAACACCCATTTCACGATTCGCCGGTTCACTGGACCCATGCTGGTTCATGCGCCTTGAAAGTTGATCACTGTTGTTCTGCCGTGAAGCCCCCAATAGGTCCGCCTACGAAACCTTAAGGGTGCTTTTGGCCAATCCTAAAACCGTATCCCAGGCGGCCCCGGGAAAACGCTGCACATCATCCAGCACACTTTGCATCGCCGACAAAAACCAATCCATATCGGCGCGGCTTACAGTAATCGGCGGCAGGAACTTAATAACTTCCGTATGATAGCCCGCAACTTGCGTGAGTACCTTATGCTTGTTCAGCAGCGGAATGACAATCATCTGGCCAAACACACCGTAGTTGAGCTTGTGCAGGGCGTCCCACGCCAGCCGCAGCTTCAGCGAGTCTTTCGGCCTCGCAAAATCTATCCCGAACATCAATCCCTTGCCGCGCACCTCGGTTACAAACGGACAATTCCGGCCGATCTCGGCAAGTTTAGCCATCGCGTAGTTACCGAGGATCGCCGCATTTTCCACCAGCTTTTCATCCTCCGTCACCTGAATGCTCGCATACGCCGCCGCCATGGCAAGGTCGTTCTGGCCAAAAGTATTGGAATGCACCACGCATCGCTCCATCGAATTAAACACGCCATCCATAATGCTCGGCCGTGTAACCACCGCACCCACGGGTACCATGCCGCCTGAAAGCCCCTTGGCGATGCAGACAATGTCAGGCTCAACTTCCGGCCAATGCTGAAAACAGAACCACTTACCCGTGCGCCCCATCCCCGTCTGTACTTCATCAATCACCAGCAGCGTGCCCGCTTTTTTGCATAGCCGCTGTGCCTCGGCCAGGTATCCGTCCTGCACCACTTCACAACTCTTGCCCTGAACCGGCTCAAGTATAAACGCCGCTACATCCTTGCCGGCCAGCGCCCGTTCCAAGGCCGGCAAATCGTTAAAGGGTATGGCTGACGTCCCCGGCAGCAGCGAGCCAAAGCGCTCGCGAAAAAACTCCGCCCCATTTATCGAAAGCGAACCCGTCGTAAGCCCATGAAATGCATGATCGCAATACACTATTTTGTCGCGCCCGGTGTTGCAGCGGGCAAACTTGATGGCAGTCTCCACCGATTCAGTCCCGCTGTTGGTAAAAAAGACCCGCGATAGACCTTCCGGCATGCGCTGGATCAAGGCCTCGGCAACAAGCCCGGCCAGCAAGCTGCATTCCATGCGCACAAGATTCGGGCTGTACGAATCCAGTACTTGCCGCACCGTATCGCGCACCTTCGGGTGATTGCGGCCCAGCATAAAAACGCCCCACCCTGTAAGCAAATCAAGATACCGAACGCCATCGGCATCCCACAGGTAAGGCCCTTCGCCGCGCACATAGTTTTTGTCAAAACCAATGGTCTTGATCATTTTGACAAACGCCGGATTGATATACCGGCTATGAAGTTCATACTGCGAACCCCGCTGCTCATTAAGCCACTGCGCAAATTCCGATTCATGATTCATGCCACATCACCCGACATATACCAAAACGCCAGACTCACCGCCCCGGCGTTAACCGAAGATTATACCCATTACGCCGCAGACACAAATATCCCGCAAACCTGCCTGGCACCCTATTTATTCGCGCACTGGCCGCGGCCACACGCCCCCGCTACGGTTGAATAGCCCGGTAAACCAATCTAATATAGCTGATGACAAGGCAAACGCGGTCGCCGGCGGCCACGCACTCCAGGAGCCTGTCCGACCCCGCAGGGCGGCATGGTTTTGGGTCCCCTCCTGCAGCGCGGCTCCTCGGAGTACCATCTGCGTCAGGTATGCTGGCGCAGCACGCCTCTTAAGGCGTGCTGAAAATCATGCCGTCGCAACCCGGCGATTACTTGGACAGGCTCCTAGTTGAGATAAAACCATGACCAGCCCCACCAACCAACGCCTGTACGCCGATAACGCCGCCACAAGCTTCCCCAAACCGGTCGAAGTCACGCAGGCCATGGTGCATTATGCCACCACCATTGGCGCTTCAGCCGGCCGCGGAGCCTATCACGAAGCCCAGGAATCTGGCCGGGTGCTGCACGAATGTCGCGACAAACTCAATCGCCTTTTTCACGGCGAGCATTCCGATCATTTCATTTTTACGCTTAACTGCTCCGATGCCCTCAATTTAGCCATCCAAGGCTGGCTTAACCCCGGCGACCACATTATCACCACAGCCATGGACCACAACAGCGTGCTGCGCCCCATCAATGAATTGGCCGCAAGATATGGCGTACGCCAAACCCGCGTGCCGGTGCACCCCGACACCTGCCTGGTCGAACCCGACGACATCACCAAAGCCATCACGCCCAAAACGCGCATGATCGCCGTATGCCACGGCAGCAACGTCACCGGAACCCTGCAGCCGATTCATCACATCGGTGAGATCGCCCGGCGGCATGGCGTGGCCTTTCTGGTAGATGCCGCACAAACCGCAGGGCATGTTCCCATCAATCTCCAGCACGATGCCATTGATTTTCTCGCCTTCCCGGGACACAAAGGACTTATGGGGCCGCTGGGCACGGGCTGCCTGTACATTCGCCCCGGTCTTGAAGCACAGCTTCGCACCGTGCGCCAGGGCGGCACCGGCAGCATCAGCGAGCAGGATACGCAGCCCACATTTATGCCCGACCGTTTTGAGCCTGGTTCACACAACGCCATTGGCATCGCGGGCCTTTCCGCCGCGCTCGACTGGATTGGAGCCAAAGGCATCGAAGCTCTTTACCGACATCAACAAGCCTTAAGCACCGAGTTTTGCCGACAAGCCCGCGAGATTGAAGCCTTGACCTTCTTTGGCCCGCAAGATTCCCGCAACCGCGTGGCGGTATTCAGCATACGCATCGCCGGCTGGGACCCCGTTGATCTTGCCCTCGCCCTTGAAAGGACCTTTGGCATCTTGACCCGCCCCGGCCTCCACTGCGCGCCATGGGCGCACCGCACCCTGAAAACTCATGTGCCGCCCGCCGACTGCGGCGCCCGCGCCGCCGGCACCACACGCCTCAGCTTCGGTGCCTTTAACACCCTCGAAGACATTGCCCGCTGCACCACCGCCCTCGAAATGCTCGCCCAACAAAAATCGCTAAAACCCATCGGCGCCGCATAAGCCCGCATTCAGCAGGCCAAAACGCTCAACGCCGGCGCGGCATCCATGCCCCATCGGCTGTCGCACTGCGGTCACGAGCCTTCTCGGTTGTGAATGTACTTCAAACGTTGTGTCGTTGTGGTAAACATCCGGCTGTGCCCGCCCCTGGGGCGGTGATGCCGAAATTCTCCTGGCTATGGCCGGGACAGGTCTCAAAAATACACAACCGTCAATTGAAATGCTCGCGCCGTGCCGCTGCGCCGTTTATTCTCTTACCGCCGCCGCCAGCGTCGGGCCTAACACAACCTGAGGCTGCGGTGCCGGCTTAAATGTCGGCTGCACGGAAAGCTTGAGCGGTTGCCGCTTGGCCGGCGGTAGGCCATATTCATCAATAATACGCTGAATGGTCATAATGCCCTCCATCAGCGTTTCGGGCCGTGGCGGGCAGCCGGGCACGTATACATCCACCGGCATAAATTGATCAATGCCCTGCACGGTGGCGTAATTGTCAAAAACGCCGCCGGTTGACGCACAAGCTCCCATGCTTATTACCCATTTTGGCTCGGCCATCTGCATGTATATGCGGTGCAACACCGGCACCATCTTGATACCGATGCGACCGGCAACAATCAGCAGGTCAGCCTGACGCGGCGAAAACCGCATGACCTCTGCGCCAAAGCGGGCAAGGTCGTAGCGGCTGCTCGCGGTGGCCATCAACTCAATGCCGCAACATGCGGTTGCAAACGGCAACGGCCACACGCTCGACCGCCGACACCAGTTGACCGCCTTTTTTAAATTCAGCGTTAAAACGTTATCAGGTAGTACTGTAGGTTCCATTGCCATCGCTTTAGACTCCAGAGTTGGTCAGCCGCGCCGAGCCAACTACATACCATCGGTCGGTTTGCCCAAACAGGTCGCCGTCAATCCCACTTAAAGACGCCCTTGCCCCATGCATACACATACGCAACCAGCAGTATCGCTGAAAAAAGCAGCACGCTGCCAAACAACGGACTGTGCGCCAGGTGCAGCGCGGTGTTTTTGCTTTTATTAAAAATGGTGATCCAAGGCAGCAGAAACAGCACTTCAACGTCGAACACCAGAAAGATCATGGCCACCAGATAAAAACGCACGTTAAATCGGTCGCGTGTGCTGCCGAGCGGCTCTACGCCTGATTCATACGAGGTATCTTTGGTGCGGCCCTTGCGCGACGGCCCCAGCAGTTGCGAAATAACAACGTTGCCGACCGCAAAGCCCAGCGCGATAAAAAATAGTATCAGAATCAACCCCCACTGCATCGCATAGGTCGAGCCTTGGGCGACAGCAGGGGGAATGGCAAACATCATAATGAGCAATCCTTGCCGCAAACATACACCGGTCAGATTGTGACACAATTCACAATCGCCTTTCGTAGTATACTCATAAGCTATCGCCGGGGTCAAAAGCTCGCGGTGGCCCGGGGACCCGCTTAAACCGTCGCAGCGGCACATGCAACCGCTGGGGCAGCATTGCCTTGCCGAGCGACGATTCCCTGTTTGGCCGCATAACACTACAGTTTACGCGGAGGATGCTCCGCTACGGCTCACCGATAGGACTGTACATTGTCATGACTGATATGCACACGAGCCAGCCGCCTGATGCCCCCAATAACGCCGAGGCTCCAACGGGCTTGCAAACCAAGGCCCCATTGCGGTACCTGCCCGGATTGCTCATTCTGGGCTTGTATGCGGTGGCCCTCATAGGCCCACTGGCGCTGGCCATGCTGAACCCGACGGTGCCTGCCGGCCGGTTTACCCGCCAGATTGCGCTGGGGCTGGGCCTCTTCGGCCTGATGATTATTGCCACGAGCTTTATTCTCGCGGCGCGATACCAATGGATCAGTCGCCCCTTTGGCCTCGATGCCGTATTGCTCTTTCACCGGCGAATGGCCGTAGCCGGGTTATTTGCAATCTTTCTACATGTTATTCTCATGGCGACGCGCCAAATCCAACTGCTCACCAAATTGTGGATACCGTGGCATCTGCAGTTGGGCCGCATCGCGCTGCTGGCCATGGTGGCGCAGGTGGGAGTAGGCCTTTACCGAATGCGGTTGCACGTTGAGTTTGAGCGATGGCGTTTAAGCCATCGGCTGGTGGCTCTGATTGTGCTTGTTAGCGCCTTTGTTCATGGGCTTAGCTCCAGCGAGGCCTTTGCTCCGTGGTCGCTGCGAATTTTGGTGCTGACCATCGTCGCTGCGGCCCTGTTCTCGCTTTTTTGGACGCGCGCCGTGCGACCGGCCCTACCAAAACGCCTTGCATACCGACTTGCCGAGGTTCGGTCGCTGGGCAAGGCGGTCTGGCAATTGCAACTCAACCCCATAAATGCCAACCAGCAACTGCGTTACCTGCCCGGACAGTTTGCCTTTTTCTCGCTGCCGCATGCCGATAGCGAAAAAACATCCGAGGAGCACGCCTGGACGATTGCCTCAAGTCCAACCGAAACCGGCGGCCTCACCCTTGCCATCAAAGAACTCGGCGACTTTACCGCCACCATCAGCCGGTTACGGCCCGGCGGGCGCGTGCTGGTGCACGGCCCTTTTGGTCGCTTCAGCCATGCGCTGCATGCCACCACCGGCCGCGAGCGACTGGTGTTCATCGCCGCAGGCATCGGCATCACACCGTTTCGCAGCATGTTGCGCTACATGGCCGACCGCCCCGGACGTGCTTCGGCATTGCTCATTTATGGCAATCGCACACAGGATGACATCATCTACCGTGACGAGCTAACGCAAATTGAGCAGTCATCCGCCGGAGCCATCCGCGTGGTGCATGTGTTGAGCAAAGCTGATGCCTCTTGGGGCGGTGCGCGGGGCCATATTGACATCGCCGTCATCCGTCAGCATTGCGATTTCTCACTTGGCAACCAGTCATTCTGGATTTGCGGCCCAGGTCCATTTACGCAGGCCACGGTAAACGGCCTTCTCGCCGCCGGTATACACCCAACGCAAATTCATACCGAAGCATTTTGCCTGGTGCATGCGCCCGTGCATGCCGATGGCCGAGGCCGCACCCTCAAACGCACCGCCGCCCTTATCTGCCTCGCCGCGGCAGCCATGATCTTGTTGTTTGCGTTGGTAAGCACCGATTTTTTATCCGCCAGAGGAGGCGGCCATCATGGACGGGTTCAGCACAGTCGGATAATCAGCACCGGCCGCTAAGGTGCTATTGGGTGCGATCAACTGCGCTTTAAGAGGCCTTGAAGTGATGCTCTGAATAGCATGTGTTACGTGAACGGCCACCAGAGTGGCTACTTTATGTGAGGCGAAGGTTGCGGGTGGTGTGAATTGCGGCTTTCGATCCGAAGCCCCGCAAAATGAACCCAGAGCGGGCGTTTTTATGTGGCTGCGAGGCGCTCGGCTCCATTTGGTCGCTGTGCACGGTGCAGGCTTTTGGCGGGCGGTTTGCTTTCCACCGCATCAACTACTTATCATGCAATCAGCAGACGGCGATGGCTCGCAAACACCCAAAAAAGGTATTACATCATGCGACATTATTATGGCGAGTTTGACGGGCAGGAGTTTCCTACGCCTGATTCGCTTTTTGCCGGCGATTACTTTCTGGAGTTTATTCTTAACTTCGGCGAAAAGGGCCTCGAGGCCCTGGATAAATATCAACCCGTAGACCCCAAACTGCTCAAAGAATTGTTCAAACAGGGCATGCTGGAAAAGGTCGGTGGACGCACGCGCCTTACGCCGCGAGCTATTTCGGCCATGCAAAACAAGGCCCTGATGGAGATATTTGCACACCTGCCCCGCGGCTCTCGCGAAGGCCACGCCACGCGCCAGACTGGGGCCGGAGCCGACCGGCTTGAAGGCACCCGCCCCTACAGCTTTGGCGATCCGGTATCCGAAATTGACCTGCACCAGTCGCTGCGCAATGCACTGCAGCGACGGGCGGCTGCCGACAAAGCGGGCGGCACACCGATTGAATTTAATCAGGATGACCTTGAACTGCACCTGATGGAACAAACCACCAGCTGCGCCTTGTGCATTTTGATTGATATGTCGGGCAGCATGATGCGCCATGGGCGCTTTTTGGCCGCCAAAAAGGTTGCCCTGGCGCTTAGCGCTCTGGTTAAACAGCGCTTTCCGCAGGACTCGGTTGATTTTGTCGGCTTTTATTCGACCGCAACCGCGATGCGCGAAGAGCACATACCGCTGCTTTTGCCCAAGCCGGTTTCAACCCATGAGTACAGCATAGACATTAAGGTACCGTTGGCGCAGGCGGCCAAAACGCATCAGCATTTCACCAACCTGCAATTGGGCATGCAAATGGCACGTTCCGCTCTGCAGCGACGTGGTGCACAGCAGAAGCTCATGTTTATTATTACCGACGGGCAGCCCACCGCGCATGTAGAAGGTGACACGCTTCGGCTGATGTACCCGCCGAGTCAGCGCACTGCGTTGGCAACCCTGCGCGAAGCGCTGCTGTGTGCGCGCGCGGGCATACGGGTGTCTACGTTTGCGCTGATTGAAGACTATTGGGGTATGGACTGGGTGGAGTTTGTGGATCAACTCACGCGTTTATGCCGCGGTACGGCTTTTTACTGCGCCAGCGAAGACCTCTCAAGCTGCATTATGGAAAGCTACCTGACTGGCCGTAAAGCAAAAACCTACATCGCGTGATGCGCGGATGCGGCTGCTCCGAGAGAGTAGCACAGGTGTGAGTGGAAAGCTTTTGGGCGCTGCGCGGCGACTGGCGTGGTAGAGGCTCGCAGCGCAGCCTGCGGGCTGCAAGAGCAGGAGAGCACCGGGCACTGCGTTTTTGAGTGGCGCGGGGGTGTTCAGCCGGCGGATACGACGCCGATACTGCCCTGGCGTCCGGCGCCGGCGGTTACTTCGGGCCGGCCTACGGCATAATAATGCAGTCCGGCGGCGGCGACTTTACCGCTGGCGAGGCAGTTGCGGCCATCAAACACATGCTTACCGCGCATCAGTTTGGCAATGGCTGCCCAGTCCTGCGTAATAAACTCGGCCCAATCGGTAATTAACGCAATGGCATCAGCCCCGGTTGTACACTCGGCAACACTGGCGCAATACTGAACCTGCGGCGGCAGAAGTTTTTTGGCGTTGGCCGTGCCCTGTGGGTCGTAGGCCTTAATTTTGAGGCCGGCGGCGGCCAAATGCCTGATAACGTCTATGCTGGGAGCTTCACGCATATCGTCAGTGTCGGACTTGAAGGCAAGGCCCCATACCGCCACCTGCGCATTGGGCACATCTTTGACGGCATTAATGACGCGTTTGGCAAACCATTCTTTTTGGCGGGTGTTTACCTTTTCTACGCCGGCAAACAAGAATGGCTCAACGCCGATTTGCTTAAGCTCATGCACGAGCGCGGCGACATCTTTGGGAAAGCACGATCCGCCGTAACCCACACCGGCCTTTAAAAAGCCCGGGCCGATACGTTTATCGGTGCCAATGCCGATGCGCACGCTTTCGATATCGGCACCCATAGACTGCGCCAGAAGCGAGAGTTCATTAACAAAGCTGATGCGCATGGCGAGCATGGCGTTTGCGGCAAACTTGGTGAGTTCGGCACTTTGGCGATTCATCGAAAAAATTGCGAAGCCGCGGTCTATAAGAGGTTGATAAATTTCACGCAGCACATCCAGTCCGGCGTTAGTGTTGGCGCCGAATACGATGCGGTCGGGCTGCATAAAGTCTTGAATGGCGGTGCCTTCGCGCAAAAACTCGGGGTTGTTTACCACTTCAATGCGGTGTGGAGCGTTTTTGACGCGGTCCACAACCTTTGAGCCGGTGCCGGGCGGAACCGTACTTTTAATGACGAGTGTTTTGGGGCCATTGGCGGCTTTGGCGACGGTTTCAGCGGCGGCGAAGAGCATGCTTAGATCGGCGCCGCCGGCCGGGCTGGGCGGAGTGCCCACGGCAATGAATATGGTTTGCGAGTCTTTAATGGCTGATTCGGCATCGGTGGTGAAGCGCAGGCGGCCGTTTTTTACCTCGGCCTGAATGAGTTCGGACAGGCCGGGTTCGTAGATGGGCACATGGCCCTGCGAAAGACTTTTAACACGGCTGGCGTCAACGTCAACGGCAATAACATGATGCCCCAATGCCGCCAGGCATGTACCAGAGACCAAACCAACATATCCACAGCCAAGCACCGCCAACTTCATTCGCTATTTCCTTTGCTGTTAATGATGAGAACCCAACACTCTGAATTAACGCTCCACCAAAATGGCGTCTCCCTCGAGCCGCACATTAAAACGCTTAATAGGCCCATTGGCTGGACCATCCACCGCGCAACCGGAGCGCAGATCGAACGCGGCATGATGCCACGGGCAGATGAGCAAGCTGCCGGTCACCCGCCCCGCGCAAATGGGCAAGTCCGCATGGGAACAGCGATCTTCAAACACAAAAAAATCGCCGTCGGCGTTAAAAATCGCCAGTTTAAGGCCATCTACTTCGATGGCGCGGCCTTCACCCACAGGAATATCGGCCTTTTGGGCCACGGTCATGTACTTTGACACAACAATAGTCCTATAAAGCACTTATTACATAAGTGCGAGGCCAAAGTATACCAATGGTGCGACAAGTAAAACAGTTGAGGATTGATTGCAGGAGGCAGGGACGCAGCGATTTTTTCGGGTGGCCCTGAGATCGCGCCGATTTCCCCGGTCGCTTTTACTGGGTACAAGGCATACTGCCTGCCTCGCCCTGAAGCGGAACGCATACTCGCATACTCAAGCCAATGGAGGCACGTTGCCTGCGTTACCAGCGCGGCGTGGTTTGAATACCGATAGGAGATTGCCACAAGGTTGGTGCTATTGGGGGCGGGTGGAAGGCGGCTTATCTGCATCGGAACCGGTAAACTTCAAGAGCAGTTTTCGCCAGGGGATTTTTGCTGCAAGCCCGGCGGCAACCTCGCGTACGATAGGCTCTACCGCATTTATCACCGGGTGCTCATGTAAACTGTTTTGATGTGGGCCATCAGCCTGGCGGTGGTCGGCCTCTGATGTTGGCGAGGCGTTGGGCGATGGTGCTGCGGGGCTGTGGCGTGAATGGTCAGCAGTATGGTCAACGCCCAAAAAAGCCTTGAGCCGATCTATCATGCCACCGCCAGCCGTGCCTGCCGACAGCAGCCCACTGCCGAGAGCGACGCCTGCGGCGACCATGGCTGCCAAAGCTCCGCCGAGGTGACGCTGCACAATGCGTGCCGGGGAGTATCGTTCTTCCAACTGCTGAACAAAATCGCGCCCATGACGATCGAGCTGCCGCAGCAGCAGGTCGCGCTGACGTTCGAGTTCCGCAATTTCATGTTCTAAACTCATGGCAGCGTCTCCACCGGGGGTGCATTGTCAGGCGACTTAGCACTGTGCTGCGTTTGACCCGTGATGCAATCAGAAGTTGATGAGGAGCGCGGCTCTGCGGTCTTGCCACCGGCCCACACTAGGATCAAAGCACCGGCGAGCAAGTGAACACCGGCAAAGACGACCCACACCGCCAATACGGGCATAACCATCAGCAGGGCCTGAAAAATCGCAATATACAAAAACACCGCGCCGGCCAGCAGCAGAAGCGCTCCCACCGCGACCCACACGGCTCGCATCATGGCCCGCCGCATTATTTGCAGCAGTTGCAGCAATATAATACGAGCCTCAAGTTCAAAAAGGCGGGCCGTGGAATGCGCCATTGTGCTCCAAAAGCCCGGGTGGGCACGGCCATTACCGACATGGTCAGCATCGGCTGGACTTTGCGGGTCTGCGTCGTCGGTTCGCATAGGCAACAAACCTTCCATCATCCGGTGCTTGCGGGCAACAAACGCCGGTTCAAAAGCACTCATTGAGGTCAGCCCTCGGCGATCAAGTAAGGCACCCCAACGATCAAGCCCACAGTTATCAACGGCTGCGGTAAATAGGCCGCGAGCACAAACCCTCAGCCACCACACGCTACCAAAAGAGCAATACGGGCATTTAGCGACGCCGCTTGATGGCGTAACCCACCAGCAGCCCCGCCGCCAGCGCCATCGCCAGCGACTTGTACGGATTATGCCGCACGTAGCTTACAACCGCCACATGCGAGCGGGCCGCCTGCTCTTTAAGAGCTTCCTTTTTGTCGTGCGCCCAGTCGGAGGCGTGGCTCTTGATGCCGCCCAAACGGTCGGCAGCAGCTTTGCCCACTTCACCGGCAAGGTCGGCAACGGCGCCTTTGGCAGCAACATACTTGCGGCGCAACTCGGCGGCATGACCGTCCGCAGCGCTGCTGTCGGGTGAAACCATAACATTGTCTGACATGGCCAACTCCTTATTCTGCTCTCGGTCGCTTGCTCTTTTTAAATGGCTGACCGGCGGGAAGCGGCCAGAGAGGAATTCGCCGACCAGTCATACACCTTTAGTTGTACAACTTTTGCCACCTGCAATGCAAGTAGTCTGAAAAAATGATACCAGTCGCTTTGCCCGGCAGTATGCGTGAAGCGGGCCAGCGCGATACAATTTGCCTTTGGCGTGGCAGGCGGCCCGCCGGCGGAGATGTTGTGCCCCAGTTTCCTACCGATATGCCAGAACGCGACGAAGCCGAGGCCGCGAGCCTTGCGCCCAGCCCCCCGCTTTCGCTGCCGGCACGGGGCCTTGGCGTTTGGGGGAGCGGTTTAACCGCACGCGATGTGTCGGTGGCAGCGGTGATGGCGCTGGCGTGGCCCGCCATTGGCGAGCAGGTGCTCAATGCCATTATCGGCCTTACCGATACGGTGATTGCGGGGCACCTTCCAGGCAGCCCGCAAACCGTAGCCGCGGCCACCGCTGCTGTGGGGCTTATGACGTATATTCAATGGTTTGCGGGCCTTATGACCGCGGCCCTGGGCGTAGGCGCAACGGCCATTGTAGCGCGCAGCATTGGGGCGGGCCGGCGCAATCTGGCCCGGCGGGTTACGGGCACCTCGGTGACGGCGGCATTTGGCATTGGGCTGGCGACAGCCATTATGCTTTTTGTCTTTGCAAGGCCGGTTGTGTACGCCTGCCGCCTGCACGGGCAAGCGGCGCTTTTTGCCATTCAATATCTGCGCATTATGGTGGTGACTATCAGTCTGCAGACCGCAGCGCAAATAGGCATGGCGGCATTGCGCGGCGCGGGCAATACATTTCAGCCCATGATGATCATGCTGATGGTGATGGTGATCAACGGCATATTTTCGACTGCGTTTACCTATGGATGGCTGGGAGCACCGGCCTGGGGCTTGCGCGGCGACGCTTTCGGCACGCTGCTGGCATACCTGACGGGCGGAATATGCACGACCATCATCCTCTTTGCCAACACAGGAAAACTCACCATACGGCTGCGGCATCTGCGCCTGGTGCCGCACTTGCTCACGCGCATTGTGAAGGTGGGCTTTCCGAGTTTTGTCGAGGGCATATTGCTATGGGCCGGGCAATTTCTGATTGTGCTGTTTGTGATGAATGCCGCGACCGATCCCAACGGCTACACGCTGGCGGCGCATATATCGGTGCTGCGAATTGAGTCTATCGCGTTTTTGCCCGGGTTTGGCTTTGGCATTGCGGCATCCACCATGGTGGGGCAATACCTGGGCGCGGGGCGGCTTGATCAGGCCCGCCTCGCCGGAAAATTGGCCACACTTTTGGGGTTGGGAACCATGACGGCGCTGGCGCTGCCGATGGTATTTGCCCCGCGCTTCATGCTGGGGTTAATTGTCACGTCCCAGCCGGTCATAAACACCGGCCTGTGGCCGATGGTGTTGGCAGGGTTGGCCCAGCCGGGCTTTGCCCTGGCGATTTGCTTTTCTGGTGCACTCAAGGGCGCCGGCGAAACATTCTGGCCAATGATTGTTACGCTCGGAGGCATTTTTATCGCGCGGTTTGGCACGCTGGGCGTGCTTTGGCCGATGTGGCACGAAGGACTGCCCGCGGCGAGCCTCACGGCCGTTTGGATTGGCATACTGGTGGACCTGAGTCTCCGCGGTGCGCTAAATTATGGAGCGTTTTATCGCGTGGCGTGGCATAAGCGGCGCGTGTAGTTGCGGCGGCGAGCCGGGGGTGCCTTGCGGCTAATCGAGCTACTACAACATGCCCAACTGCAGCATGGCTTCTTCGGACATGCGATCTTTAGTCCAGGGCGGCTCCCAGACGAGGTTAACTTTGGCGGCCTTGACGGAGTCCACGCTTTCAACCGCTTGCTGCACCGCTGGCGGCATTGAGCCGGCCACGGGGCAGCCGGGTGCGGTCAGCGTCATTTCGATATTGACTTCACGCTCGGCAGAAATATCTATTTTGTAGATGAGGCCGAGGTCGTAGATGTTGACCGGTATTTCGGGATCGTAGATGGTGCGCAGCTTTTCTATGATGTCGGCCTCGATCGCTTTGTCCATGATCGCTGAGGTTACGGTTGCGCCACCGGCGGGCGGTGGTTCGCCAGCGGCCCCCGCGGCAGCGGCCGAAACCGGTTTGGGGCCTTCAAAGTTTCCGCCCGAGGCATGGACGGGCAATTTGGTGGCATGCGGGTTTTTAAATACAAAGCCGCGCCGCTCGCCTTCATCGCGAAAGTCCAACTCGGTGCCGTCAAGATTAGGATGGCTTTCGGGATCGCAAACAATGTTAATGCCCTGCGACTCAAGGCGAATATCGTTTTCGCGCGAGGCTTCGGTGAGATCGAGAATGTAATTAAACCCCTGCGGATTGCGCCCTTTGATACCGATGCGCAGCACCGTACCGGCGCTTAAACCCTGGTCTTTGATGATTTTTTTAATTTCCGCGGCGGCCGCATCGGTAATGGTTATTGCCATGTTGTTCATCCGCAATAAAGGCGAATGCTCCAAAATAAATTATATCATTCAGTTGACGCCGGTGCGGGCTGATCTTTGAGGGCGGCCTGAAGCGTATGCCACGCGAGCGTAGCGCACTTTACCCGCACCGGAAACTCGCGTACGCCCGCGAAGGCGCCCAGCTTGCCCAGCGCTTCGACCTCATCTTCGGATGGCTGCTCATCGGGCGAGCCGGTGAGCATGTGATGAAACCGCTGAAAGACTGCCTCGGCTTGGGCGACGGTTTTTCCTTTGAGTGCTTCGGTCATCATGGAGGCCGACGCGGTTGAGATAGCGCAGCCGGCGCCCGTAAAGCCGATGTCGCTGATCACCCCGTTGTCTACCTGCACATAAAGTTTTAAGCGATCGCCGCAAAGCGGATTGTGCCCATCGGCATGATGATTGGCCGCAGGCAGCGCGCGGCTGTTGCGCGGGTGCTTGCTATGATCGAGAATCACTTCCTGATAAAGCTCGCGCAGATCGGACATCAGCCAAATACCTCTTTCACACGGCCCAGCGCCGCCACCAGCCGGTCAATATCTTCCCGTGTGTTGTAAAAAGCGAATGAAGCCCGCACGGTGGCTGGCACATTAAGGCGGTCCATAACGGGCTGACAACAATGGTGCCCGGTACGCACCGCCACGCCTTCGCCATCAAGTATGGTGCCCACGTCGTGCGGGTGCACGCCATCAAGGTTGAATGAAATAACGGCGGCCTTATGCGCCGCGGTGCCAAGAAGCTTTAACCCCGGCACACGGCTTAGATGCCCGGTGGCATACTCAAGCAGGTCGCGTTCCTGTGCGGCGATGGCGTCAAAGCCGATGTTGTTGACATAATCGAAAGCGCTGGCCAAGGCGATGGCGCCGGCGATGTGCGGCGTTCCGGCTTCAAACTTTGCAGGAATGACGTTGTAGGTGGTTTTTTCAAACGTGACGGAGGCAATCATGTCGCCGCCGCCCTGATAAGGAGGCATGGCCTCTAGCAGTTGCGCTCTGGCCCACAATACGCCGATGCCGGTCGGACCAAAAACCTTGTGGCCGGAAAACACAAAAAAGTCGCACCCCAGGGCTTTGACGTCAATAGCGAGGTGCGGCACCGATTGGGCGCCGTCAATCAGCACTTTAGCACCCGCGTCGTGGGCCATGGTGGTGATGCGTTGAACATCGTTGATGGTACCCAGCGCATTGGAAATGTGCGTTACGGCCACCATGCGGGTACGGCGGTTGAGCAATTTGGCATAGGCATCGAGATCTAACTCGCCGGCATCGTTCATGGGAATGACTTTAAGGACCGCCCCCTGCCGCTGGCACAGCATCTGCCACGGCACAATATTGGAGTGATGTTCCAACGCTGAAACAATAATTTCATCGCCGGGCTTGATGCCAATGAGGCCCCAACTTGAGGCAACAAGATTAATAGCCTCGGTGGCGCCGCGGACAAAAATTATTTCCCGCGGCTCAGAAGCACCTATGAATTGAGCCGCCTTGCCGCGGGCTTTTTCGTAGGCTTCGGTCGCATCGGCGCTAAGTTCGTACACGCCCCGATGGATGTTGGCGTTGAGCGAATTGTAATAGCGGGCAATGGCCGCAATGACGGCCTGCGGCTTCTGGCTGGTGGCGGCATTATCGAGATATGCCAGCGGCTTGCCGCGCATCTGCTGCTGCAGCAGCGGAAAGTCGCGGCGAATGGCAACAGCGTCAAAGCGAGGAGGCTTTGAGGTTTGGCGGTTCGGCCGGATTGGTGCGGTTGTGGTCATGGCAACAGTTCCACTGGGCGGCAAAGCGCCGCAGGCCTTTAGCCGGGGGCAACTTCATGCAGTCGCTCGACCACCTGTTCGTTAACAACGTTGCGAACAGCCTCATGGCTTATACGGTTGATGGCATCAGCCGCAAAGGCATACGTCAAAAACGCATGTGCCCTGGTTGCATCGAGGCCGCGCGATCGCAGGTAAAACAACTGTTCATCATCCAGCGGCCCGGTGGTTGAGCCGTGGGTACATTTGACATCGTCGGCATATATTTCAAGCTGGGGCTGTGAGTTCATCGTTGCTTCATCTGAAAGCAAAATAGCTTTGCTGGTTTGCTTGGAATCGGTTTTCTGGGCGCCGGGTCGCACCAAAATGCGTCCCTTGAACACGCCAGTAGCCTGGTCGGCGAGAATGCTTTTGTAAAGCTCGTGGCTGGGGCAGTGTTCACGCGCATGATCCAACATGGTTTGATTATCAACATGCTGACGCCCACGGCTGAGGCTAAGTCCATTGAGCGTGGCCTCGGCTGCCGGGCCATCGAGCACGGTGGAGAGGTTGTTTCGGACCACCGCACCGCCCATGTTGAGCACAAAAGACCGAAGGGTTGCCGCAGCGGCGAGATGCACATAATCGGAGGCGATATGGCTGTCGGCATCATGAATATTGACAACTTTGATGAGTTCCAAAGCGGCTGACGGGCCGACGAACGCTTCCATGACAGCATTGGTGAGGCTGGGGGCGGCGCCGCCGCCGACCCAACTCGTAAGCATGGTGAGTTTGGCGTGATGGCCCAGGTTAATCAGAAGGCGAGGATGCGCCAGTACGCCGGCATGATGGTCGGCATGATGCGTAAGCGCGATAATGTGCAGCGGCTGTAAAAGTGTGCAGGCCGGCGCAACATCAATGAAGAGGCCATCGCCGAATGCAGCCGCATTAAGTGCGACAAAACCGTGATGTTCGGGCAGGGCCAGCTTACCCAATAAACTGCGGATTGCCGGTTCTCCGGTCTTCATGACTTCGCTGAAGCCGCGCACGGCGACGCCGGCGGGTGCAGCCGAGCTTAGCTCCGGGACAAAGCACCCATTTACGAGCACCAGGCGCACGGCATGCGCATCTGAGAGTTCAAGGGCCTTAAGGGCCGCAACCACGGCAGGATCGTGCGCTAGAGCCAAAGCTTCTTCCCGTTGGCAACCGCCATAGGAACGCTCAACCAACGGCGTTACGTTTGTGAGCCGCCATTCTTCGTGCTGGGTGGTTGGGAACCCGACTTGCAAAAAGCGGTCGGCGGCGGCCTGCTGCAATGCCGCGAGCCAAGGCGAAGCCTGCGTGGCGCTTTGATGCCGCTGCGGCATAAAGCGGTCAAGCGAACGGGTATGTTCAGGTTTTTCAACTGCCATGACGGTCATGTTGATTGTTTCTCCAGTGAGTGCGGGCCGGTGTCGGCCGGGCACAGGGGTTTGGTGCATCAGACGGCGGCCGGCTGTTCCTGTTCAAGCCAGCCGTACCCGCGCGCTTCCAACTCGAGCGCCAGGTTTTTATCGCCGGACTTTATGATGCGGCCGTTGCGAAGCACATGCACAAAATCGGGCACAATGTAATCAAGGAGGCGTTGATAATGCGTAACCACCAGAATACCACGATCAGGCGCCCGCAGGGCATTGACGCCATTGGAGACGATTTTAAGCGCGTCAATATCGAGGCCGGAGTCGGTTTCGTCGAGCACGGCGAGCCTGGGGTTAAGCACGGCCATCTGCATGATTTCGTTGCGTTTTTTTTCGCCGCCTGAAAAACCTTCATTGACTGATCGGCCCAGAAAGCTCTGGTCCATTTCGAGTAGTTTCATTTTGGCCTTGAGCAGCTTTAAAAAGTCCATGGCGTCAAGCTCGGTTTCGCCGCGATGCTTGCGAATGGCATTGAGCGCCGACTTTAAAAAATAGCTGGTGCTTACGCCGGGTATTTCCACCGGGTATTGAAATGCCAGAAACAGGCCCTCGCAGGCCCGCTCTTCGGGGGCGAGTTCCAAAAGGTCTTTGCCGTCAAACATCACGCTGCCGGAGGTTACTTCGTACGTTTCGCGGCCGGCAAGCACCTGAGCGAGCGTGCTTTTGCCTGAGCCATTAGGCCCCATGATGGCATGTACTTCGCCCGCATTGATGGTAAGGTTAAGCCCGCGCAAAATCTCTTTACCACCCACCACGCCGGCGTGCAGATCTTTAACTTCCAATAAGGCCATGAATATTCCTCAAAACAAAAACGCCTGTTTTAATATCACCAACACACATCCGTGCCGCCCAACCTCGTCCATCCGCCTTGATGCGTTGTCATCACCATTTGCAACGGCTCGGCGGCAAGCCGCGGCTAAATCCGCCGCATCAGCCCACGCTGCCTTCAAGGCTTACGCCGAGAAGCTTTTGCGCTTCAACGGCAAACTCCATGGGCAACTCCTTGAAAACCTCTTTACAAAAACCATTGATAATCATATTGACCGCATCTTCCAGCGCAATGCCGCGCTGCTTGCAGTAAAAGAGCTGGTCTTCGCCGATCTTACTGGTGGAAGCCTCATGCTCGGCTTTAGAGCTGGTGTTGCGCACCTCAATATACGGAAACGTATGAGCGCCGCACTTATCGCCGAGCAGCAGCGAGTCGCACTGGGTATAGTTGCGGGCATTGGCGGCCGCCTTAAGAACCTTGACCAGCCCGCGATAGGTATTTTGCCCGTGCCCGGCCGAAATACCCTTTGAAACAATGGTGCTGCGGGTGTTGCGGCCGATGTGAATCATTTTGGTGCCGGTGTCGGCCTGCTGATAGTTATTGGCCAGAGCCACGGAATAAAACTCGCCGATGGAATTGTCGCCTTGGAGAATTACGCTGGGGTACTTCCAGGTTATGGAGGAGCCGGTTTCAACCTGTGTCCAACTGATGCGCGAATTAGCGCCCAGGCATTTGCCGCGCTTGGTTACGAAATTATAAATACCCCCTTTGCCGTTTTTGTCGCCGGGGTACCAGTTCTGCACGGTGGAGTATTTTATCTGCGCATCGCCAAGGGCGACGAGTTCAACCACGGCGGCATGCAACTGATTTTCGTCACGCATGGGCGCGGTGCACCCTTCAAGATAACTTACATAAGAACCTTCGTCGGCAATAATGAGCGTGCGCTCAAACTGCCCGGTGTCGCGGGCGTTGATGCGAAAATAGGTTGAAAGCTCCATTGGGCAGCGTACGCCCTTAGGCACGTAGCAGAACGAGCCATCGCTGAACACCGCGGAATTAAGCGTTGCGTAGAAGTTGTCGGAGTATGGTACCACCGAGCCAAGATACTTCTTGATGAGTTCTGGATGGTTGTGCACCGCTTCAGAAAATGAGCAGAATATAATGCCTTTTTCGGCCAATTTGGCCTTAAAGGTGGTCGCAACGGAAACACTGTCAAAGACGGCATCTACGGCGACGCCGGCGAAGAGTTTCTGCTCTTCAATGGGTACGCCCAGCTTTTCGTAGGTGCGAAGCAGTTCGGGGTCTACCTCATCCATACTGGCGAGCTGCTTTTTGGGCCTGGGGGCGGCGTAATAGATGATGTCCTGGAAATCTATTTTCGGATATTTGACGTTGGGCCATTTTGGCTCAGTCATGGTCAGCCAGTGCCGATAGGCCTTGAGCCGCCACTCCAACATAAACTCCGGCTCGTTTTTGAGCTTGGAGATACGCCGGACAATGTCTTCGCTAAGGCCCTTGGGCAGGGTATCTTGTTCGATATCGGTAACAAAGCCCCACTTATAATCGCGGTTGGCCAAGGATTCGATTGTTTCGGTATCGGTAGGCATGACAAAGCGTCCTGAACAAAGCGGGCGTGGGCGAGCGGAGGCAATTACATCGCCCAAGCCGCGGCACCCTACTGCCAACACCTTCATATTAGAGAATGAGAGCAAAAAGTCAATTGAGACACAGTCTCAAGTACATTGTGATGGGCTATTGCCATTGGGGCAGCCGACGATGCTGGCCCCCGGAAGGTCGCCTGTCCAAGATTGGCGGCAGGTGGGCATGCGTACTGTAACCACGCTCATGAGCGTCAGCTGGAGGTGTGCGCCGCAGAGGTGCGCGGGCGTCTGACGGCCGTCGTAACACGCCACCACCACCTTTCATACGCATCTGCCTAACACAAACTTTTAAAGAACGTCATGGTGTTAGGCTAAAACGTTCCGCCCGTATCAGCCACCGGGGGGATCAAAAAATATTCCGCTAAGCACGGCGTTGCCTCCACGAATGGGATCGAAGCGAACCCGTACGCTGCCATGGCATTGAAAAACCATATATTTGCCGCCGGCAAAGTGCGAAAAAACCTGCACGGGCGCCAAAAGTTTTTTGGTGCGCAGGTCTTCGAGCGTAATGGTTTGCTTGCGATTTTTTCGGTCAAAGTCAACCGCGTACAGCGCCAGCCGGTAGCTGCGCTGGTGGTTCAGGCGTATGTCTATGGCGGCTTGCGGAGCCTGCGAGGTCAAGTCCGAGAAGACAACGCCGGCTATCCGATGCTGCCGGCTGTTCGCCGGCGAGTCAGCCAAGGCCCGTGGGTCGCTTCCGTCGCTGGGCCATTGCGTGCTGTGATTCCAGAGGCACCGCACGGATTTCACATATGCCGGTAAATGCTCAACATCGGTTTGGTTGGGGCCATCGGCCAACAAAACATACCCATCGCGACCATATACACCGCCCCAGTTGCCCTGCGTTGTTGCATCCTGGCCGAGCACAGATACAGGATAGATAAACGGCTGTGGCAAAAAGGGAGGTATGCGACCCTGGTAAGCCACGGTAATGGCATACTGCCCCGGTTTTACGGATGTCAGGTCACTGCTGTCCGGTCAACGACATGGGCAACAGCAACTCTAAGCTTGTAGAATAAGGGTTTTCTGCACCTACGACAGGGTACACGATTTGATTTCCAACGGTTGATTTTAGCCCCCAATCGGGCACCTTGCGGTTATTTTTCTCTTGACTTTTCCGCAAGGAGCTATCCATGCATTACGGGCGTACGGTTTTTTCTCAGCTTGTCGAACTATTGCCACGTAAAGCGTTCGATATGGCAGTGCAACGTTACGATGGAGATCGCCGGGCGTGGAGGCTCTCCTGCATGGACCAATTGTTATGCATGATCTTTGCCCAACTCACCGCGCGTACGAGTCTCCGCGAAACGATCACCTGCCTCCAGGCACTGGGGACCCGGCGTTATCACTGTGGCATTCGCGGCTCGATTGCTCGAAGCACCTTGGCCGATGCCAACGAGGGGCGAGATTATCGCATCTTCCAAGATGTTGCGTTGCACATGATCGCCAAGGCGCGAATGGAACTGCCGCTGGATACCGACTTGGCTCAGCTTCAGACCGAAGTCTACGCCCTCGACTCGACGACCATTGACCTTTGCCTAAGGGCGCGTAAACAAATAACCGCTACGGTTGACGTGGCGTGATCGTATAGTTCCAGTCGCCGTGGAAGTCATGGAGT
>JBMFVX010000019.1:0-32537 GCA_049965775.1 Phycisphaerae bacterium
AAAGAGTCGTTCTATGTGCCGCTTGATCTGGGTTTTACAGGCCAGGCAGGTTTCAATGGGTTTGTTGAGCCGAAACCGCAGCGCTTCAAGTGTTTCAAGGTCATTCGGGTCGCCGACTACCACGCGAAGCTTGCCTTTGTCTTCGCCCCACGGCAGCACCTGATGGCGGCGGATAAGGTCTTCAGGCAGGAGCTTAAAGTCGCTGGCACCAAGCATATTTCTGTCGAGATCTACATATTCCATGTCGTACTGAATGGCCAGCGCCTTGGTCACCTCTTCTTCGGTGGCCATTTTGCGGGCCAGCAGCACCTGGTCCACCGTCATAAGCGAGGTTTTGGCTTCTTCAACGGCGGCGGCGGCGGCGGGCGCCTTGAGCACGCCCATTTCAAGAAGAATTTCTGTGAGTTCTTTTTGCTTGCGAGCCATACTTCCTCTTATTGTAGCAGAATTTCCCCTGCAGGCGGTAAAACTTTTCGAAGCATGGTAGCCGGCAATTCAGGCCGACCACTGCAAACATCCATGCCGCATTGCCGCAGGCCGGGCCGCGTCCCAGCTTGAAGGGGTATACTACGAGCGCATGAGCCAAAGGGTCAAGCTAAAATACGAGCGATACTGCGACACCGCAGCAGCCCTTGCGTGCTAACGGGGTGTGCATTATTGTTCTGGTGTTGCTACTATGGTGTCAAAGGCTTCGATGTGTCGGGGTGGTTTGGCAAACTTTTTAGGAAATGCCCATGATTGAACTATACAAAGACAAGGTCATTCTTGTGGTGGATGACGATCCGGATGTGCTTACGACCATTACCACGGCGCTTTCCACCACGGGAGCCAAAGTGCTTTCGGCCAGTGATGGCAATACGGCTGTCGAAATCGCCGAACGCGACAACCCCGACGTTATTATTCTGGATATGATGCTGCCCAAACGCAGCGGCTTTCTGGTGATGGACCGGGTGAAAGCCAAGAAACCGCGCGGCGGCAAGCCCCACGTCATTATGATTACCGGCAATCTGGGCACCCGGCATAAGACGTATGCCGAATCGCTCGGCGTGGAAGAGTATCTCAACAAGCCCTTCCGCATGGACCGCCTGGTAAGCGCCATCGAAAAGGCGCTGGGCGCTCCAGCACCTGCCAAAGAATAACCCACCCTACGGCGGCGCTAAGGTTTGCCTCATGCCCGAACTGCCAGAAGTTGAACAGGTAAGGCGCGGCATAGAACCCATTTTACTCGGGCAAAAGGTCGTGGCCGTGCGATTGCTGCGCAGCGACTATCTTGAGCCGGCGGGCGCAGATACCCGGCAAATTATAGGCACATGCTGCGTTAAAACGCATCGGCACGGCAAGCGACTGTTTTGTGAGTTTTCGGCTGGTGTGACGGTGCGCTTTCACCTGGGCATGAGCGGGCGTATTTACGCTGCCAACAACGGTGAGCCGCTAAGCCCGCACACGCATTTTGTGATGCAGTTGCAGTCGGGAAGAGAGTTGCGAATGAGCGATCCACGGCGTTTTGGCGGCATTGCGTTGTATGCGTCGTTTGCGCAGGGTGTTGCGGCGGAAATAACCGGCAAAGTGGGTGTAGACGCTCTAAACCTCAAAACCGCCGACCTGGCGGCGTGGCGAAGCCTCAAAAGCTCGGTAAAGATGCGGCTGCTTTCACAGCGGGAAGTTGCCGGCCTTGGCAATATTTATATTGATGAAGCCCTCTGGCAGGCGGGCATTCATCCGCTTACGCCGGTGTGCCGCATTGCGCCAGCGCAACTGACCGTGTTGGCGGCCGCTGTTAAAAAATTGCTGAGGCGATCTATCACCATGGGCGGCACCACGCTGCGCGACTACCGTAATGTGCAGCGGCAACCCGGGCGTTTTGCACAAATGCTTCAGGTGTATGGCCGTGCGGGCCAGCCATGCCGGCGCTGCGGCTGCGACCTCAAAGGTATTCGCGTTTGTGCGCGGGCAACGGTGTTTTGTCCGCAATGCCAACCCCGGCATAAAGGCAGGCAATCTTAGCGCATTGCCTGTGGATAAACCGGGCGAGTGCGGCTAGTATCCACCATTGGCTTGGAGATTGCTCCGGTTATGCTGACATCGGTTTTGCGCTATTTGCTGCTGCACTTTACCTACTATGCGCTGGGACTTATTTTGGTTGCCGGCGGACTGGGCATGCCTATTCCAGAGGATGTTCCGCTCATATTTTCGGGCTATTTGTGCAACCCGGTGGAAAGCCCGCTGGCGCCGGCCAACGCGGCGGCGCAGCATCATGCCGCATATGCCGCGGTGCCCAGCGCCTGGATCATGTTTTTGGCGGGCATGATCGGTATGCTGTGCGGCGATACCATTTTGTATTATGTGGGCCGGAACGGCATAGACAGTAAAAATTTTATCGCCGGCCATGTGCGCAAGGTGCTGCACTCCAAACGCCGTGACAAGGTTGAGAAATACTTTGCACGCCACGGCAATTTGACGCTTTTTATCGGCCGGTTTGTGCCGGGCGTGCGGGCATTGGTGTTTGCGTTGTGCGGCATATCTAAAATGCCGTATCTGCAGTTTGTGGCGGTGGATGGCCTGGCCGGGCTTATCAGTGTGCCGGCGTTTATTTTTATTGGTTACCACTTTGCCCACAGCATCAATGCCGTTTTCGCCCGCCTGGCCGAGGTCAAACACTATATTTACCTGGCAGCAATTGCCGCGGCAGTGGTGGGGCTTGTCATTTTTTTGCTGCGCAAGCGCTGGCTCCGACAAAAGGCTGCGGGAGTGCAGGCCAAGGCTCCTGCCGAGCAAAATCACAACGGATAGCCATAACTTCCCCGGCGTAATGTGTGCTGGCAATTACCGCCTTCAAGCCGAGGGATTAACTCGGTTATAGGACCGTCTTTGCCGGGCATCATTTTCGCACATACAAAATAACTTTCGGCGGTTATAGCCGTTAGCCCGGTAACTTTTGGTATAGTAGAGTGCTGAAACGCCCGATATTTTGTTGGGTATTGTACGGGCTTTGCAAGGTGACAGCAGATGTGTGGAATTGTAGCGTATGTCGGTAACAAAGATATTTGCCCCCTGCTCTTGGAGGGCTTAAAGCGTTTGGAATACCGGGGGTATGACTCGGCGGGCGTATGCGTAGGCACCAAGGCGGGTTTTTTTGTCAAACGAGCCGCGGGACGCATCAGCGTGCTGGAAGCCGCCATTGATGAAAAAATGCACGGCGACAAAGCCCTTGTGGGAAACATCGGCATGGCCCACACCCGCTGGGCCACACACGGCCCCCCTACCGAGTGCAATGCTCATCCGCACATGGATGACCAGCACCGTGTGGCGCTGGTGCACAACGGCATTATTGAAAATTTTGCTTCGCTCAAGCAGTTTCTCACTGAAAAAGGGCATCACTTTACCAGCGAAACCGATACGGAAGTATTGGCCGTATTGATCGGCCATTTCTACCAGGGCGACCTGGCCAAAGCCGTGCAGCTTGCCCTGCGCGAAGTTCGCGGAACGTATGGCCTTGCCGCGATGGCCGTCAGTGAGCCTGATACGCTGGTGGTGGCCCGCCGCGGATCGCCGCTGATTATCGGCGTCGGCAAGGACGAGTACATTGTCGCTTCGGATGCCGCCGCCATTGTAGAACACACGACGCAGGTGGTTTATTTAAACGATAATGAAATGGCCGTGATTCGACCCGGTGGCTTTAAAACCATGACCACAGACGACATTCCCGTAACCAAAGCCATCAATGAAGTTGAGTTTTCGCTGCAGCAAATTGAACTCGGCGGCTACGAACACTTCATGCTCAAAGAAATTTTTGAACAACCCGAGGCGATCGCCAACTGTCTGCGCGGCCGGGTGGATTTGCATGAAGGCCGCGTCGTACTCGGCGGTATTGGCGCGTACAGCCGCGATGTGGTGCGGGCGCGGCGGATTATTATTACCGCGTGCGGCACTGCGTGGCATGCCGGCCTGGTGGGCGAGTTTTTGTTTGAAGACTTGGCGAAAATTCCCACCGAGGTGGAGTACGCCAGTGAGTTCCGCTATCGCAACCCCATCATTGAAGAGGGCACCATGGTGCTGGCGATAAGCCAATCCGGCGAAACCGCCGATACGCTTGCGGCCCTGCGCGAGGCCAAAGACCGTGGCGCATTGAGTTTGGGTATTGTGAATGTGGTGGGCAGCACGATTGCCCGCGAAACCGACGCCGGCATTTACCTGCATGTGGGGCCTGAAATCGGCGTGGCGAGCACCAAAGCTTTTTGCGGCCAAATTGTAGTTGAGTCGCTGCTGGCGCTTAGCATCGCCCGGCGCAAGTACATGAGCCAGACTGTGCTTAATGAGTTCTTGCAGGCTATTATTAAAATACCTGATCAGATGCGCAAAGTGCTGGAACAAAGCAGCGCCATCCGCGATGTAACGGCCCAGTACATACACCGCGAAAACTGGCTGTTTTTGGGCCGCGGCTACAATTACCCCGTTGCGCTGGAAGGGGCGCTTAAGCTCAAAGAAATCAGTTACATTCATGCCGAGGGCCTGCCCGCCGCTGAAATGAAACACGGCCCTATTGCCCTGATCAACCCCGGCATGCCGGCGGTGTTTGTGGCAACCCGCGGCAGCCAGTACGAAAAATTGCTGGGCAATATTCAGGAAGTTAAAGCCCGAGGCGGCAAGATTATTGCCGTAGCCAGTGAAGGTGATGAATACATTCATGGCGTTGCCGATCATGTGTTTACCGTGCCCGAAACCATCGAGCCGCTGCAGCCGCTGCTGACCGTGCTGCCGCTGCAACTGCTGGCGTACCATGCGGCGGTGCTTCGCAACTGCAATGTGGATAAGCCGCGTAACCTTGCCAAGAGCGTCACGGTGGAATGAGTTTGCCTGGCCGGACTTGTGCACAGATACCTTTCAATCGAAGGCTTGCATAGTGGGTGAGCGAGGGCTGCCCTCACTTTAATTCAGTGCCATGGGCATAAAGACCGGGGCTGCAGGGCTATTATTGGCCTGATACCCCTTGCGCATGACGCCGCGGGCGGATAAAATGCCGCTGCTGCAATGGGGCAGCGGGCAAACGCGGGCGGCGGTTATTATGCGTCAATCATTTCAACACAAACCGCCTCTGCGTATTTGCACCACAACGCTATGGGAATACCCCTCGCAGGATTATGGCCGCGAACCCCACGGCGACAAAGACTATGTCGGGGCTACGCCGGCATGGGTTATCTGGAACCTGCTGCAACGGTATACGCGTACCGGCGATGTTATTTTAGACCCGATGTGCGGCAGCGGCACCACTCTGGATGTCGCACGCGAACTGGGCCGCACCGCAATGGGCTTTGACCTTGCGCCGCGCCGGGCCGACATTAAGCCCGCCGACGCGAGGCATATTCCACTGGCAAACGCTTCAGTTGATTTTGTTTTTATTGACCCGCCCTACTCAACCCATGTTGATTATTCGGATGACCCGCGCTGTATCGGCAAATTAAGCGCAGCGCCCGACCCACAGCAGTCTGGCAACGCCTATTATCAAGCTATGGAACAGGTTTTTAAGCAGTGCCATCGGGTGCTTAAGAACCGCCGATACATGGCGGTGTATGTGAGCGACTCATTTAAAAAAGGCCGCCCGTTTATGCCCATCGGCTTTGAACTTTTTGGTATTTTGCGGACCATGTTTGACCCGGTTGACATTATTGCGGTGGTGCGGCACAACCAAAAACTCGGCCGCGGAAACTGGCACAAGGCCGCGGAAGAGGGCAACTACTTTTTGCGCGGGTTTAACTATTTGTTAATTTTCAAGAAGTATGATGCTGACTCATCGGGCGAACGCGACGCTAAGCGCTTGCCCGCGGCAGAACAACGGCGAAAGGACGCACATAACCATGGCAGACAGCAACGCTAAAACCGAGCTTCGTTCGTATGCGCTTCAATCCATCAGTCAGTCGGCCGAGGTGATTGCAGCGCTCAAAGACCAGATCGAAACAATTGACCGTATCGCTCAATGCATTACCGAGCGGCTGCTGGCGGGACATAAGCTGCTTACCGCGGGCAATGGCGGATCGGCCGCTGAAGCCATGCATCTGGCTCAGGAAATTACCGGCAAATACAGTCGGGCGGACCGCAAGCCGCTGGCGGCCATTTGCTTATGCGCCGACGCCACCGCGCTTACGTGCATCGGCAATGACTGGGATTTTGCCAGCGTGTTCTCCCGGCAGGTTGAGGCGCTGGCCAAACCGGGCGACATGCTGGTGGTGTTTTCGTCCAGCGGCAATAGCGAGAATTTAATTCGAGCATGCTCTGCCATCAAAGCGGCCGGCGGCCTGGCCATCGGGCTTTTGGGCAAGGGCGGCGGACGCAATTTGCCTCTGTGCGACATGGCACTGGTGATTCCGAGCCAACGCACTGCCTGCATTCAAGAGGCGCAGCAGGTAGTGCTGCACCTTATTTTGGAATACATAGACCGCCTTTGCCCATGAGGCCCAATAAAACACGCCAAGAAGCAACTGACGGACCTGGAGCATACCGATGGCCAAACGCAGCAGCAATCAGGACAAGAGGTTTCGGCTGCGAGCTGTGCGGCTTCTGGTGCGGCGGGCTGGCGTATCGCTTTGCGTGCTGCTTGCCGCACTTGCTTACCCGCTGCAACCTAAAAACGTCAATGCCGCGCACGCCGACCCTATTGGTCTGTTGCCCAGCGGTCGCAAAGTAACGCCGGTAGGCCGTTGCGTTGCAGCGCCGAACTTTGTGATCAATCTCTGCTCAGCAGGTAACAGTGTATTGGCGCTTGCGGCAGGAGCCGCTTCGACACAAAGCGTCATTGTGTTAAGCGGCGATCACCTTGCTCCGCAAGGCAGTTTGGTTTGCATGC
Source organism: Phycisphaerae bacterium (assembly GCA_049965775.1). Classification (GTDB taxonomy): domain Bacteria; phylum Planctomycetota; class Phycisphaerae; order WQYP01; family WQYP01; genus JABEVB01. Next base: position 6,839 of record JBMFVX010000019.1, read on the forward strand.
GCAGCCGCCACTGGAGCGATCGGTTTCGTGGCAGCCATATACTGGCCAACCAGAGCCTGTTTCAGGGAATTGCTTCAGGCCCTGGCGGCATGATCTACGCGGCTGGTGGGTACTCCAATAATGTGCTGATGCTTAAAATGACCGACCGTTCATTAAAGCTGCTGCAAAAGTTTTCGCTGCGGGGCCAGAGCTTTCCGGCAAGTCAGTATCCGTATCAATATCAGGGGTTTGGACCGGGTCACCCGCTGTTTTATCCGGATGCGGTGGCATCATCGGCTTCAGGCCTTCACTTGTTTGTTACAGGCTTGGTTGCCAACTCGCTGGCGCGAATTAATACACGCACAGGTCACGTTGTTTATGCCAATGCCGGCGCCGTGCCCTACAGCGTGGCGATTGTAGGCGTCGGCGGCCGCCGGTATGCGATTATAAGTGATTGGGGAGCCGATGAGGTGACCGTTTTTGACGCGGGCACGATGAAAAAATTGGGCATAGTGCGCGTCGGCCCGCCCACGAGTCCACAGAACCAACTTCCGGGCGTGCATCCCACAGCCCTGGGCGTTGTGCCCGGCAGTTCGAAGGTTTGGGTGGCATGCACCAACAACAATCGGCTGGTGCTTGTGGATGCCGCATCGCAGCGCATTGTTCGCAGCATTCAGGATGAACCCTATTCACACGCGCCGGCTGGAACCTACCCCGATAGCTTGGCTGTTTGGCACACCATGCTGTTTGCGGCTAATGCCGGCAACGACGACGTTGCGGTGTTTAATCGCCATACCGGCAAGCCGCTTGGACTGATTCCGACCGGCTGGTACCCAACTGCGGTATGCGTACATAACGACGCGCTTTACATTGCCAGCGCCAAAGGGCTGGGGTCTGGCCCGAACCTGCGCGGCCAATGGGTTGGCAATTCAATGCAGTCGCTGGTACAGCGGGTTGATCTAAAAGACTTGGTGAAACATCTACCTCAATGGACGCATCAAGCGCTGGCAAACAATCACTTTTTACCGCGCCAGCGCCAACAACTGCTGCAGGCCAATGCCGCGGCAACGAGATTTTTACGCAAGCACATTCAATATGCCGTGTTCATTTTGCGTGAGAATAAAACATTTGATGAGGATTTTGGCTCTTATGCACGGGCCGGCGTCTGGGCAGACCCGCACCTCGACCTGTATAACCAACGCGAACTGCCCAACGTGTACGCCCTGGCGGACCGCTATGCATTGATGGTTAACTACAAGGTGGACGGCGAGGTAACCGCTCAAGGGCACCAATGGACGACCGCGGGGAGCGATTCAGATTATGTACAGCGCACATGGCCGATGTATTATTCCGGACGGGGCCTGGCGCCCAATCCGGGTTGGACGCAAAATCTCGGTCCCACAACCGCCCCGCCGCTGGGCCGTCCTGTCGGGTTTAACGGCGAGGATAATCCAAAATCGGATTATGAGGACCTCTCCAAGCTGGGACATTGGTCAAACCCGTGGATCAGCTATCCCGATGGACTTTTTTTGTTTGATAACCTGGCGGCACATCATGTGCCATTTCTGGACTTTGGCGAGTTCGCATCGCGCAACGAAGCGGGAGATATATCGCCGACAATCAAAAAAAGCCTGGTATTTTCGTTTCCGGGGTGGAATCGGTACATACCCGATACGGCCAGAGCCAAGTACGTTCGTGAGGAATTGACCAGCCGCAAGGATAATTTTCCACGCTTTTGCTACATCTGGTTGCCTGACGATCATACCGCAGGAAGGGCATCAGGCTTTTACACACCCGATGCGTACGTGGCCAACAATGATGCCGCAACCGGCGAAATTGTGCAGTACCTGACGCACACACCGCAATGGAAGCACATGGCCATTTTTATTACCGAAGATGACGCCCAAAGCGGCGCCGACCACATTGACGCCCATCGGTCGCTGGCGCTGGTGGTAAGCCCGTGGATTAAGCCCGGTCATCTGGTGACGCGGCCCTACTCGCAGGTGGATTTGCTGCGCACCATTGAGGCCATCTGCAAAATTCCAAGTATGTCGCAGTGGGATGACAATGCGCGGGTGCTGGCGGGCATCTGGGCCCATCAACCGCACAACGCCCCCTACCACGCCATACCCATGCAAATACCCATGACTCTTAACGCGGGGCCGGTGACGGCCATGCAAAAACTGCGGTTGGCCGCCGGCAAAAGTGGCCATTGGCTTTCGCCGCAATGGGTAAAAGCGCATGCACAAGAAATCAGGCAGATTGAAAAGCATCCCGTCGAGTGGTACTCGCCCACGAGCCTGCTTAAAGTGCCGGGGCCCGAGCAAATGCGACAGGAATGGATTGCCTGCAAAGGCAGCGCCTCATGGCGGCATGTTCAGCAATATATTCAAGCGATGGCTCGAAAGCGTCATGTGCCAATATCAGATATTGTGGCCAATGACGATGACGATGGCGATGGCGGTGATTAACCGGCTTATAGTGCAAGGGATTTATGAGCGAGCTACTTACCCGGTTGGATAATGCCCGCATGACGCCGCTGCATCGCCGACTGGCGTGGTCGGCGGGGTTGGGTATATTTTTAGACGGCTACGATTTAAGCATCATTGCTGTGGTACAAAAAGCGCTGGGCCAAACCTGGAAGCTTACCGCTTATGAGCTTGGCGCTATTGCCGCGGCATCTTTGGCGGGCGCATTTTTCGGCGCCATGCTGGGTGGACGCATTGCCGACCGCTGGGGTCGCAAGGCTATTTATCTCATTGACCTGCTGACATTTTTGGCGGCCGCCATCCTTTGCTCCGTGGCATGGGACCCATGGTCGCTGGCCATTTTTCGTTTTGTGTTGGGGGTGGGCATTGGCGCAGACTATCCGCTAAGCGCCACGTACATGAGCGAATTTATGCCCATAAAGAAGCGCGGCGCGGTCATTACCTGGACCTTTGGACTCTGGATTGCCGGAGCATTTGCCTCCAAATTTGTGGGCCTGGCGCTGCTGCATTTACCGCCGCACATTTCATGGCGGCTCATGTTTTTAAGCGGAGCCTTTCCGGCGGCGGCGGTGGTTTGGCTGCGCAACAGCCTGCCTGAGTCGCCTCGCTGGTACCTGCGCAACGGCCAACCACAAAAAGCCATGCAAGTTCTCCAGCAGGTTGACCCAACCATTACCGACACCGAGGCAAGTACGATACTCGCGCAGCAACTCCAGACGGCACAAACGCCCCGGCTGCATTGGAGCGTGCTGTTTTCGCGGCGTTATTTGCGCGTGACGTTATTTTGCTGCCTGCCCTGGTTCATGATGGACCTCATGGCCTACCCCATCGGCAACTATGAGCCAGCGTTGATTCATTCGCTGGGAGTGCATTCATACGCAGCTTCGGTACTTGCCGCCATGGGGTTGGACCTGGTGTTTTTGCTGGGGTATGTACCTCTGGCCTTGACGGTGGATCGTACCGGACGGGTGTTTCCGCAGACGCTGGGGTTTGTGGGCAACGCCCTTGGCCTGGGGCTGATCGGCTTTTTTGCGCTGCGCTATCCTGCGGCCGCACCGCCGATGCTGGTGGTAGCTATCGGTTTATTTGTGTTTCAGGTGGCAAACAGCTATGGCCCCGGCAGCACAACCTACCTGATTCCGGCGGAGGCGTATCCAACTGATTTGCGCGCCAGCGGCCATGGGTTTGCCACGGCATTTTCGCGCATTGGCGCGGTAATGGGTACGTTTTTGCTGCCCGAAATTCAGAAACTTGTCGGCGATGGCTGGCTCATGATGATGATGGCGGCCATAGGCGTGCTGGGGGCAGCGCTCACCGCCGGGCTGGCGGTTGAAACCGGAGGTAAACCGCTGGAAGATCCTATGCCAATAGCTGTAACCATAAAAGGCCAACCCAACGCACCCGCCCCGCCATTGTAGGATGCTATTGGTGCAACCTGGCAAGAACTTATTTCACCGCACCGGGGCCTCACGCATTAATTGCTCACGTTCGTGGGTGATGATTGCGGCACGAAAGCGGCCGAGTTGGGCATAGTAAAGCAGAAGCAAGAGCTGGGCGGGGACATTATGCTCCAGCCGAGGATCGCCCTGCTTGATTTTAGCCATGGCCACGGCGATGGCTTTTTGTTCAGGCGTAATAAGCTCGATGCGACCCATCATGACGCGCGTTACGCGAGCCTGCGGTGTCATTTGGAGCGGTAAATAATGATTGGTCCATGCCCGCGGCACAATAAAAAACAGTCGCTCGCCATACGCTTTAAAATACGATTTTTTCCAGGTGTTGAGCATGGCGGTGGCCTCATCGGGATATAGCCCATCGGCAACGAGCGCGGCGTGCATGCCAGCGCGGAGCGTCTGGAGGTTGGCAAATGAATAGTCTCCGGCGGAAAAATCATCACTGACTTTTGCCAAGCGACCACCGCTGCCGTTTTCCGGCCTGACATTGCCCAGCGATCGAAAGGCCACTGCCCCGTCACCACGGAAATCGCAAAGCCACATATGGCGTATGTGCCGCACAAGCCCCATTCGTCCGTAGCGACGGGCCACCCGCACGGTGAGGTTATGGCCGAGGCCATAGTCGCTACGCACCACGCTCAAGGGCGATCTAATATGCCCCACGCCGCGGTAAAACAAGAATCGCTCAACCTCGCCATCAGTCGCTCGCACATAAGCAGCATGCACTTGCCGCGGGCAGGTCCATACCGGGTCGTTGGTTACCGGCCCACCGGGCGGCACGCCCACGACCACATTTTTCCAGGTAAGCGAGCCAATCGTATGAGAGGTGAGTCGGCCGACAACGGGAATATAATTTTTGTGAAAGAAAACGCCTGGTGCTACCGCGATGGCATTCGGGTAATACTGCGAGAGCCAGCCACCGATGAATTTGACCGAAACGCTTTCCACCTTTGGCGGCGAGTGCGCGGGCGGGTAAAAATAAAGTACGGGCGTTTCAAGCCGCATGGTTGCAGCGGCAAGTTCGGGCGGCAAGCCCTTCCAGCGAATCAACCCTGGAATTAGATCATGCACAAAAGTAGGCACAGGTTCATCGTCAGTGTTAACACCGCCGATGTCCTGACCACGCGAATCTTGGCACGAGGTAAAGGTCCCCCACTCATGCACAATCATTTCAGCGGCGTGTGAAGACGACACTTTAGTTGGGGACGCTTTTTTGCCAGCCACCAATCCGGCGGCGAGCGCGGCAGTTAACGCCAACATCGCGATGCGGGCTTTCATAATGGCACCCCGTTTGCGAGTTCTCTATAGTCAAAGCATAAATGTTCGCTGGCCATGATGCAAATCGCGACTCCACCTCTCTTGCCGCCTCGTTCCTGGCGCAACACTTTGAGACGAGCGGCAAGTCGGCGGCGTTTGCCGGCGAAAAATGAGTCTATACCTGCACCGACTGTACGTGTCGTGCGGTTAGAAAGATGAGTGTGCCGGCGGTAATTGGAATATCAAGTATCTCGCGCACCGCACGGGCATAATAGGAAAGCTGTCGCTGGTACATTTCAAGCCGCTGCTGAACGTATTCGGGCGCATCGGTTTTGTAATCTATAATGTGTCCCTGGAGTTTGCTTGGTGCGCCATTTGCGTCAGGCATTGGCTCAAGCAACAGCACGTCAATAACACCGCGCACAAGCGGGCGATCGGCCGAGTCGGTAAGCTCCAAACCTGGCGGTAATTCACCTCCAAGTTCGGTTACAGGAACGCTCCACAAAAATGGAAGTTCGCGGAAAAGCCGCTCCCGGGCGGCAGCGGCAGTCGCCAACCGCCGACCAATGGGCGTCTGCAGGCACCAGGCGATCGCGGATGCATCCACCAGTTTGGCTTCTTGTACGGTGAGAACGCCACGGGAGGTCATTTGATCGAGCTGTGCCTTCACCTTTGAAACATCGGCGGCCTGCGTTAAATCAATATATTGCAGGCAGCGATGCATGACCAAACCGCGATCTATCGCAGCCGATGTGGCTTTGGAAATCAGCCCGGTAACCTGAACAACTGGAGTATCATCATCCTCACCTTGCGGCACACGTCGTGCATCGTCTACCTCTGACGCAGCGGCATCGGCGGGCAACGCTGCCTCGCCAGAATGCGCCTTAAGCCGCGTTACGCTGGTCGCCGCGGGCAAGCCTGTCAGCACACGGTATCGGTACGGATCGGCCGCAACGCTGATGATCTCGTCACATGCCTGCTGTTCAGCAGCAGAGAGTTTGACGCTTCGCAGTGCGGTCAAATTGCCGCGGGCGATTTCGCCGGCTACTACGCCAGCCTGATGCGGAGCCGTGAGATCGTTTTGGGTGGGTCTGGCCGCCAAGCAAGCCACCTCGTCGGCATCCAGTTCTTGCTGCCGTACTATTTCACCGGCGTCAGCCGCCGCCGCAAGGGCATCGCGAATCCATGTAATGGGCGCCAGCGGCGAAAGTTTATCCAAGTGCGCCGCTTTGCTTGACCCAAACAGCAGCAGGCGGTCACGTGCCCGCGTCATGGCCACATACAAAAGACGGGCTTCTTCTTCATGAAGCCGCCTGAAAGCCGCTTCGCAGATTTGTTCATAGGCGAGCGGATTCAACTTGCGGCGCAAAGGAACATCAATAAACCGAAGTGACGCCCCGCGTTTTCTATCTACCAGCAAATCGTGCTGTAAATCCTGTTTATTGGGTCCTGACCCCAGGCCGCCCACCACCACCAACGGAAATTCCAACCCTTTGCTTTGATGTATGGACATCACACGCACGGCATCCATCCCTTCCGACGCGGTTGCGGCCGTTCCAAGGTCGCCCTCATCATCTTCCAGCTGCCGGAGGAACTCTAAAAATCGAAACAACCCCTGATTGTTAAAGCCGGCAAACTGCTGTGCCCGCTGCTGCAACATGCGAAGGTTGGCCATTTGCTGAGCCCCATTCCGCATGCCGGCATAATGGGTCAGCAGGCCGGTCTGGTCATAGATGCGAGCCAAAGCCGCCGGCAAGCCGATGGTTTTAATATCTTGCCGCCAGTGATCAAGCTGGCGCTGCAACCTGTCAATTCTCTCCGCAAGATCGGCCCAGGCGGAATTATCGTTCTTATGTTCAACTATAGCCTGCACGGCCTCGTAAAACCGACTGCAACCCCTGGCCGCTGGAGCCGCCCGAATCAGCGCCAGCTCATCATGCGAAAAGCGGCCTAGCGGCCCGGCCAGCACGGCCGCAAGAGCAATGTCTTGATCCGGGTTGTCGAGCACATTCAATAATGCCAAAGCGTGCTGAATTTCTGGGGCGGCGAAATATCCACTGCGAAGCTCGGCAAAAGCCGGCACATCGGCCTCGATCAGTTGCTGCACATACACATTGGCTTTATTGCGGACGCTTCTAAGCAGGATAGCGCAGTCACCATATCGCAGCAATCTCTTTTGACCTTTGACTTCAATTTCCAAGCCGCCTTCCACAAGCTGCTTGAGCCGCCGGGCCACCGTGAAAGCCTCCAGCTCCAGTAAACGCGGCTCCTCGTCTGGTTCATCGGAAGAAGCTTTATCATCGGCCCCGTCACTTGACTTGTCCTCATTTTCTTTGGGCTTGTACAGCAGCGTCAACTCCACCAAGGGCGAAGATGATTCCGACGCCGTCTCACTGCCCCGTTTGGGCTTAAGAGCCATCGCCTCAAAGCCGCCGTCCGGAATTTGCTCACCCAGATGGGCGCAGATTCTATTAATAGCGGTGAGTACAGGCGGCAACGTGCGGAAGTTATCCGCCATTTCAACAACTTTCTTGGCAGATTGTTGCTTGAGTTCCCCGGCTCTCTGCTGAAACAACTGCGGTTCGCTGCCCCGAAAGCCGTAGATGCTTTGCTGCTGGTCGCCTACCGTAAAATAACTGCCGTTTTCGCTTCGTAGCAATGCCAGCAGCGCATCCTGCAAAGGATTGGTGTCCTGATATTCATCTATCATGACATGCTTAAAGCGCCTGCGAAGTTCACCCAGAGCGTTGCTTTCGGGCTTAGTCAGCAGCCTGTAGGCGTGTTGCTCCAAGTCAGAAAAATCAAGTTGGTTGCGAGCCTGCTTGACAGCGCTATAAGCGGCGCGCACGTCCAGCACAAACGTCACCAGCGATACCGTAAGCCGGTGGCTCTCAATCTCGCGATTTGCCAACACGTCCAGCGACGTTTCGAGGGTTGGCGAAAGGTCATTCCAACTTTCTTTTAAAGGTTGATAAAACCTTTCCTTAACCTCCTTGGCCAACTCATCAACCGCTCGCACGCTTTTGGGCCGGCAGCCGGTAATTTCCCGGGTAAGCTGCTGCATCCCGGGCCAGCTTTCTTCTGGATTGGCGGCAAGCATTTCGGCCATGGATTGTATCTTGATGTTTGTATCGGCTAGCCAGTCAAACATCTGCCGCTCGCTGGCGCTTAATTTAGCAGGCGCCGGCGGCAGGTCAGCGAGCATTTGCGCCATTTCGGTAAGCTTCCGGGCAAACCAACAACCGTATTCTCGTGCCACGCTGCCGACGCTGGGCGCTGCATTTTTAAGACCTAGCACCCAGGCGTCCAGATCGCTTAACGTATCAAATGTCAGTCGCAGCTTGCGGGCGCAGCCATCCAACCAACCCGCATCTCCATTGGCGTAATAGTCGAGAATCGTTTTAAGCGTTTCGGCGTCGTCATCCCGCCTGTCCAACCATTGGGCGAGCGTTTCACGCAGCGATTGTGAGAACATCAACTGCGCTTCATGTTCATTGAGCATGGTAAATGCCGGATCCAGGCCGCTTTCATGAAAGTACGCCGTAATCAGCCATTTACAAAAACTATGGATGGTTGAAATACGCGCCTGATCCACCAGAGCAGCCTGCTGTCGCAACCGAAGTGAGTTTGCGCTTTGCTCGGCAGCCGCCCTGATCGCACGGGCTATTTTTCCGCGCATCTCACGGGCGGCATCTTCGGTAAAAGTGACGACTAGCAAATCGTCAACACCGCACGGATCACGTTGCCGCGTTACCAGAGCAGCGCAGCGTTGGGCCAGCACGGTGGTTTTACCCGAGCCAGCACCGGCCTTCACCAGCAAATCGCCGCTGTAATGCTCTATGGCTTTTTTCTGTGATTCTGTCCAGTCAGGCATGGGCATATCATCTCACGCTATAGTCAACAACACTTTCAGAACTTCCTGCTTCCTGGCCGCCTCAATTATTCGAGTCTTACCACGCACCCGGTCAAATGGGCAAACCGCCTGATAATCGCAATATTGACACGCCGTTGTTGCACCGCGCCGGTATGGAGCAGGAGCGATTATCAGCTGGCTGATTCCAAAGCCTAGTACCTGCATTTGATGCTCCGCTGCACGCAGCACCGCATCAAACTGTTGGGCCGTGACGGCATCGCTGGCCGTTTTATGTGGTTCGCCGGCATTGGTGAGTTGATGCTTAACAGATTTGGCTCTTTGACCACCAGCCACAGGCTCCAGCTCCTCCGCCGCCTCAATACTGAAAAGCCCACGGAACGGTTCAAACATTTCCGCCTCGCCTGAATCGCCGCTTTTGCCATCCCATCTGGATTCGATGCCGATATACAGGCCTGCGGCCGGGTTGATTGCCATGGCGGGCTTCGACTGACTTTTTAGAGCCAACATATACACCGGCAACTGCAGGTTGAGGCCGGCTCTAAAAGCGACATAATCAAAGTTGCGACCGCGCGTTTTATAATCAATAACCAGCGCAAGACCGCCGGGTGTAAGGTCTATACGATCTATCTTGCCGCTGACATTTAGTTCATCTCCATTTTCAAGCTTCAACTGCAGCGGCGGCGGGCCGTCGGCATAGCCAAACTTAAACTCAACCCATTTTGGCTTAAAATGACTGACCTTAGCCCATGCGCCTTGCGCACGCATAAGCCGCTCAAGATGCCGCGCCATGGGACGCTTAAGAAACGCCACCTCGGCATCCAGATGCAGAACATCTTTTCCGACGCTGGCGAATACGCGTGTTAAATGCAACTCCACCAAATCATTCAGAGCTTTCTCACTCGTTGGCGGCCATGGTTGTCTGCCCGCAATGACATCATTAAATATGCCCTCCAGCGCCTTGTGATACAGCAAGCCGCGGGAGGTCTCATCAATTGCGGGTGTATCACGTTCCAGCAATCGCAGGCGGTATTTATAAAAATGCTGCAGCGGGCACGCCGCGTACGTTTCCAGTTGGCTTAAGCTGACGGTGATCGGCTTATCGTTGCAAAAGTACGGCCTGGCCGCATTGAGCATTACATCCGCAGTCTGCCGCCAGCCGCCAAACGCCTGTTGAGCCAGGGCCGCTGCCTCCGGCGGTGGATTTTCGAGCAGCCAGCGTGTCAATCCGGCCGCCACAGGCGCGGTTAAACCGAAATCGGATAAGCCAATGGCAGGCGTCTGCCGACGTCGGCCAACATGTTGTCCAGTCCATTGAAATATCGCAGCTATTATGTCAGCGGCATTGGCGGCCTGCAGCGGTGTTGCCGCGGGAAAGATGGGTGGCACATCAACCTGCGGCATGGTTCGGCGGATTTGCTCTATGTATTTGGACTCTTCCACACGATGGCCATCGGAGCCAGAGCGGGGATAGCTGATAATCAAACGACTTGAGGCTCGCGTTAAAGCAATGTAGTCAAAGAATGGAGCCTCCAGCAGCGATTGCCGCGAGCCGGGGTTAATCTCGCCGCCCGGCGCAACGGCATTAAACGCACCGCGCTGCACATCACTTAGAAATGCATCTTCAGGAACCACCTGCGGCATTTGGGTTTCGGCGGCGCCCAGCACAATAGCCGTGTGCAATTCTGGATGGCGGGACCTATGCACCGACGATACCAGCACCTGATCAAGCGCAGGCGGCACCAGTCCCAACGTAAGCACTTGGGTTTGCATGGCGAATAGCCGGGCAAATGCCGCTGCGGAAACTTTGCGCTGTGCCATCATGATCTGCATTTGACTCAGCAGTTCCATCACTTGAGCGTAGGCCTGCTGGTGCGCCAAAGCCGACTCCTGATCTCCGCGGTTGGCGGCATCAGCGATCCATTCTTGCACATATTGCTGCACGTTTAACCGTTCCAGCAATTCGATCAGCCCCGTTGCCAGTTGCATACCTGTATGCAGTGCAGCACCATTTTCTGCAGAGTCCAGTCCGCCCTGCGCTGAGGAAGGCGCTGTTGCGGCCAGCAGTTTAAACCATGGGGCAAACCCGGAATAAAAGCGTTCTCTGGCAGCATTGATCTGCTGTGTGTAGGCTGTCAAGAATCCGGTATCTGGTTCGTGCATCCTGGCCGTCCATGGCCACAGCGTAGAAAAATCATCCGCATCTATCCCATGGGCGAGCACATAATTTTCCACCATGTTGGCCTGTTCAGCCGTTAACCCGGCTAAACCCGTTTTTAGCAAAGACAGCATGTCTTGGCGCTTGTATCCGCCCAATGGAGCCGCCAAAGCTCCGGAAATAAGCTCCACCAGTGGGTGATGCTGCATGGATCGCCGACGATCAATAAAATGCCCGATGCCATGAGCACTAAAAACGCGGGCGATAATTTCTGCATAGCTGTCGAGATCCGTAACAATCACGCCTATTTGCCGATAGCGCAGCCTGCCCTGGCTCACCTCCCGACGGATATAGCGCGCCGCCGAAATTACCTCCGCCTCCGGCGAATCACACGACCAAATGCTGATGGCGGAGCGCGGGGCGGCGGCATTCAGCGGTGAAGCTGCGGCGAGGGCGGTTTGTCCGCCTGCCAACACGCTCTCCAATTTTTGCAGTTCCGGGGCGACTCTGTGCCGATGCGGCTGCGACAGCAGACGATTGGCCAGCCGTGGCGCCCCAGCTTCGTTGAATCGCCGACACAACCTTCGATACATCAATTCAGTACGGGCAAATAGACCCGCGGGCGGCGACTGCTCATTGCTGAACGTGGGGCTGTGCGGATCCAGCAGCAGCGTAATGGTTACCTGCCGGGCCGTCTTGGCTAAAGCGCCCAGCAATTTTATCTCCATCTGGTTAAACGCCGAAAAGGCATCCACCCAAATACTCGCTTCGGCCACTGGCTGCGGATTTGCCGCAAGACCGTCCGCGACCAGGCCGGGCAGCACGTTTGTATCCTGATAGTCCTTGCCACAAACTCTCTGCCAGGCGCTTAGCAAAATAGAAAGATCGGTGAGTTTATCCCGTAGACCCGGCGCTTTACCCAGCCCTTCGCCTTGGCGCTCCATCAGTTCCCGCAGCGATTCTCCGGTATGACCGTTCTGCAACAGCTCCCGCAATATTCCATCCACGACATTGATGAAGCCGGCAGTGCCGGCCGCCGCCCTAAAAACGGTGAGTTGGCTTCGGCACGATTCCACCGCGTCGGCCAGCAGGATGCTGCGCCGAATGGGCGTTAATGCGTTGTTTATCGGTATATTGAGCTGGCCTGCCAGCACACGTACCAGGCCCCGAAATCCCAACACCTTTATGCGAAACGACCCGCCCAAACGGCCATCGGCCAATAGCAGCCGTTCACACATAAATGTCGCCTGCTCGGGCACCAGCCAATACAAAGGTGGCCCCAACGGCTGCCGCTGGGACTCCTCAACAAGCTCGTCAAGGCATAAGCGTGTTTTGCCTGTGCCCGCGCGGCCTAAAATAAACTGCACTGCCATGCGTCGGCTCCCCGGCACGGGAGCCAACAGCTTGTGGCGGCATCCCGTACGGAGTCAACGGTACACCACAGCGCACTTCTTTGCAAGGCGCACCTTTTTCAATGACACTTCATCGCAATAGCCTATAAAATACCATCGCGGCGGCAAGGGCCCGTTAAACTAAATGAGGACATAGGTCGCCAGAGAAGGAAGCCCTCTATTGGCTGAACACATTAAAAGCGAATGAGGAAGATTTGCACCGCGGCCAGGTGATGAATCAGCGTCGCGTGCGCCCCCGCCGCGTGCGAGCCATGTCGGCATGGGCCGGGCAATCCTGAGGTCCGACGGCAAGTACCGGACAGGGAGCCTCGCGAATTACGGTTTCTACATTGCTGCCCAGAAAGAAACGGCCTGAACGTGATCCTCCATGGCTGCCCATAACGAGTAAGTCCGCTTTCCAGCGGGCCGCCGTCGCCAAAATCTCGACGGAGGGACTTCCCACCATCACAAACAGATCATATTTTTTCCATCCATGGCTATGGGCCATTTCCTGGCAAAGCAAACGACCGCGGCTTCGCAGGTCGTCAATAGCTTCAGGCACACCGGCCGGCGTTCCGCCCACCATAATGCGACTGCTGTCCACCACATGCACCATTGCCACACTGGCCGCCAAACGCAAAGCAAGGGCAAAGCCCATTTCAGCGGCACACGCAGCGGCCGGGCTGGCATCAAGTGCGATGAGCATGCGCCGCACAGGGCGGCCGGAGATACGGCCATCCGTTTGAGCAATTTGCCGGCGGCGCGGCACTGCTGTACGCCTGACGGGAAGGTTCTTTTTACTTCTCTCGGCCATCGGCATCTAACCTACCATCAAAAACAAACCGCTTTTTCACTGGCGACGGACAAAATACCATCGGCCAACCGCCACGGCCGCAGTCACCGCAGACGACCGTTACCAGCCCATGCTCGCAGCATATAATTTTGCCGGCGATTACGGGCTGGCACAATCAGGACATCTTCGATTTCGGCATGCGATTTCCTGGCAACTTGGAGTAGGGAATTTCCCTATAGCTGAGGTTTAAAAGGATGGTTCAAACGGATGTGGAACTGAACACACGCGCGATTGAATCAACCAATCGCTGCCGAAATAGCGCCGCCAGCCGATGCCATGGAAGAATCAGCTCTGCATTTCCAGCTGAACGGCCAGGCGCAGCAGTTCGGTGCTGGAGTTGAGCTGCAGCTTCTCCTTGATATGTTCACGGTGGGCCTCAACGGTTTTAGAACTAAGATGCAGCATCCCGGCAATTTCACGTACAGATTTACCCCGTCCCAGCAGTTGAAAGATTTCCAATTCCCGATCGCTTAACAGATCAAGCGAGCTTTTGAGCGGTTTATTGCCACCGGCGGCCAGCTGTTGCAGCAGCCGCCCGGAAATAGCATCGCTGACATAAATGTCGCCCGAGAGGATGCGACGAATGGCAGTTAATATTTTTTCTGTAGCCTCCTGCTTCATGATATAGCCACGGGCCCCAGCCCGCAGCACCCGTTCGGCATACATCTTCTCGTCGTGCATGGACAGCACCAGAATGCGAATATCGGGATAGCGAACCTTTAAATCCTTAATCAGTTCGATCCCCGGTTTTCCCTGCAGGGATAGGTCCACGACCGCAAGATCAGGATGCAGCCGCGCGACGGCATCCATGGCGGCATCGGCGTCAGAGGCTTCGCCGCATACCTGTAAGTCGCCGGCATGTTCAATCATTTGACGAACGCCCTGCCGGGCAATCGGGTGATCATCCACCAGCAAAATACGCGGGCCTGTTTTGACAGGCGTCGGGTTTCGGTGCGAGTCCAACATGTTGAGCCGGGTTTTTCCGGGTTCTGGGCGCTTGGCCATCATCGAGCCTCCTTTTCCACTGTATCGGGCCAGCCGATAGAGCAGATGACTATCGTACCATGCCCCGGCGTGCTGCGGATATCAAAGTGCCCCCCGATGGCGCGGGCGCGATAACTCATGATTTTAAGCCCCATGCCGTCGTCCCCCCTTGCGGCAATGCCTTTGCCGTCGTCGCGTATCATCAGACGCACCGCCGGCCCAAGCGTTCGCAGCGATAACTCAATGTGCCGCGCCTGGCCATGGCGCACGGCATTGCCTACCGCCTCCTGGGCTATTCTATACAAGTGAGTGGCGACGCCGACGGGCACCTCGGGCGGAAGCGCAGCAGATTGCACGCGACATGCAACACCTTGAAACAAGTGTTCCACCTGTGTCGCCATCTGCGCGAGCGCCGTCGGCAAATCCGCCGCCTCGCTCACCGGTTGCAGGCCCCGGGCCAGCTCGCGACTCTGGCGAATGCAGTCATTCATAATTTGCGTAATGGACTGCATCTCGTGCGCCAGGTTGGGATCCAGTTTTTCTAACCGCCCCGCCATCGCCTTGGTCATGAATGCCGCACCGGTGAGCAGTTGCCCCAGCCCGTCGTGAAGGTCCTGGCCGATGCGCTGCTGCTCGCGCTCGCTGATTTCCAGAACTTCCACTTCCATGCGTTTAACGTTGGTGATATCCCGCACAATGCCGGTAAAATAGCGACGACCATCCACCGTCTGCTCGCCAACGGATAAATACATCGGAAACAGCGACCCATCGCGACGCTGGCCCGTTACCTCCCGACCGATTCCGATTACCCGCTTTTTGCCGGTGTGTAAATAGTTGGACAGATAGGCGTGATGTTCCCCCCGGTATGGGTCTGGCATGAGCATCTCAACGCCATTGCCGAGCATTTCGGCTGCGGTGTACCCAAACATTTTTTCCGCCGCCGGGTTGACCGATTCTATCTTCCCATGATCATCAATTGTAATGATGGCGTCCACCGCCGTTTCCACAAGTGCTCGCAGCCGTGCTTCGCTGCGCCGCAGCGCCTCTTCGGCGGCAAATTGACGCGTCACATCGCGCCCCACCAGCAAAGCCATGATGTCGGGCAGGTCGCGGTGCGCCAGCGGCAATACGTCCCACTTGATGTGCCGGAGATTGCCGGTGGCATCCTTGAGTTTGCTATCAACTTGAAACTCCCGCTCGCCCCGGCTTACACGGGTGACAAGCGATGCAATTGCCGCCGCCACAACCGGGTCGGATAGCGCCGCACTTAACGGCCCACCCTTGACCTTTGCGGCGGAAATGCCAAAGAGCTTTTCAGCGGTATGGTTGACGAAAAAAATCCGCGATTGTGGGTCAACCACCATCAGAGCCGATGAGGTTGCATTAAGTACCGCGTGAGCTACCGTACCAGGGCTGAATACCATAGGCACACCCAATTGAACCGCCGGATCAACCTGCGACTAATTGCCCAGATGCAATCTTCTTAAACATCATAAATATATTCTATAAACACGAATACTATTTTTGCAACCGCAGGCCTTTCGGATTAACTTAGGCTAGTTGATCAACACTTCACGCCCAACGGAAGACGACCGGTATACACCATCAATAATTTTTTGGACGGCTAAACCTGCCTCGCCAGGGGCTTCCAGCGGCTTATCATGTAGCACAGCATCAACAAAGTGCTTGAGTTTTAAGTCGAAGAGGGTTTGGAAATCACCCCGCGGAAGGTATGCGGGCGTCGAGTTTATCATGGTGCCGGCCCGATCGGTAAAAATGGTCGGTGGATCCCAAGTGCAACCGCCGCGGTCACCCATCAGGGTGAAGTTCCACACATCCTTTTCAATATGGGCCGCAAAGGATGATTCAATCTGCAGCACGGCCCCATCTGCAAACCGGATGTGACCTACGGCAAGGTCCTCCACCGTGTACGTTTTGTGGTCCCAACCAGGCCACTGACTCACAACATCGCTGG
This sequence comes from Phycisphaerae bacterium, assembly GCA_049965775.1. Taxonomy (GTDB): domain Bacteria; phylum Planctomycetota; class Phycisphaerae; order WQYP01; family WQYP01; genus JABEVB01. The sequence goes on from JBMFVX010000019.1 coordinate 23,250, forward strand.
GCTTGTCGCCCATGTAGGTCCAGGTGCGTCCGCTGGCGGCCACCGGCTTGGGCGATCCCATCAGGTAATGAGCCATTTCCAGAACATGCACGCCTATGTCAATCATGGGGCCTCCCCCCTGCAGCTTCTTCTGGCCAAACACGCCCCAATTCGGAATGCCCCGACGCCGCAGCGCCTGACATTTGACAAACATCACCTTTCCAAACTGCCCCTCGTCGCGCGCGCGCCGCAGCATTTGCGTATTGGGATGAAACCGATATTGGAATCCAACCGCCAGCTTGCGCTTATTTTTACGAGCGGCGTCTATCATGCGCTGGCATTCCTGCGGCGTCATGGCCATCGGCTTTTCCGTGATGACATGAGCACCGGCATTGAGCGATGCAATTGCAGCCGGAGCATGGACACCGTTGGGGGTACAAACCGTGACGGCATCAGGTTTTACCTTTGCCAACATGCGGCGATAGTCGGTAAATAATTCGGTAACGCCAAAGCTTGCGCGCAGGGCATCGAGCCGCCATTGGTGAATATCGGCTCCTGCCACGACCTGAACTTCCGGCAATTGCTGCAGCGACTGCATTTGCGTTGCGCAAATGCCGCCGCAGCCAATAATAGCCATACGAAGCTTCTTACCACGGTAAACATCTTTAAGTCCGACGCCCAAAGATTCCGTTGACACACCTGTTTCACCCATGAGTTAACCTTCCTTTTCAATTTGCATAAGCTTTTCGACCCACCATCCATGTGCCGCAGGCGAGCAGACGCGACACCAGCGTTCCGCTCGTCTTAGCAGCCGCCAAGATGCTCGCTGCCATGGCACATGAGCAAGCGCTTCACCGATGGATACTGATATGCCTGAAGTACGCGTCACTCCACACGCTGCGATGCAGTCGCCGCGCTTCAGGCAACAGGTCTCCTATATGAACCACTCGCCGCCTGAAAGCAATGGCTTGGGGGTTTGCCCGATCCCGATAGCCTTGTACGGCAATAACTGTGGCCAAATCGTGAATGTGCGGCGCTACGGTAACGCTCACCCCATGCGCGGCTATGAAGGCCGCCGCCCGCTGGGCCAGAGCGGGCCGGGTTGTCAAAATAACCAGGTACCATGCCTGCGGATCAAACTTTACGCGATCCATCGCTACAACCATTGCGGTACTTGGCATAGTTGGCGACACTGCCGTGTTGTCCACTGGAGCGGGTTGCCCTGCATCCGTGTTCGGAACGGCCGCCTCGGGATATGGAACGAGCTTTGAAGTTGTTGGCCCCGCAGGGCCGGTTATGGTCGGCACAGCCTCTCCCTTGGGCGACTTGCCACCTCGACTCAAAGCAATCACCACTATAAGCAGTATGACGCCAAGCAAACTCGCTGCACCAAGCAGCATCCACGGCGGCCGGCCACCCAATGCCGAAGGTGCTTCGCTGCGGCTCAAAGGGCTTACCATACGCAGGCTTGGCGGACCAGCGTTTACCAATCGGTCAAAAGGATCGGATGATGATGGGCTGGGCGACACTGTAGAACCGGGAGAAACTGCAGATGCTGATGGCGCGGCTGCAGTTTTTTCGATTGGTGATGCGGTCGTGGGCTGGGCGCTTTCACCGGTGCTTGCGGGCGTAGGCGCGGCGGCGGGCGGCTCGGTGGTTGGAGGCGCAGGCGCAGCGGGCGCGGTGCGCGAGGATTTATTAAACCAATCGGGTATTTTCAGCGGCCCGGCTTTACGCGATGACTTCAGCGCATTTTTATCGAGCAGTTCGTAAAGCGACGCGGGATTGCGACGATTATTAGGCGCCATGGCGACACCTCCATCTGAATCGTCGGCTGCTTCGGCTTCAGCCAACCATTTTTGTACTCTACACGCCTCTTGCAATCCAAACAACCCATCAAATCCTTATCCGAGTGGTAATTCCCTTGGCCGTTAACCGCCGCAACGCGTTGGCAACCCGGTTGGGCCGGCCCAATGGCCCCTGCTGCTACCCATTGGCCGCTTTTTCTAGGAGCCTGTCCGAGTAATGGCCGGGATTGCGATGGGTTTGAAATGCCCCGGATGCGCGGCGGAGAATCGAGCCGACTCTGAATAATGAGTCTGCGAGATCCGACAACAAAGCAGACGGGGCATTTCAGAGCCACCCCGCAGGGCGGCATGCTTTTTGGCCCTCCTCGGCGGCGCGGCTCCTCGGAGTACCATCTGCATCAGGTACGCTGGTGCCACCGCTACTTGAGGCGTGCCAAAAATTCCCGGCGCGCGCCGGGATCGCAACCCGGCGATTACTTGGACAGGCTCCTGTGCCTGTAAATCTTCGCTCCCAAGGGGTAGCGACAAGCAGCCGGGTTGGCGTATAATCTCGCCCGGTGTCCGTTTCAGGATGGATGGCGTTTGTTAAACTTATCCGTACGTCGGCGGCATGAGCAGAGTTACGAGCAATTGCGGCAGAGCATGCTCGATGAAACGAGCCGGTTTATTGAATGGGGTATGCGGCATCCACAGGCAATACCGCGCATTCCAACGCACCCGGTAGGCCACGGTAGTTTTCCGGAGCAGCTAAAGGCGTGGTTTTGGCGATGGATATGGCGTCAAGACATGGATGCGCCGGAATAATGGCTCGCCGCAGGGCATTTACTTCATCGGTTGAGCCGGAGCAACGGCTTACCAATACCTTGGGGGTACCATGAATGTTCAGGTAAAACGCAGCGAATGGGAACGCCGACGCCCGCTGGTGTTGATGTTGCTGTGCGTGCTGTTTGGCGCTTGGTTTGCCTGGGATGGTTGGCAGGGCTGGCCCAAAGCCGATGACGCTATCGTCAAGAAAATGCTCAACAGCCGGCATGTGACCTCGGCTGAAAAATCCATCCTGAAAACCTGGAAAGGTTGGCAGAACGAAACAAAGTCGCAGCGGAAGGCGTTTGATCATCTTGTGCACGATGCCCAGTTCAGCGGGTGGCATTCGGTAACGGACATTTCCAATCAACGGCGCATTGTCATTATTCTGGTGGTGCTCACCTGTGTCGGCGGCTTATGGTTTTACCGTATTAATCGCCTGAAACTCAAGGCCGACGACCAAGGTCTCACGCTTGCCAACGGGCGGTTCATCGCATGGGACCGCATCACCGAAATTGACAACCGCCAATGGACCACGCGCGGCACGGTCACCATTACGTTCAATAATGCCGATGGCATTCTGGAAAAGGTAAACATGGACGGCTGGATGTGGCAGGACCTGCCGCGCATTCTGGAACAGATTGACCTGCACGCCACCAACGCCAAGGCGATCACCCCGCCGGATACCAGGCCTGCAAGCCAACCAGCACAAACCGACGCGTAATGGCCTGCCAGCGCTGGCACTGGACGGAGAAGCCGCGTTAGCTCTTGGCCACATGCAGGATATCCAAGAGTTACGAGAGGCTCACCCGTACAAACTTGACAGCATCTGCAATCACTGCACCATCGGCGGCATTCGTCAGCTTCAGATACAGCGGATTGTGATATCGGCCCACGAGATGCCACTTCGCCGGATCATGATTAAAGTCTACAGTTACAGCCGGGCTTTCGCCCTTATCGGTAACAACAGTGCATGGAGCGTTGGTTGCGAGTTTGCCTATCGAAGGCTTTCCGTAATAGATATAAATTTCGTAGTCGCCAAGTTTGGGGCTGTCGGTGCGCCAAATGGCATAATGCGAACCATCGCCGCCATCGGTCCAGAAGCATCCGCCCGCATAATTCTCGCTGGCAGGCACGGTGTCGGACTTCCAGTCGCCGCCTTCGATCATCATCTGGCTGCCAATAGTCATTTCGTCCACGACGAGTTGTTTGTCGGGGACAGTATAAATACGCCACCGACGCAACTGAACCTGCCGCATCGGTTCATATTTTTCGAGCCATTGATCCAGTTGAGCCTAAAGGTCTTTGAGTTCCGGCGGATTTTGCGAAATGATGTTGTGCAATTCCGCCGGATCAGTCTCGAGGTTATAAAACTGCTCGGTGCCGGTCCACATATTCCGTATGAGTTTACGGTTCATACTGCGAACAGCCCGTAGCGGAATTTCCACATCTTCCTCACAAAAGACATAATCCCGCAACGAAGGCTTCGTTTCGTTAAGCAGCGGCATCAGGCTCTCACCCGATGCACCTGACAATGGTGGAAGGCCCGCATAATCAAGCACGGTCGGCGCCACATCAATACTGCAGGTTAATGCGTCAATGACCTTGCCCTGCGGCACGCCAGGCCCGGCGATAATCAACGGAACGTGCATGTCGGTGTCGTAGCAGGAGCGGTGGTCAAAGGTCTGAAAGTCCTTGGGATGCGAGTAAATCAGTTCGCCATGATCCGACAAAAGCACCACCAGCGTGTTGTCGTTCATGCCAAGCTTTTCAAGGTAGTCGAGAATCTTGCCGACATAACGGTCTACAAAATGTATCTTGCCATCATAAAGCTGATACAATCGCTCGATGGCCTGCTGATCACCCAGCATGGCCAGCCGCTTCAGCGGGGCATTTTTAATATCGTATCCGGTATCGTGCAGGTGAATATAGGGGCCTGCTTTAAAAATATCATCTTCAGGCGGCGGATCATACGGAGAGTGTGGCTCAAGGAAGTGTACATATAGTAAAAAGGGTTGCGACGGGTCTAGTTTTCTCTTATCTAGCCAAGGCAGGATGCGTTCAGTCATGGGTGGTGCATAATGGTCGCCATGTCCGATGCGCTGCGTGATGTTAACATCATGCGAGCTGCCCTGAAACTGGTAATACTCCTCAAAACCCCGGCCGGTTATTTCTCGGCCGGCCAAGCCATTTCCGACGAAGGCACCCGTGTAGTAACCATTGTATGCAAAGTGCGGAGCCATCATGGGTGTCTCTTTATCAATCAGCGGCATGCCCGACCGCCAAAAAAGCGTCACCCCATGTTGGGACGCGTAAAGCGACGTGTGCAGCGATGCAAACGAGGGCGAAGTCCAGGATGTTACCGTGTAGTAATTTGAAAAACGAACACCGCGCTGCGCCAACTTGTCAATATTAGGCGTTGTTGCCCGGGGCTGGCCATAGCAATGCACTTGGTCCGACCGAAGCTGGTCTAACGCGATGATAACAATGTTCCTTTTAGCCTGCCGCGGCGCATCAATGGCGACTTGCGATAATGCAGCGCTGCTGGCGAGGCCAGCGGCCGTTGATCCTATGACTTTCACGAAATTACGTCGCGTTACGTCCATCATGACAATCATCTCCTGTTTTGACGTATTTCTCTATAAACCATTGTCTAATCCGAATACACGAATACACAGTTATTTATGTTTAGTGTGTATACACACATGATTACAGCGTAAAATATAATTGTTTTCTGTCAATGTAACGCCGCACCCGGGGAGCGTGCGTTCAAGCCTTAACGGCTCTCGCGTCAACTCACTCGGCTGTTGCGGCGATAATCGTTCACAGAGGAGCGACCGGGCAGGCTGAAGGGCCAGCGTGACAGGGTGAACGGCATGCTGCGGAGGTACGCCGGGACGGTCATAATCGTCGCAGGCAGGCAAACTCCGAGCGATCATGCCGTCTGCCACCGGCTATTTGCATAAAAACCGCAACATGGTACGCTTCTAAAGTCAAGACTGGCGGCGGTCGTGGCGCGACATGAAGCAGTTCACTCGCCGCCAGCGTACTTCCTCATGAAAAGATCCCCACAGACTGAAGGATTTTACAATGGCGGAAATAATCGCTCGACTCCGGTGGGCATCTTGCTCAGGCATGTGCATCATAGGCATGTTGGCCGTAAGCCAATTGGCAACGGCTGCCCACGCTTGGAAGCCTCCGCCGAGAAATAAAAATGTTACCATATCCAACGGCGGCTTATCGGTGACATTTAATATTGCTTGGGGCGCCGTGGTGGTGGGTATTTATAATAAGCATGTTGCGCATGGTTTAAATATTGTTGACTATCACGATGTGGGACGCGAACTGCAGGTGGACGAGTTTTTATTTCGTGCCGCGCCGGGGCGACAACCCCAACGCAGCAATCCCACACAGGCCGGAGCATTAGGCCATCAGGCCTACCGCAACCATCCGCACGGAAGCGTCTTTCCGGAAAGAGGCAGTCGGGTGGTGCGATGGAAGGCAGGCCGCCATCATTTTTCCGCGATCATCAGGCCGTTGGATTATGACTCCGGCAACGCCACGCATTGGGAGTATACCGAAGATGTAGCGATTGACCACCGCGGCGTGGCGCACTTTCATTTTGTATTCCAGCGCAATGGCATCGGCACCTTTCGGATGAGCACAGAAATACCCACGCTTTATAGTGATCGCACCGACGCGTTTATGTATCCGACGGTAAGCCCCTACAGCCAGAACGCAGCCTCCCGAAAGATGGCCGATTTGCGACAGTGGCTCCCCGTGCGCCTGGTAAAAGGCTCTTCGAACTGGGCGAATCACCACCATTTAGTATCCAAAGGATGGATTGCAAATATTGATACCCGAGACCATATAGGCATTTTTTACACCACACCGGTGGGTCTGCCGGAAGCTTTTGGATGTTTTGCCAATGCGGCTGTCTCTGATCGTTTGCCCTTGGGCAAGAGCAATGTGGTGGGTGTTCACTTGTTGTGCACGCCGCATGAGACCTACTCAGTGCGGTTTTCAGTGTTGGTGGCGACGCCGGCCATGGGGCCTAAACTCATCGCCCTTGAGCCGCCTGCAAAACTACAGATCGGCAACGAACAAACGCCTCCACCGCAGCACTGAATGTTCTATATTGCACGGCTGCAACATCTGGCGTCTTTAGCAAGAAGCGTGATGTACTGCACCACTGATTACTTTTCGATTTTCTCAGCACAGCCGCGTACCGCCCGCCGCCTTACTGCCCCACAGGCCGCACCTGCATCACAAATGCTATTGAGCGCATTATCCGTAAACCTAAAAAACACAATCGTCCGAACCCAATAGGACCTTAGGCGTGGATACGGACTGCCCGATCGCAGACGAACCCGCACATTTGCGCGAGGCAAGCCCGCATCACTGCTTAACACCCGTCGGTTCGTGCGCCTTGCAGAAGGCCGCATCTTCTTGCAGGCGCCGGCTGATATCCGCATTTTTCAGAGCGCTCATGAACAAATGGCGTTCGTACCCGTTCAACACCGTGGGAGATTGGCTCTGGCGGCCAGTATATGCCTTATAAAGTTGATTCATCGTCCAGTGGTCGCTGCGCTGGATCGCCAGCGGCAGGCTCGCCCCACCTGTTGTTACAACATTACCCATCGGATTTCTCGCCCAGGCGTAGCGATAAGCCACCGGTTTAGAGACAAATGGGCTTGAGAGTACGATAACGTTCCCCTGATCACCGCGGCCATTTGGGTTTTTTCCATATACGGCTTTGGCGGGATAGAACTTGCGATTATTGCCAGCGATCATAAAGCCGTGAAAGCTGACGGCATCATTGCGATAGGGGGCGACATTCTGAGTCAATTGCAGAACAATTTGGTTGCCGGTCACGTTCATTTTTTCAATAATCGGAGGAAGCCACGGAATTTGTCGGCTGTACCCGTACTGCGTCGCCAAAGCCCAGCGTGCAATGCGCAAGCCCGCCGGTATTTTGATCTGCGGATGGTACCAATTCCAGCGGAAATCAAAGGTGCTGCAAAAGCCTATATTTTTGTCCCCGGCTTTGCTCATATTAAGAAAAGTCTTGTACTGTGCCCATCGGATGTAGCAGCCGTTATCGGCCAGCCCTTCCAAGAAATGCTTATTGGTTTGCGGCGCGCCATCTGTACAAAGCGAGAGGATACCGAAGGGCATATCCGGTGCGTCAAAGGCTTTGCGCCAAGCGGCAATCATCTTCGGAAAAATCTGCTCATACATTTCTCCGCCGGTGGTCCTGTTACCGAGCGAATTATTAAAGCCCTGGTGCCAGATAACGCCTTTGACTCTCAGCCCCGTCATCGGTGCCAACATACCGTCGTAGCAGGTGCCCGGGCGGTTAAAATCACCTGCCGGGCCGGGTTGCAAATCGGTGGGTGGATGCCCCGGCTTCGCCTTGCCGATCTTAACGAGGTAATTGTAATGCTTGATACGCCCCTCAAGATCGGCTTGCGGACTGTAGTCCGCGATTTTTGTCTTCCACTTGTTGAGCATAGTCTCAACCGCCGGCGTATGGATGCTTTTAAGCACGGCAATCGGCGTCCAAGTCTGAAGCGTGGTACCCCCGCGTGAAACGTTAACAATGCCGATAGGGATGTGCGTGGTCATGTATATCTGCCGGGCAAATATGAAGGCAATCGCCGAAAAGGACCCGACTGATTTCGGCGTGCACACACGCCAGAACCCGCGGCGATAGTGGCGACCGGACCAGCCGCTCCACTGCTCGATTTCCGGAAAGCTTTTGACCGGTTTGGTCGTATTGTTTTCAGGGATGGTCAGCAGGCGGATGTTCTTAAAGTTGGCCGCCTCTACCGCTAAATCCCCGTTTTGCGCCGGTCCGATTGGAAAATCCATGTTGCTTTGCCCACCGGCAACCCACACATCTCCAATGAGGATGTTGTCCAGCGTGACGGTTTTGCCGTCGCCCTGGATGACCATTGTTCGTGGTGTGTCACTCGCGGTCATGCTCGGAAAGGTCACCTTCCAGTACCGGTCGGCCCCGGCCTTGGCTGATTGCTTGAGCCTATCAAACGTAACCGTAATCTTACGCCCCGGCGGCGCCCATCCCCAGATAGCAATCGGTTTACCGCGTTGCAGCACCATGTTCGACTGAAACAGGTTGTCCACGCAAAGCCCTTTGCTCATGGCGGGTACATAAATGACATCCTTGCCACGAGGCAGATTCTCGGCCCCGACCCGGGCCCATGCCCCGGTCATTATGATCACGAGCAAACCAGCCCACACATACACGCCTGTCGCCTTACGCATCATTTGGGTCCTTTCTTTTTTTGTCTTTAAACTCTCGGCAATCGCTTCACATCGCCGGGATATAAACTTACTCGTACAAAAAAGCCTCACGCCATCTTGACCGTAGCGCAACATGCACGCGACTGCGATGCGATGAGGAGGCATGTGACACATGATGCTAAAGGCCATGATTCCTTGCGTACCATCATATGATCCACAACGCCAAGAGCCACAATTTATTTCAGCCTTAAATTACGCAGGTGCACAGTAACCAACGTACGCCGGATTGCGGGGCATTGGGAGCGTCGTTGGGTGCTGCGGCAGCCGGGCAGAGGCACGGTTATTTCAGCGGGGTAAGGGCCTGTAAATAAATAACTGATACCATTTGTGGTTATTGTCCGATAATAAGGAGGATGGATCGCGCAACGCT
>JBMFVX010000020.1:0-32398 GCA_049965775.1 Phycisphaerae bacterium
GGGGGAACGCAAGTTCCCCCGCGGGTATTTTTGCCCGGCTTCGCAGTTCCATCATCGCCCAGCCGCACACCCAAAACTGAGTGCCAAGCGCGAAGCCCGCTCCAGCGCATCAGGGGGCTTGCCATGAGTGGGGGGCGGGCATCTTGCCCGCCAGATGGGACATTCATAGCCGGGCTGGAACCGGGAGCCGGCCATTTGGTATGACAAGTGATTGAACCATAGTCGGGCGGGACGCCCGACCCCCTTCATTTGCAGCCAAGGCGCCCCGGCAGCGCTGTCGCTGGCCGGGCCTTGAACAGGCGGCTATGGGGCGGCGGCAGCATCTGCGGCATAGGTTACGCCCAGGCACGCGCGCCATTGATCCAAAGCGTGCATGTTGCCCAAGGTGTCGGCCCAGCTCATGGCCGGGGCTGCAGCCTGCTGCTGGCCGGCGTTAACCGCCGCCGCAACGATGTCGGCCTCCAGCGTGTACACATCGGCCGATGCCTTGACGATTTCTTCAGAGGGTTTGTGGTTGCGGCGGTGCACCACGATGCGATTGCCCGTGGGCTGGGGTATCCAGAGCCACGGAATTTCAATGCGGCCTTCACTGCCAAAAATATGTACCTGGTTATTCATTTCGCAGCCTATAGAGCAGCCGAGGGCCGCGGCAATACCGCCGTTAAATTGCACGTTGGCAAACGTCCATTCATCCACGCCGCTGGGGCCGACATATCCGCTGGCATAAACCGCCGTTGGGTTGGCAAATGGCTCCCCGATGGCTGTGCCCGCGACCAGCCGCGCCAGCGACATGGTATAGCAGCCAACATCTAAAATGCCGCCACCACCGAGGTCGCCGTTGAGCAGGCGGCTGTGATAATCGCCTCCGCTCTGAAAACCAAAGTTGGCCTGTATGGCTCGCACTTCGCCAATGACCTTCTGCTGAAGCAGTTGCACCAGCCGGTGCACCACCGGATGGCAGCGATACATGAAGGCTTCCATCAAAAAGACGTTGTGCTGCTTTGCGGCGGCGACAACGCCGTGGGCCTCATGGGCGTTCATGGCGAGCGGCTTTTCGCAGAGAATGTGCTTGCCGGCGCGGGCTGCGGCAATGGCCAACCGGGCATGGGTGGGATGCGGCGTTGCGATATAAATAGCTTGAACCTCCGGCTTGGCCAGCAGTTCGTCGTAGCTGCCGCAGCGGAGGACGGTGCCGGTACGCAAAAAATCAGAGCCGAAGGCAACTGCGGTTTGGGGTGTGCGACTGGCCACTGCAGCCAGCAAACCGGTGCTGCTGTGCAGGAGGGCTTTGGCAAAGGTCGTGGCAATGGCGCCGGTTCCGAGGATGCCCCATTGCAGTTTGTCGGCCATAGACCGCTCCTTAAGAATCCGCAGCGCCACCATCCGAAACCCGCGCTCCGGCGACAAAAGAGCAGATGCACAGCCCAGCTTTGCCTGAACCGATAAAGCATCAGCGCGGCAGGCTTGCGCTGCTACATGCTATGTTAAGGGGGCGTGACTGTGTGCTCAAACCTGAAACCGGGCCGGCTGAGTTCCAGCCGACCCGGCCATTACTTGGACAGGCTCCCAGAGGGCATTTGGCGGTGCGGGTTAAGCCGCCTCACCGACGGCCAAAACCACGATGGCCGCCATCGTTGTGCTGTGGGCCGCCGCGGTCAAATTGTGCCGCATGAAATTGCGGGCGATTAAACCGCGGTTGAATGTGCATAGGCCGCGGATCAGAATGCGCCTGACGAAAGGCCCCGCGGTCGCGCTGCTGCCAGCCGCCATCGCGATGATCGCCATCGCGATGATCGCCACCCCAACCAAACCCCTGGCCAAAGCTGCCGAAAATACTGATCGGCGGATCGTAAGTTACCACGGGAGTTGGCTCGGCTGCGATGGGCTGAGCGTAGTAGTCAGCCGGTTGCGGCGCATAAGCAGGCGTATATACCGGCTGGGGCGTATAGGCGACGGGGGCCGTCGGCGGATAATAAGGCTCCGGCGCCGGCGCGTACACGGGCTGGCTTGGCGCAACCACGACTGGCGGTGTGTAAACCACGGGTGGTGGGGCTACGAACACGGGGGTGCCAAAGTTAAAGCCGATGGCAACTGCAAAGCCATCGGCACGCGCCTGGGCGGGGGTGGTGGCGGCAATTGCCGCGGCCCCTGCACCGGCGAGCAACAGCAGGCTCCATTTGCTGGCACGGTTTTGGAACAACCCTTTGAGAGCGGTTTGCATCTTGCGAGCACACATAACTGAACTCCTTATGTTGTGGCTTCACCAAGCTGGGCGGCAGGGAGCCTGTCCGAGTAATCGCCGGGTTGCGACGGCATGATTTTTGGCACTCCTCAAGAAGCGGCAACACTGGCGTACCTGACGCAGATGGTACTCCGAGGAGCCGCGCCGCAGAGGAGGGCCAAAAAGCATGTCGCCCTGCGGGGTGGGGCTGAAATGCCCCGTCTGCTTTGTTGTCGGATTTCGCAGACTCTTCTTTTAGAGTCGGCTCGATCCTCCGCCGCGCATCCGGGGCATTTCAGGCCCATCGCAATCCCGGCCATTACCCGGACAGGCTCCTAACCCGCGGCTGGCGATTGGCCCATTGATAGGTATAACGTAGCGTAATGTTAAAAGTTTCAAAACGTTTACTATTTATATTTCAATAATAATTGGATGTTTTATTCGTGCTTAAAATGGCTTGATTATTCGTATAAATGAAATCTTTAATGGTGCTGGGGATGAATTGGGGTGATTGTTCATAGATTTGGTTACCAGACGCGCTGGACGCCTCGGTTGGGACGAGAAGGAGCACGTATTTTTGAGTCCGAGGGGTGAAGGGTTGCCGTTACCCGTTGGACGCGGAATCGGCGAATAGAAACATGGTCTTATCTTCCATCACGGTGCCGAAGCGTTTGCCTTTCAGCGTGCTCATATCTAAGACTGCGCCGTGGGGTGTAAAGACCTCGCTGAAGCGGGATATATTTTTCCCCCAATAGATCATGGCACATGCCATCGGGGCGCCTTTCCCTTCGTCCTTTCCATCCACAAGAAACCGCAACCGCGTATCGTAAAGAAAGGCGATTGCCGATGCGACACCAAAGACAAACAGCTTCCAATGTTTGGTGTTTGTTGCGACCGGCACAAGCGCTAGAACCTCCGACGCATGGTCATTATGCGCCATGGCGCACCTGCGAAGCCAATCCTTGATCGTTGTGCCGCGATGACGGTCCGCCCCGTATGGCGGGTTAACATAAATGGTGGGATAGTCCCAACTGCTGTGCAGTCCGTCATGTCGGGGCAACTGATATTCCACGTCTGCATGAACAATCGAATGATTATTGGAGCAGGGATCCAGGGCTATCGTGCCGCCAAAGACATCGCGCACCGCACGGACGTACTTGGGCGGGGTACACCAAGTCTGGCTCATAGAAATAATATTTCGGCCTGCTGTCATTGCTGACGGATCCTCCCCCAATTCTTATCTGCAAGTTTGGTTAGATCCTTCTGAAGTTGTACGAGAGTACCCCCGGCCGGCGCAATGACGTTGAACCAACTCGCGACCTCATTTTTGTGCGATTGAAAATATGCCTTTAAGGCCTTGTCCGCCTCGGCGTCAATTTTCACCTTGGTAAAGAGGTTGCCGGTCGAATCAGCCCGGTAACTCGCCAGGAATGCTCGCTTGGCGCATTTAAGTTCCGGAACGGGATTGTGCAGCAATTTTTCGATAAACTGGCTCAGCCCGAAATCGGTGAGAAATATGAGCCAATCATAAGAATGAGCCAGAACTTTTAGCTCTTTGTTGGGGTTTTTATCGGTGAACCAGTTTCCGTGGTTACTGACCATGCCGACCGAAAGGATAAAATTGCGTAGCATATTGGGGTCGGAACCCTCGATGATCTCCCGCAGTAACAGGTCATAATCGCCGGTTTTAAGCCGACCAGCCCCAAGGTCAAGTACCCCCTGCATTTTTCCGCTCTGCAGGCGAAACTTTTGAAGAGACGATACCGATCTCGCTACATAGGCGCCCTGCTTGGCTTTCTCGATTGTCTGCGGCCCCTTGCGCATTCCCTCCTCTACCCCGACACGTTTACATTCAAAGATTGCAAAGGGGGCTGTAAGCAAATCTGTGAGCGTAACCACGCAATTCGATGTATCCAGCCGGTCAATATGAGCGGTGGTAAATCCTGATAAATGTTGGGCCACGACCGCAGCGTTCCTCATCACGTTGTTTCTCGAGAGTACCTGCTCATTGCGGACGGGAAGGCCGTCAGGCATAGCTCCCGGCAACTTCATGATTTTCTTTGCCGTAATCGGCAAATGCGCCAGATTGAAGGTTACCTTCCGCGAGCCGACAATCGGATGCACCGAGAACTCGACATTGTGTGTGATATCGGGATTCGCAAACTCGGGTATAGGCCGTTCGATAGCGGTTGCGTTACGCATTTGCCACGCACAAAGGGTGTAGAACGTCACAATTTCAACAAGGGTCCCCAGCGCCCGCCCGGATGCTTTCTTTTTGTCTTTGGCATAGCCAAAAACCTCCTCCACCAACATATTCTGAAGCTTGTCTATGGACGGATAGGTCAAAATGCAAATCCTCCGGGAAAGACCCAAGCAGCGTTATGGCGACACATGCTTTACTTTATGATGAGATGCTCCGAGACCCACCCAGCATGCAAACCTTCTTCCTCCGCCAAGAGACTGACAAACTTAGTTACCTGTAATTCAAGATACCCAAACCGCGCTTGACGGTCAACAATCCGGTTTAGTTGCATGAGAGATCGGGCGCGGCAAGTTTTCCGGGCGAGCTTAAAAAACTCCGCAAAATATGGCCCAATCGTGGCCAGGGCAACGCTGCTTTCTGGATAAATGCGTGGGGACACCCGCGGTCCCGGATCTGCCCGGAAAAATCGCCACGCCGTTTGCGATCCGCCTCCCCGCAATCTTTTGCAAATGGCTGTCGCATGATACCATGATTCTCATGGGGACTATTCGAGAAATGCCGATCACCAAACGCGGGCGCGATACGCCTTGCGTGCGGCAGGTAAGCGTGTTTGTTGAGAACCGCGTGGGCATGCTGGCCACGTTGGTGGGCATTTTTGACGGCAGCGATGTGCGGACGCTCGCCCTTACCGTCATGCAGGGTTTTGACTGCGCCATTGTGCGATTTGTTTTTAACGATACTGATTTGGCTACGCAAATACTGCGGCAGCATCATTACCACTTTTCGATCTGCGAACTTGTAGCGGTAGAAATGCCCCACAGCCGCGATGGCGACGGCCTGGCCCGCATCGGCAAGGCGCTGCTGAGTGCGGAAATAGACATACATTATGTGTATGGCATCATTGTTTCGCCGCATCAATATCCAACGGTTGTAATTCATGTAGACAATCCCGAACTTGCCAGCGCTGTGCTGTCTGAAGAACATTTCGTGATTTTGGATGAAACTGATTTGAACACCAAACAATAGGATGAAAGCGTTCGCGCGTGGGATCGAATTGGTTAAAGGAAGAGCGACCGGTATTTTTGGTGGTTGAAAAAAGAAGCCTTTAGGCATCATGAAACAATAACGGGGACCGTATGGCTGGATCTTTGGCCCGCTGGCAGCGTTGCTTGCTCGTTACATATTCATGCGGATAACGCGCATTGCGAACGTCTTGCCAGTGAGGAAAATGTCTGCGCCATAATTGGCCACCTTATTTTGTCGCGATGCCTCAGTAAACCCACCGGCTCGCTGTAGTTTGTACGTTTCCATAATGCAGGCGTTACGCGGCTTGTATGGATGTCGGTCGAGAGCCATTCTTTCATCGCCTCGCATTGGTTTTGGAGGCTCTTTATAAGCGTGAAAATACGGTGAAAACTTGCTTTCAAAAACGGCCGCAGGGCCGGAGTAAGCGGCGTTATTGCCGCCAATGCTATAACTGGGCTTAATGCCCGCCGGGGTTTTGGGCGCAGCACGCCTTGCACAGCGGCGCAAAATCGCGGGCGAACCAAACACTGTGGATATTGCAGCGGCAGCGGCTGCACGCAAGCGGTTCAAGCGTTTTGGTTATGGCGTTCCAGTAAATGTCTTTCTTGGCCTCGCCGTCGCGGCGCTGCACGTGCAGTTGTACCGCGAGGGTTGGCGTACTGAGCCGAACGACCGCCACCGGTCGCAGCGACGGGCGCAGTGCATAGCGCTGGCGGAGTTCGTCAATTTTGCGGCTGCTTTCAAGTTCCACCGCCTGGCGTCGGGCCGCCATTACCTGCGGCTCAAAAGGCTTTCGCTGGCGCTCCAGCGGTTCATCGAGCAGGGCCTGGTAGTAGCTGCGGATGCGCTGAAGATCGCGCGCCATGCGTTGCTCCAGCCGGGCGATAAAACCAGCCGCTCGGCTGCGAGCCATGCCGGCCGCTGCGATCATGGCCGCTTCAGATGGGCCGATGGCATCTTGAGTGTCGGATATGTGGGCATCGGCGTTGGCCAGCGGATCGGGGAGTTCAAGCAAAGCACCGGTGCGGCTGTTGAGCGTCACGGAAAGCAGGTCCTCCCAGCGCTCGTCAGATTCGAGGCACGCGGCAATATGCCAGAATTGATATTCCAAGCGGTCGGCGGTTGCGCCCGTTACCTTCACCCGCGCATTAGGAAAGGCAAAAGTCCGGGCTACCGGCTCTTCCATGGAAGATTTTTTAAGGTAAAGGCTCTCTATTTTCAGCGCGAGCGTCGAGACTCCCTTGGGAAAAAGCTGCTCGGCCCGCTCCACAAACATGGAGGCGAGGTTGACCGACAGGCCTGAATCCATCGGTTCCATCGCTACGGTGGTGGTTTCAGGGCATTGCAAAACGGCGGCGGCCGATCGCGGCAGCACCGCAAGACCCTGTGGTTCGTGCTCAGGCCATTCAATCAGGCCGCCCTGATTCTCCAGCAGGCCGACGGCAAATGAGCGGAGCCGATTCTGAATGGGCGTAGTCATGCGAAGTCCTCTCCAAAGAGCGCATCGTCAAGTTGCTTGCTCTGGTTGTATTGGTTTTGGGCGTCGAGCAAACTCTCGCCCAGCGAGTTGAAGGCGGTATCCAATTCGACGGGATTGGCCGATTTGAGCCACAGGTTAAGCACAAGTGTTTCAAAATCGTCCCCATTTTCAGCATTGCCGAGGATCGAGCCGATTTCGCCCACAACCAGTTCAAACATACGGAGTTTGTCGTTAAGCACCGCGAGAATTTTTTCTTCCAGTGAGCCGCGCGTGCATAAATTGAACACAAAAACCTCGCGTGTCTGGCCGATGCGATGAATGCGGCCAATGCGCTGTTCGATGCGCATGGGGTTCCAGGGTAAATCGTAATTGACAAGGGTGTTGCAGAACTGCAGGTTAAAGCCCTCTCCGCCGGAGTCGGTGCATAGCATCACGGGCACGCGATGTTTAAACTCGTCAATAGCCATTTCCTTTTCGAGCCGACTTTGCCGGCCGGAAAACACCACATGCGGCACGTTGTGCCGCTGCAACATGTCCGAGAGGTGTTCGATCGTCACGCGAAAGTTGACAAACACCAGTATTTTGCCGCCGCGGTTAGAGCCAATAAGTTCCATAAGCCTGTGGTCTTTGGCGGATTGCCCCAGGTTGCGAACCAGTTGCAGCACCGGCCCGGCGCGATGATCCTGCAGGGCGAGGCGCTCCACCGCGGGGCGTACCGCCAGCGGATGGCTGCCGGCGGCCATCAAAATGGCATTGAGCTGCAGGCGGTTAAGCAGCGGAAGATCGTTCGGAATGGCCTGTCGGCTCAGGTCGCCGACCGCATCAGCATCAGCATCAGCATCAGCATCGGCATCGGTATCGGTATCGGTATTTGTGTTGCGCGCCGGTGGATGGTCGGTTGACGGCTGTTGTGCGGCGGCGAATAGGCCGCTCCAGGTTTGGGGCGCATCTTCGGCGGAGTTTGCGGCAGGCATATCGCCCCATGTACCAAGGTCATCGGGGGCAGGCTCCTCGGCAGGGGCGTCCTGGCCTTCGGCGGCGAGGTGTAAAGGTTGACAGCGCCATCGAATATAGGAATCGAGGTGGCGGTAGAAGCGGGCCTCGTCGGGTTGCGGTTCAACCACGATAGTTTGGGCATAGCGTCGGGGCAGTTCGACATTTACCAAGGCCCGCGTGTTGCGAATCATAACCTGCGACAAAAGGTCGCGCAGCACGCGCCGATTTCGCGGGTCCCGCGGGTTGCCGCGCGTGACAAAGTTCTTCTTGAAATCGGCCTCGGTTTTAAGGTGCCCCGGCTCCAGCAGGGTAAGCAGGTTATAGAGTTCCACTAGGTTGTTCTGCACCGGCGTTGCCGTCAGTAGAAAGATATGCCGCCGCTTCAGCGCGTTGACTAATTGCCAACTGCGGGTGGAGCGATTCTTACAGTGGTGCGCTTCATCCACCACCACCAGGTCCCAGGGATGGCTTGAGGCGAGGTCGAAGTGTTTGCGGCTTTTGGCCAGCGAAAGCGACGCGATAACCAGCGACTGGGCGGACCAATCGTCGGCATCCCAGTTGGATGCCGCCAGGTTGAACTCCAGGCTGAATTTGCCCGATAGCTCGTCGCGCCACTGGCCGGTAAGAGCCGAGGGCGTGAGAATCAGCACTCGTTTCACCATGCCGCGAAGGAGGTACTCGCGCAGCAGCAGGGCGGCCTCAATGGTTTTGCCCAGGCCGACTTCATCCGCCAGTAGAACGCGGCCATGAAAATAGCGCAGCACACGGCGCACGGTATCGAGCTGGTGCGGCAACTGGTCCACCCCATGCAGGCCCTGAAGGCAAAGCAGCTCATCAAAGCCGCGGAGCAATTTAAGCCGCTCAAGCTCCAGCCTAAGGGCAATGGCCGCCTAGTTGTTGCATCGTGCGAATGTGGCGGAAAAATCGTCAACAACCATGGGTAGAAGCGGAATGCCGCCGGCGGATTTGGCGGTCGCTATTGCCGTGGCGGCAGCATTGGCGTTGTCGGCGTGCCCGGTTTGCCAAAATGATTGAAGCTCCATCTTCCACAACCTCTTGCAACATTTTATTGGGACAGTGTAGCAAGTTGCGGCAAGTATTCAAAGAGCGCCGGGGAAAGTCGGTGCTTTTTTGCGGCGGGCGCGGTATTGCATGATGGCCGGCTGCGGCCCCGTCGCCGCTTGCCGGTCGCCAAAATCTCGCCGACGAAGGGAGTTAATTCCGTTTGCGAATGTTTTGGCAGCCGAACGCAGTCGCTCGTGCCGGTTTACCCCGGTTTTGCCGCGTGGGCGGTCCATTGACTTAGCAGGGTGGAGGCCTTTTTCTGCAGGTCGGGGTTGTTCTGGCTTTGGGCCAGCGATATGGCCTTGCGCAAGTCGTCTTCGGCTTCGGTGCGGTGGCCCTGTTTGTTACGCACAATGGCAAGGTGATAGTAGGCTGTGGCCACCGAGCCGTAGCGGGTGCTGCGCTCCAGCGCAGAGACGGCGCCTTCGGTGTCGCCGGTGAGGTAGCGCAGCCAGCCAAGCGTATCAAGCAGGTTGGGGTCATGCGCGTAGGGGCCGGCCTGTTGGGCGTTGGCCGCAAGCTGATTGGATTTTTCAGCATAGCTCAGGCCCTGGTGCGGATGCTTGAGCTTCACGGCAAGTAAATACGCCAGGTTATTGAGCACTTCGATGTTATCGGGGTTGATCTGAATCGCCTGCTTATAAAACTTTTCCGCCTCGTGGTATTGCCCGGCCTGGTAGGCCGCAATGCCCGCCATGGAAACGGCATCTGCGTTAACGGCGGCATCGAGGTTGGCGGCCAGAATGGCTTTGCATGTCGCCAGGGCGTCGGCAAACTTATTGGCAAGAAACTGCGCATTGGCAAGGCCAAGCGTTGTCACTTGGTTTTTGGGATCGGCGGACTGCAGGGTCGTTGCGGCCGCCAGCGTGGGCTGTGTGCCCACAAATTGCTGCATGGCATGAATGGCCGCCACATAAGCTGAGGCGTTGTGGCTCACAAGCTTAAGGAGCGTTTGATAATCGCTCTGGGCAGCGGTCTTTTGCCCGCCTTGGGCGTTTGCCTGAGCACGCACCGCCAAAAGCGCCGGGACATTGGGCGCTACGGCCAGAGCAGTCGAAGCGACTTTGACAGCATGTTGGTAGTGCCCGGTGTTGAGCAGCATCTGGCCGTAGGCGATGGCGGCATCGGTGCTGCGGCCCGCCATAATGTAGGCGCGGCGCATGTTGGCGAGCGCGGCGGTTTTATGTCCTTGCGCGAGGTCAAACTGAGCCTGCCACTGCCGCCAGAGTGGTTCGTTCGGGAACTGGCTTATGGACTGCTCAAGCAGTGTAGCGAGTTGATCGCTGGGGTTGAGCATGCGAAGCGTAACAGCGGTGTCGCTTTCGTCGCCGGGTTTTAACTGGGCATACTGCTGGCCCAGCGGGAAGAGCATGCGGATGAGCATGAGCCGGGCGAGGCTGTCATTGGGGTTGCGCCGCAGTGAGCCGCGAAGTTCCTGCACGGCCTCGGCGTATTGATGGGTCGCAAAATAAAGCGAAGCCAGAAGCCTGCGGCTGCGCAAATCGTCGGGGTTTTGCTGCACGACCAGGAGCATATCGCGAATACCCTGCTGCAAGTCGCCGCCGGGTATCTGCGAATCAATGGTGGCCTGGCTTCGCAGGGCATTGATGTAGGTGGGGTCAAGGGTGTTCTGGCCGTTGAGGGTTTTGGTGTTAATGGGGTCAACAGCCAAGGCGTGGTCCACGAGGGCCAGAGCTTTATGCAAATGGCCCGATTCCCGCTCGGCAAGAGCGGACAGCACCAAGCCCTGTTCGTCGTTGGGATTTGTGGAGAACACTTTGGCGGCGAGCAACTGCTTAGCTTTCTTAATGTGGCCGGCGCGAATAAGGGTTTCAATGTAGCGCAAAATAACCACGCGGTCGTTGGGGCGATGTTTATAAAGGGGCGCGTAGTAGGAAAGGGCTTTTTGATATTGGCCCAGAATGACATACAGGTCGCCGAGGCGGCTTTGTACGGCATCCACCTTGGCAGGCTGTTTTTTCAGGGCGGATTTGTACATTTGGATGGCCTGAGCAAAGTCATGCTCGCCTTCGTACATTTCGGCGAGATAGAGCCGGCCCACGTAAGCGGTGGCCGCATCGGAGCTTTCGGCGAGCTTGTCATACACCGCGCGGGCCTTACTTACTTGATTTTGCATCAGGTAAAGCCGAGCCAGGCCGGCGGCTAGTTCGTAATTGGATGGATTGGCAGTCACGACTGGTTTGAGCAGCCGAACCGCACGGGCAAAGCGTTTTTCGCGGGCGTAGAGTATGGAAAGACGCTCAATATTTGTCGTATCGCCCGGGTTGCGTTTAAGGATAGCCAGTCGCCGCTTGATGGCCGGGCCGGGCGGGCCGTAGAGGTCCTGAATGTTGTCGTTCCACTGGTGAAGCTGCGGATCGGACGGAGCGTAACTTAGGGCCTGATCAACAAGTTTTGCGGCCCGGCTGATGGAAGCCGCCGAATTGTTTTCGAGGTAAAAGCTGATGAGGCCCTTGAGAGCTAAAAGGTCGCCGGGATTTATTTCAACGGCGTGGCTTAGCGAAGAAACGCCTGCGGTTACATCGCCGGTTTGCAGTTGTGCCAGCCCGCAGGCGGTGAGCAGGGCCACATTGTTGGGGTTCTGCTGGAGGGCGGCGGTAAGCGTGCTGATGGCGCCGGTATAGTCTTTTTGAGCCAGTTGTAACTGACCGTGGTACAGAGCACCATTGACGCCATCGGCGTTTTTGGCGGTGGCCACCTGCACGAGCTGGCCGGCGGTTGTGAAGTCTTTGTCAGCAAGAGCCAGCTGAAAGCGGGTTTGCAGAAGTGAAATGCTGTCAGGTTTAATTTTTTCAGCAGCGGCCAGGGCGGCCTTGGCACCGGCAAAATCTTTCTGTTGCATGTCGTACTGGGCAAGCTGAATGCCTCGCACCACCGGGTCGGGTATGGACTCAATGGCCTGGCGATACGCCGCCGCCTGGGTCATGCCCGGTATTTCAATGGACAGCGTATTGGACCCCAAAGAGCCAAAGTGAATAATCGGCGGCTGGGCATTGGGCTTGGCGAGCTGGTTGGCCAGCATGATGAACTCTGGTGAATCTGGTTGGGCCTTTTGCGCCTGGCGAATAACCGAGGCCGCGTCGAGGCGGCGGTTGAGTTTGAGCAGTGCCTCGAAAGCGGGCAGTACGACTTGGGGCATGGCGGGTGTTTTAACAACCCAGGGCTTGAGTGTAGCCCATGCACCGGCGTAATTCTTCCGCAGCATTTGTACCTGAGCCTTAAGCTGGGCCAGTTGCAGGTTGCTGGAAGTGTCGCGATGCGCCAGAAACGCCTGAAGCGTATTGGGATCGTTGAGTGCGGCCAGAGCCTGCGCCTTGATGACCACTGCCGCCGGGTTCTGCGGCGACACGGCCAGTACCTGATTGGCGACGGCCAGAGCGGTATGCGGGTGTTCGCGAAGGGTAAGACCGGCACGGGCAAGCTGTACCTGAGTCGCACCCGGAAATTTGGCGAGGATGTCGTTAAGCTGTTTCAGGGCCAGCCCCGATTGACCCAGCAAGTCGTAGGCCTGGGCCTGAAGCTGCTTGTCCTGAAACCAAAGCTTGTTCTGCTGCGGCGATGCGCCAACCACAAGCAGCGTTTCAGCTTGCTGCAGGGAGGTTAACGCATCGGCCACCTGGCCGCGGGCCAATTGCAGTTCGCCGGTGTGCACCAGAACCCACGCGTTGTGCGGGTTGCGGCTGGCGACCCAGTGAATATTCTTTTCTGCCTTGCTTAACAGTGCCGTGCGTTGTGCGCCATGCTGGCCTTGTGCCAGGCTCAGATAGTCGCTGGCCAGAGCGGCATGAATACCGGCCTGATAGTAAGGGATTTTAATGGCGGCCATTCCACCGCCGGGCGTTGGATGTGCCCTGGCGGCTTCGAGGTATTTGACGCTTTGGTTGTAGTGGCCATGCTGGCGATAAAACTGGCCGAGTTCGAGGTAACCCTGGGTATGGGTAGGCTCCAAGGCGAGAATTTGCTTAAGCAGCGACTCCTGCTGCTGATAACTTGCTCCCTGCAGTGTGGCAAGGCCAAATCGGGTGCGCAGCACCAGCGCGCTTTTGGGGGCCAGCGTTTGTGCCTGGGCCAGGGCGGCATTGGCCTGGGGCCAGGTGGCTTTATCGCCAGCGTAAACCTGGGCTAAATTCAACCAGCCTTGCACGTTCTTAGGATATTTTTTAACAAAGCCCTCTACCAGAGCCAGTGCCTGCTTGTTGATTTTGTCGGCCTGTACCTGGGTAATGAGGTGTTGACTGTGCTCGGCCGCTGCACGCAGACGATAGGTTTGCGCAAGGCGAAACACCGCCTGCGCATTGCTGGGATCCAGCGCGACGGCCTTTTTAAGATCGTTGGCAGCGGTTTGAAAGCGGGTATCGGTGATGGCCACCAGACCGGTCATTTCGTTGAGACGCGACCACCCACGCAATTCGTAAGCTTCGGCATCTTTTGGATCGAGTTTGACGATGGTGTCAGCCTGCTGGCGCAGGATGCGCCATTTGGCCGGCTCGGGTGCAAAGTCGGCATATTTTTTGTAGAAGCTAAGGAGCCGATTTTGCGCCGGCATGTCGGTCGGCACGACGTGTACGGCGGTCTGCCAGGCGCTGACGGCTCCGTTGAGCCACTTGCGATGCAGGTTGGAATATTTGTACTGCAAGTCGCCCAGGTCGAGCGCCAGCCGCGCGGCCAGGGTATTTCTGTGGCTGTGCATGGCGGCTACCACCGCCTGCTGATAGGCCTGCACGGCGGCTACATAGTGTTTGGCGGCGATGGCTTCCTTGGCTTTGCGTTCCAGCCGGATCGGGTCATGTTCGTAGTGAACAATCCAGATGTATACGCCTGTCATACCGCCGCCGAAAAGAATCACGGCTCCCACCAAAAACGCCAGGAACCTGGTATTGACTTTTTTTGCCATTGCGTGTCCTTTCAATCCTTTTTCAGGCGATAGCCGCAGCCGTCTCCTGTTATGGTTAAGTTAAATTTCCGTCGCCGGTGCCGCTTGTTTTGCGTTGCCACCGCAGGCTCGCCCTGCATGCTATGGCTGCGTGGCGGCTGCTGTGGGCTGTTTCTCCGATGCGTTGAGTTTCTGCCAGTTGGGAAGCGTGCGCTCAATGTCGGGCAGGGCTGCCCGCAGGAACGAGGCTATCGCCCGTTTTGCCTGTTCGCGTGTGGTAGAGCCTAGCACGTCCACCTCAATTTTGGCGTCATAGCCATATTTGCTTTGTGCCTGCCAGAACAGTTCGCTGACCTGCGCGGGGTCGGGCACATATTGGCCATCCACCTGAAAGGTATATCCGGTGTTGAGATATTCGCCGTCCGCGCCCTCGCCGCTGACATTGCCCAGGCTCGGCAGATCGCCGGAGCCGCCTTCAGGAATGGCGAACGAGAGAAACCGAAGCGGAATGTTGGTGACTTTGCCGTTGTCATGCGGTACATCTGGAATGGTAATGGTGTTGATACGCTGCATTTTAAGGCCGGCTCCCTGCCAGCATACGTTGGGCACATGCGGCGTGGCGAAGGCGGTGGGGTAATAGTTAATGTTGAGTTTAATGGTCGAGCCAGGGCTGCCGACGGGCCAGTGCGTGTTAACATACTCGCGCAGAAGGTAATGGGTGGTGCCGAGCGTCTGCACCACTTCGGTGGAGAGTTTTTCGTCCACAGCGCCGGTGGGCGTTTGCCAGTGGCCCAGTGTGCGCGGAATGGTGAATAGCGGCTGCTGCAGCGGCGTGGGTGTCTTTTGAATGATGATCTTGAGTTTCCACTGCGCCCAGATTACGGCCACAATGCCCAGCGCCAAAATGGCGGCGGCCGCCAGCACCGAGTTAAGATTTTGGCGTTGGCGGGTCGGGGAGCCAAATGGTGTGTTAGCAACGGCGGTGCTCATGAGGCGCCTCCAGTATGGCCGGGTGATGGCGCCGTGTCGTCCGAGGCGTCAACAAAAATATGATCGAGCACCCAGGCGATGCCCAGCTGCATGAATAGCGCGGGAATAAGCATGAGCATGCCCAGGCTTTCGTGGGTGCTGCCCCGCGCCCATTCCGGCCCCAGTGTGACTAGAAAAACGCCGGTGAGCGCCACGCGCAGGGCGTTGCATAAAATGGCGACGGGAATGGCGCACAAGGCGAGAAATATCTTCTGCCACATGGGGCGTGTGGTGGTGTAGGCTAGAGCAATGGCGAGGGCCAAAAAAGCCGTGAGGCTGCGAATGCCGCTGCAGGCCTCGGCCACATCCAACGGAAACCATTGACCATGATGCAATACGCTTATTTGCGTGGCGCTGCGGGTGGCGCTGATGTTAAAAAACGGCAGAATATGAACGCCCAGCCACGCCGCGAGAATCTGCAGTTTGCCGGTAATTTTGACATAAAGCGACTGCGGCGGATTGATCATGAACAACAGATAGGCAATGGGGAGCCACAGGTATCGCATATGCTCCCAGCCGAGGATGAACAGCGCCAAGCCCAGCAGCACGACCAGCAGTGTCAGGTGCGAAAAAATAATCTGGCCGGTCGCCAGAAACAGCACCTGGGACCCGACGCCAAACACCAGCACGGCCAGGCCGGCCCAACTGCGCTTCCAGGGCAGGGCTTTAAGCTGTGACCAATTCTGTACTATGAAAAAGGCGCTGATGAATGGAATAACAAAACCCTGGCTGAAACTGGGGTTGGTGTACCATACGCTGACCAGGTCGTTGAGGTTGATGCGGTAGAGATAGAAAAATGGAACCGCCAGCAGCAGTATAAAGAGCCAGGTGCGGGGTTGCCGCCAGGTGGAGTCGAATGAGGCGGCCCGCTGCTGGCCCGCGGCTTGGCTGTAGTTGAAACGCGGCCGCGGAGTCGCTGCGGAGTTGGCCGCGCCGACCACCGAGCTTTGCGCGTTGCGTTCTGGCATATCGCTCATAGAGCCTCTGTAAACTGACGTAACCGTCTACCTTTGGCGTCGCCCAGCGGCGGCGCTTCGACCGAATCGCATGGTGTCGCAAGGTATGCATTCATTTGCCGCCACCGCTTCTGGATTGGTGCCTCTCGGCCAAGAGGTTTGCGGGTCGTAAAGAATCCTGCGTTCCACCAAAAAGGGCGGTTTCGCCATAACCGACCTTTGCGCTCCATAATACCCTGATTTATCGGCTCAAACTACACGCTTGCTGAATGATAAAAAAGCCAAGCATAAGCTTGGCTTGATTCGCAAAGGTGAACCGATGGGACCTCGCCCGCAGCATATCTAAATGATGCTGCTTCGTAACAAGTTTTTGGCGGCTTTCTTAACGCTATTACAGCTAAAGCCACAACATAGATTGAGGGCAAAGGGGTGCGCCCTTCATCAACGGCAATCCATTCACACGCAGACCACGCTACTCGCTTAATGGCCGGTAATAATCGGCGTGATGTAGTAGTTGCGGTCGTAGGTAAAGCCAAAACCGTAGGCCGCCTGGAAGCCGTTGCGAAGTACCGCCAGCGGCTGAGCCATAAGGTCTGAGCCTACGTTCATGACATCGTTGGGCTTCAGGAAAATATCCGGTTCTTGACCGTTAAAAATGCTCTGAAGGTTTACGAACACGGTCATTTCCTGATGGCGGCCGATGCGGCGCGTTAGTTCGCAGCGCCGTGGAATGGCAAATGCGCTTAGGTTGCCGGCGGCGGCCACCGCCATCTTGAGTGTAATGTGCTCGCCGCTGAGCGTATAAACGCCGGGTCGTGACACATTGCCCATGACGTAATAATAAGTTGGCTTCACCGGCGGAATATTGATGATATCGCCGGAGTGAATCACGATGTTATAGAGTGGGTCGCCCTCGCGCAGCTTATTAAGCGGGATGCGAATGACGGTTTCGTTGGCACCGGCGACAAGTTGGGGCTTGGCGTTGCCGGCGGCAAAGTTGGGCATCGGCTGTGCCGGCGCCCGCTGGGTTTGTTTAGCTGTGCCGGCGTTTTCCGGCTGCTTGGGAGCCGGGCCGGGCAATGCTTCCCAATGATGGTTGACATATACGTAGTGCGTCGCACCTTGCTGCGTCGTGGTTTCGAGTGCCTGCTGGAGCAAGTTCTGCTCGGCCTGCTGCTGTGAGGCGGTCATCTTCTGTTGTTGGGTGGCGCTTGATTGCACCTGGTTGACAATGTTGGTCAGGGCGCTAAACGGCGAATTGGCCGAGTTGCTGGCCGAGCCGGTTGCAGCAGTGGCCTTGCCCGATGTTGCCGGCGTGGAGGCGCTGCTTGCGCGAATCACGTACAGATACCGCATGCCGGGCTGCACATTCATATCGCCGGCAAGCGCCAAGGCATCGAGCAGGCGAAAGTTAGGCGAGGTGATGTTGTATGTGCCGGGCCGTGCCGCAGCGCCAATGAGCGAAAATACGCGGCTCTTGGCCTGGGTAACGTCCACGTTGACCTGCGGGCCGGGCTGGTGCGGTCCCGGCGGCGACATCTGGCCGCTTTGAATAAGGGTGGCGATGATGCGCTGCTGAAGTTGTTTGGCGGTGAGGCCGGCCGCTTTAACGGTGCCGATGAAGTCCAGATTAATCTCGCCCTGGGAGTTTATTTCGCGGGTTTGGACCGATTCCTGATCAGGCACAACAAGCTGAAAAACCGAAACGGTCAGCACGTCACCCGGGCCCAGGACATAAGGTTTGGTGGAAACCACCAGATCGGCTGGTGTTGGCGGTCGCGAGTTGGGCCAAGGCAGTGCGGGCGGGTCGTTAACCGCCAATGAGTCCAAAATGGGCCACGTAACCGGTGTTGGATGAAAGAAGGGCCTGCCTTTGTCGAAGCGTCCTACCTGCGACGGGTCAAACCAAGAGTTGCGCAGGTTGGCGTAATCGCCAAGATCATTCAGGGCGGTGCAGCCCATCATGGAGGATCCAAAGAGTGCCAAACCCAGCACGGCGCCTGCACGCACTGCGCGGAAAAGCAATTGTCGCGACGAGGCTTTCGCCCGTGGGGAACTGCCGGAGGAGTTGTGCTTGCGACATGATGCGCGGGCCATATCTAACCTTTCTTAGGTGCATTGTACTGTTGTGGGCCTGGCGCCCTTCGGCCAGTCGGCTTTGACCAGCTTTGCCGTTGGATGCAGGTATGCAATCCTGCGTCCCGCGGCGGCGACTCATTGCCAAGGCTGCGGCCAGAGCGCCCACTCGGTGGCCATGTT
Source organism: Phycisphaerae bacterium (assembly GCA_049965775.1). Taxonomy (GTDB): domain Bacteria; phylum Planctomycetota; class Phycisphaerae; order WQYP01; family WQYP01; genus JABEVB01. The sequence goes on from JBMFVX010000020.1 coordinate 18,130, forward strand.
ATCGGCACGAACGCTTGGCCGACTGTATATGGGCCGCTCCTGTTAGCGGGGCGGTGTCAGGCCCCAGCATGTTCAACCATGCCGTGGGCGGTGTCAAGCAATTATAGCCGCTACCTGGCAAAGAGTCTTTGCCAAAGCATGATTTTTTTGCGCCTTGGCGGCAACGGTCGTTAAACCGCTACAACTTTATCGGAACTGGGGCTAGGTTTAGCCCAAACTTTTTTGCCGATTGGCGGCAATTGCGTTGGAGCCATCCCATTTAAGCCTTTTTCCTCAATCATGCATAAGCGGGCAAGCCCGAACCAGGACCGGTAAAAAAAATTGCAGCGACTTTGCGGCGACAGCGATTAATCGCGGGTGGCTGCCGACGCTGACCGCTGCGCATGGCTAATCCTCTCTTGGCTCGCAAGCGCCTCGAGTGGGTGAGATTGCTATTCAGGTACGTGTGGCCGATGAACGTACTTGTCGCCAGGGCCAACGTTGAGTAACGTATCTGCTTCGCGCGGAACATCGAGGTTTAGCCGCAGCACCTGAACCCACGCCGAAGATAATATGAAGCACTGCGGTTGCCAGCAAAATCGGAGCTAATAGTTATGTCAAACATTCCCAGCTTTAAAACGGTTGTAGTGCCGGCCCATGGTCAGCCCATTACGATGGGACCGGGCAATGTGCTCAATGTACCTGATCATCCCATTATTCCATTTATAGAGGGCGATGGCACCGGGGCGGATATCTGGCGGGCGTCGGTGCGCGTGTTTGATGCGGCGGTCAAAAAAGCCTTCGGCGGCAAAAAGCAGATTGCCTGGATGGAGGTTTACGCCGGCGAAAAATCGTTTAACAAGTTCAAGACCGGCACGCCCGAGGGCGATGCCAAGGCGTGGTTGCCCGACGACACTGTTGAGGCATTCCGGCACTTTTTGGTGGGAATTAAGGGGCCGCTTACCACACCGGTGGGCGGCGGCATTCGATCGCTTAATGTGGCTTTGCGGCAATTGCTGGACCTTTATGTTTGTTTGCGGCCCGTGCGGTATTTTGCCGGCGTGCCAAGCCCCGTGAAGCGGCCTGAAGCGGTGAATATGGTGATATTCCGCGAAAATACCGAGGACATTTATGCCGGCATAGAATGGGCCGCTGGCTCCGAAGAAGCCCGCAAACTGCTGGCTTTTATCAAAGCCGAGTTCCCCAAGGTGTATGGCAAGGTGCGCTTCGCCGAAAGCAGCGGCATCGGCATAAAGCCGGTAAGCAAGGATGGCTCGCAACGGCTTATTGCCGCCGCGATAGACTTCGCCATCAAGCATAAGCATAAGAGCGTAACGTTTGTGCACAAGGGTAACATCATGAAGTATACCGAGGGGGCCTTTCGCGATTGGGGCTACCAACTTGCCAAAGAAAAATACGGCGCCGTCGAAATAGATGGCGGCCCGTGGTGCCGCCTGCCCAATGGCATCATCATCAAGGACGCCATTGCCGACATCACGCTGCAGCAGGTGCTCACCCGCCCGGACGATTTTGACGTGATTGCAACGCTTAACCTCAATGGCGACTACCTCAGCGACGCGTTGGCGGCGCAGGTGGGCGGTATTGGCATTGCTCCCGGCGGTAACATTAATTACCACAGCGGCCATGCTATTTTTGAAGCCACGCATGGAACGGCGCCCAAGTATGCCAACCTCGATAAAGTAAACCCCGGCAGCGTGGTGCTTTCGGGCGTGATGATGTTTGAGCACCTGGGTTGGCAGCAGGTGGCCGACAGCATTGTCGCCGCGCTCGAAAAAACCATCGGACAAAAAATTGTAACCTACGATTTTGCCCGGCTTATGACCGGTGCGCACGAAGTGAAGTGCAGCGAATTTGCCGATGCGGTTATCAAAAATATTTAACAATTGCGACAATCGCCTTGCGGCGGCGGGTTGGGTGGGCTGGTACTGTTAACGCCGCTTCCCGCCGGCGGAGGCGGTAGTTGCCTGCACCCGGCCAACATCGTAAACTACGCAGCTTATGCAAGTAAGCCTTTTTATAACGTGCTTGACCGATTTATTTGCCCCGCAGGTTGGCATGGCAGTGGTGAAAACGCTGGAGCATTTTGGCTGCAGCGTGGACTTTCCGCAGGCTCAAACCTGCTGCGGCCAGCCGCAGTTTAACAACGGCTACCCGCAGGAGGCGCGTCCGCTGGCCGAGCGGATGATTCGCGTGTTTAAAGATTCGGCCTATATCGTAACACCGTCCGGTTCGTGTGCGGCCATGATTCGCGACCACTACCCCGAATTGTTTAAGGATGATCCGGCCAAGCATCAGGAGGCGTTGGATTTTGCGGCACGCTGCTATGAGTTCGTGGAGTTTTTGACCCGCGTGCTGAAGGTGGATGTGTCAAAACTTGCGCTGCCCGAACCGCAGCGCTTTACCTATCACTACACCTGCCACCTGCGCGGCCTGGGGGCCACCGGCGAGCCGTGCATCAGCCTCCTCAAGCAGCTTAAGGGAGCCAGTTTTATCCCGCTGGAAAAGGCCGAGCAATGCTGCGGCTTCGGCGGAACCTTTGCCGTAAAGTATCCGGACATTTCCGGTGCCATCGTGCGAGACAAAGTGCAGTGCGGCCAAAAAACCGGCGCCGACGTGATGATTGTCAATGATGGCGGCTGCGCCATGAATATCGGCGGCGCCTGCCATCGGCAGCATGGCGACTTTGCGGTAAAGCATATCGCCGAAGTATTGGCCTCGGCCATTGATGCAGGAGAGAACCGATGACCGCCAAAGCCGCCGGCTCGTCGCCCGGTTCGCTCCGGCATTCGCTGCCGGTGTTTAACCCTGATTTTATGCGTGAAGCGGCCCTCACCAGCGCTGACGAGGCCCTGCACACCGCGCTGGACAACTCCGTAACCAAAAAAGACTATGGCCGCCGCGCCACTCTGGCCGAACTGCCCGACAGCGACGCGCTGCGAACGCTCGCCGGCGACATCAAGCGGCACACGCTCGACAATCTCGATTATTACCTTGCCCAGCTCGAGGCCAATGTTCAAAGGCATGGCGGCCATGTGCACTACGCCCTGGGCCGCGACGATGCCAATCAGCTTGTCATAGACATCGCCCGCCAAACCAACAGCAAGCTGATTGTCAAAAGCAAAAGCATGGTCAGCGAAGAAAGCGAATTGAACCACGCCCTGGAAAAGGCCGGCCTTGAACCGCTGGAAACGGACCTCGGTGAGTTTATTCTGCAGGTGGACAACGACCATCCATCACATATTGTCATGCCCGTGATTCATCGCAATGCCAAAGATATCGGCCGTGTGTTTGAACGCTACTTTAAGGTTCCATACACCGACGACCCGCAAAGCCTCGCCGAGATGGCCCGTGTGTATCTGCGGCAGCGTTTTAATCAGGCGGATATGGGCATCAGCGGCGTGAATTTCGCCATTGCCGACACCGGCTCGATTGTGCTGTGCACCAACGAAGGCAATGGGCGCATGTGCACGTCACGGCCACGGGTGCATGTGGCGATTATGGGCATGGAAAAACTCATTCCTGAAATGCGCGATCTGCCCATCTTCTTAAAGCTGCTGGCCCGTTCGGCGTCGGGCCAGGCGCTGACGCAATATACCAACATCATCACCGGCCCCCGGCGTGCTGATGAACACGACGGCCCCGATGAGTTTCATCTGATCATCATGGACAATGGCCGCAGCCGCATTTTGGCCGGCGATTACCGCGATACGCTGCGGTGCATTCGCTGCGGCGCGTGCCTGAATGCCTGTCCTATTTACCGCAAGGTGGGTGGGCATACGTATGGCAGTGTTTACCCTGGTCCGATCGGCGCTTTGATTACGCCGCTGTTCAATGGTCTTGCGGAGCACAAGCACCTGCCGCACGCATCGAGCCTGTGCGGCGCGTGCTACGAGGCGTGCCCTGTTAAAATTAACATCCCCGAAATGCTCATTCACATGAAAAAAGACCAGATTGACCAGGGCATTGCCGGTTTTGGAGAAAAGCTTATCTTTCGATTGTGGACCACCGGGCTGCGTTATGGTTGGACGTACCGGTTGGGCCAGTTTGCCCAGCGTGTCGGCATGCGACTGCTGCCGCACAAAGATGGCTGGATTACCCGCCTGCCCGGCCCGGCCAAAGGCTGGACGGCCATACGCGATTTTCCGCAGCCGCCAAAAAATAATTTTCGTACTTTGTGGAACCAGCGCCGTGTAAACCGCGGCACCTCGGAGGGCAAGCGATGAGCCTGCAGCAAACCGCCCATACACCAGACGCATGGAGCGTTGCCAACCAGCCGGCGCGGCGCGAATTTTTGGCGCGGGTGCGAAAAGCGCTGGGCCGCACCGGCGAAAGCACGGCGAAGCCCGCAAGCCGCCCGCAGCGAAATGAGGCGGTCATCAGGCAAGTTGCCGCCGCCGACCCGGCCCGAAACACTCGGTGGATGGCGCAGGCGGCGCAAAATGGCGCCAAAGTCGCCGCGACAAGCCTGACTGATTTACCCGCGATCATCGAAGGATTTCTTGCAGGCCATAAAGCTGATCGCGTGATGCTCGACTTTGCCGGTTTCATGCCGCCCGGCGTGACCGAGTTGCTCGAGCGTCGCGGGGCACAGGTTGAGATGTGGACCCGGCCCGACTGCGGCAAGATTGTCTTCGATTGCGATGTTGCCATCACCGACTGCCGCTATGGCCTTGCGGATAGCGGCGCTCTGCTGGTGTGGAGCGACGCTTCTTTTGGGCGATCGGCAACGCTGACGATTCCGCTGCATATTGTGGTGCTGCCCGCAAAGCAAATTGTAGCCGACATGGTGGACGGTATTGATCGCATGCTTGCTGATACGGCCGGCGGCATTCCGTCAAACATCGTTATTATCAACGGCCCGAGCAAAACCGCCGACATTGAGATGAATCTTGTCACCGGGGTGCATGGGCCTAAATATCTGTGCGTGGCCGTGGTGGATTGACGCCAACGGCGCTCATGCCTCTTCCGGCGGCTCGCCTTTGGGGCGGGTTTTCCAGCGGCGATGAATCCATAAATACTGTGTGGGGTCCTGGCGAATAAATGTTTCGATGGCCCGCGTGTAGCGCTCGGTAATGTAATACAGCTCATCGCTTTGGTTCTGCCAGTCTGCTGGCTCAATGATGTCGGTAATGCCCAAATCAAACTCAAAGCGGTCGTTGCGCCGGCGGGCGTAGCCAATAATTACGGGCACATTATGTTGAATTGCCAGCAGGCCGATGCTTTTGTAGGTGCTGGCCAGGCGGCCAAAAAAGGGCACAAACAGACCCTTTGGCCCGGCGTTTTGGTCGGCAATGATGCCGAGTACGCCCTTGTTTTCCAGCACGTCCTGAGCGGTGGTGGTAACGCCGCGCTTGGAGAGAATGATCTGTCCCTTTTTTTCGCGCACGCCCAGCAGCCAGGCGTCGAAGTGCGGGTTGTCTATCGGGCGGGCTATGCTGTAGCTCTTAAACCCCAGGGTGGCCATGGTGTAGCCGAGTATTTCCCAATTGCCATAATGGCCGGTAAGCATAATGACACCGCGACCGCGCAGCGAAATTTCCAGGGCCTGGCGCATCTGCTGAAAGTGCACATAGCGGTGCCAGCGTTCGACGTTGATGGTGCGCGTGGTGGAGATGACATCAATGGCCAGTTCACAAAAATGCTGCACCGAGCGACGGGCGACGGCCTTGATGCGGTCTTCCGACCAGTCGGGAAAGCTGCGGCGAAGGTTATCCATACCGCGCTTGCGGTGTTTGGCGTCCACGGCAAACAGCAGCGAACCAAATGCGCGGGCGGTCTGCAGGTTGGCGTTTACCGGAAACATGCCCAGCATCATGGTGGCCCAGCGGGCCGCCATATATTGGCCGAGGTCGAGCGTGGGATTTCGGGGTTTCATGCTGCGACAAACATTCCTGCAAGTCCGCGGCAATATCGCCGCCGGCTAAGTGTACAGGACGGCACGGCGCATGCACAATCCGCCGCGAGTTGTGGCAAACCGCCGATGCCGCGGACAGGGCGCGAATTAACGGCGGCCAACTTACCGCAATAGAAAAAGGCTCGCCAGCGTAATGAGCAGCACAATAAGCGTGACCACGGTGTAAACTTTATCGCGATCCACAAACGCAAAAAGAATGACCGATGCGGCCACCCGCATCACCGGCGTAAGCACCAGCAGAAAAATGCCGATTTCCATTACATCGAGTCCGCGGGCGTGCATAAGGCCCTGCGATACATGCGACAAAGACAGCGAGAAATGCGCCTTGAGCATCTCCTTTTTGTCCAGGGGGTGTTGCACCATGGCCAGCACCAGGCCCAGCAGCAGGATGCTTACGCTGCCAAACGATCCAATACGCAAAATCCACGCGGATACATCCTGAATGACCGTTTCGTTGGTAATGGGCGCTTCGCCATTGTCGTCGGCCGGTGGCGTATGGGCCGCCATAGGCGAAGGCTCTTGCGCCGCGGGTATGTCTGGGTTTGGCTCTGTCATGTGCTATTCCGAATGTTAAAACTTAAATCCAAATCCGCGCAGCAGCATTTCAATGCCGATAAAGCCCAAGGCGATGGCAAATACCTTGCGCACCAGAACATTGCTCATGCGCTCCATCAGTTTGGTGCCGCACATGGCCCCAAGCAGCACCGCGCCGGCAACGGGCGCGACCAAAAACGGCAGCACCAGGCCGCGCCGCAGATAGACGCCGGCCGCCGCCGCCGCCGTCACGCCGATCATGAAATTGCTGGTTGCGGTAGACACTTTTGCCGGCAATCGCATGGAAATTTCCTGCGCCAGCACCTTGAGTACGCCCGCGCCGATGCCCAAGATGCCCGCCATCAGGCCGGCCACAAACATAATGCCGATGGCCGGCCGCAAACGGGCCGCCTGATAGGTAATTTCGCGGCCGAGGCGCTTGTCGAAGTACGAGCCGCGCATTTTCATGCGTTTGGCCCACGGGCCGCTTTTAATATCTTTGGGTAGTTCTTCGCCGATGTTGGCCAATACCGGCAGCAACGAAAAAAGAAGCGTCAGGCCAAATAAAATCATCAGCACTTGATGGTTGAGTCGGGGAGCCAGAACCGCCGCGCCAAAAATGGCGCCCGTCGCGGTAGACACCTCCAAAAACATGGCGATACGCACATTGGTAATGTGGTCGCGTACATACACCGAGCCCGCACCGCTCGACACGGCTATCACGGAGACAATGCTGGCACCGATGGCATCGGTAATGGGCAGGTGCATGAGAATGGTAAGCACCGGCACAATGACAATGCCGCCGCCCAAGCCGCTGATGGCTCCAATAACACCGCCAAAAAACGATGCGATTGCAATTTCAATAAGCCAAATCAATGCTGCCGAATGTACATCCATTGCTGTTAACCAAACTCCAACGCCACGCCTGCCGAGCCATAACGCACGGTGTATGTGCGGGCCGCTGGTACACTAGGGGATATTGCCGCAGGATTCAACTCTGTGTATCGGCTTGGATTTTGCGGGGCAGAACAGCGTGGTCGCCAGCCGATAAAGATGTAAAAAAGGTCGTCTGCCACTTGCGGCGTTATACGGGACACTTATGGGCCGAAAACAAAACGGGCCGGCAACTTTGATGTCTGCCGGCCCGCAGGGAAAAAACAATCACGGATGTGGATTGCCCACCATTCGCGTGTGGCGTATTGGCCAATCAGGCCCGATTGCGTTTGCTGCGCGGCAGCAGCAAAATGCTGGCACCAGCGGTGCCGAAAAGAAGGAGCGACGCAGGCTCTGGCGACTGAACCAGGACGTTGTCAATGTTGAATGCACCGCCGCCATTGTTTGCCGCGGTATTGAATGAGTAGTTGAACGAGCTATAGGGCGCGAGGGTGTTGGTGAAACTGATGCCCGACGCGGAATACAGCGAACTGCCCGATGTATTGGCAACGTTGATGCTCCACGTTGGCGAGGTGGCATTCTCAGCCGAGAGGCCGAGCGTTATGCGGTACCAGGTATTGAGGCTTGCGGTAAAGGTGGAGGTTACGGCGGAGGATCCGTCCTTGTAGATCATCGCGCCAGGATTTGTTCCCGAAATCGGCGCGCTGCCAAAATTTAAGATGATGTTCCTGCTCGAGTTGAGTATAAATGTGTCGTTATTGGCAATGTTTGCGGTCGTGATGTCGAAGTCAAAGCTGATCTGAATTGGATCGCTCGTCGTAAACCCCGTGAGCGTCGGGCTGTCGAGCACTGTGGGGTTGGTATTGGTGTTGTTGGAGGTCAACGCCGCACTGCTGCCGCCTGCGATATTGGTAAAGGCTGATTCGGTGCCTGAGTCTGCGACGCCGCCGCTGCCAATGCAGGCGCCGTTCGACACGGTTATGATTCCAGTTCGCAACAGCCAGCAGGCGGTTTGGTAACGCTGCCGCCCGCATAATGTGTCTCAAGCGGCCCTGGTTGTACCTTTGCCGGTGCCGCGCAGCTTGCCTTGGGTTGTTGGTGCACCATAACAAAGGCCGCAAAAACATTCTTGCAAATCTAAGGTAGTTCGTCTTTAATGAATTGAATTAACGGGCCGCAGAGGAATAACTCTCATGAAACTCAACCTTACACAAAGCACTATTATAGCCGCCATCGCCATTGCGGTTATCTCCTTAACCGGCTCCGGAGCTTTAGCGGCCGTTGTTCATAGCCCTCCAGCGGTGCGCAAGCCGGCACCGCCTGCCAAGGCCAACCCCTATGCAGTCAACAGCGAAAATGTAATCGCGGCGATTAAGCGCGGCGTCGCGTATTTGCTGTCACAGGAAAATCTGCATGCCAATGCTAAAAATCCTTTTTGGGAAAGTGGGCTTGTGGTTGGCACATACCGAGTACTCAACAAACGTGCCAAAAGTCCCAAAGACAGGTTTATTGCTGGGAAGGTCCGCCAATACGGCGGCGAAACCGCTCTCGTGGTGGAGGCGCTGCTCGATGTAGAGCAGAGTTTGCACCTGCAGCAAATCAGTCAGTTTGCTCCGGCTATGGCCAAGCCTATCAAGTTTTTGACCCAGCTTAACCCACCGAGCACTTATTCGGCAAGTTTTCAGGCTAATGCCATGACACTGCTGCCCAATAAGCCGGTGTATCGCCAGACGCTCATGCGTGATTTCCGCTATTTATTAACTGAGATTCATCGCGATGGGGCGTACCATTATGGCCTGCCTCAATCTGTTCTGCCTAACCCAACCCTGCCCGGCGACTGGGATAATTCAAATACCCAATATGGCGTATTGGGAGCTTGGGCTTGCGCTCACCAAGGCATTGAGGTTCCATTCAGATACTGGAAATATGCCGCTTCGCACTGGCGTAAAAAGCAATGGCCCAACGGTGCGTGGGTTTACAGCGGCTTTAAAGGTATTAATCCGCCACCCAGAATCTATTCCCAGGCATCGGCCAACACGTTTACGGCCGCCGGTGTGGCAAGTTTGCTGATTTGTGATGAGTTCATGCTTGCCAAGCCGACGACCAGGCCGGTGGTTGATGAAAATGTGCTGCGCGGCCTCAAGTGGATCAATGCTCACTTTGCGAGATACGTCAATGATATGCCAGTGTATTCCATGTATGGTTACGAACGCGTGGGTTTCGCCAGCGGCCTGCAGCAATTTGGCGGCGTAGATTGGTACCGGGCGTTTGCCGCAAAGTTGTTGGCACTTGCCCACGGTGGCGGTATCTGGAATTTTTGGGGTACAAACGTCGGTACTGCTTATGCTCTGCTTATTCTCGATCGCGGCCTCAACCCGGTCATCATGAGCAAACTGCAGTACACCAAAGATTATTTCGGCCCGTGGAACGCCCGCCAGCGCGATGCCGCCAACTTTGTCTCTTGGATTACCCATACTTTTGAAACGCCGGTCAGTTGGCAGGTGGTTTCCATCAAGGCCCCCATGTCACAATGGCTCAATTCGCCGATTCTATTTATCACCGGCGACCGCGACCCCAAATTTACTAAGAAGCAGGTGTTGCAGCTTACCACGTATGTTGACAACGGCGGCATCGTTTTTTGCAGCGGTGAGGGGCAGTCGCAATCATTCAAGCGAGCCATGATTCGCTATGGCCAGGAAGTGGTGCACAAGCAGTACGAAGCGCATATTCTCTCGCGTAAAAGCTACCTGTACACCATGCAGCCCTGGTATCATCCCACGAGCTATGGTCAATACATGGGTATCAGCAATGGCGTGCGGTATGTCTGGATTATCGCCAATCGCGATCTTGGCGCGCAATGGCAGGCCAGGCGCTTTAATGATCGTGATGACTTTGAAGTGCCGGCGAATGTGTACCTGTATGCCATCGGCAATGGCCGGCCCGCTGATCGGCTCCAATCGCTGTTTGTGCCGCCGCCGCAGGGCAAAATGCAGCGAACGATTGCCGTCAACCGCCTTTTTTACCCCGGCAATTGGAACCCCGAGCCGGGTGCGTGGCCGCGGATGGGGCGTCTGGCCGGACAAGATTTTTCCACCGACGTAACGTTTTGCTATCTGCCGCCCAGCAAACTCAGCGCCGGACAAACTCCCTTGACCACACTGACCGGCACACAAAACTTCAAACTGCCGCCGGCGCAGGTGATTGCGCTGCGCCAGTATCTAAATAAAGGTGGGATGCTGTTTGCCGATGCGGCGGGTGGCAAGGCGCAATTTGGTGACGGCATGCATAATTTGGTCAAGGAGCTTTATCCTAACGCAGCGCTTCAAAAGATTCCGCTGACCGATCCGCTGATTATCGGGAGCTTTGCCGGTGGTGTGCCTATTAACAAGGTTCAGTACCGTAAGTTTTTTGTGACACGCTATGGGCCTAAGAATGCGCCCAGCCTATTGGGTGTAAAACAGGGCAACCGTTGGGTGATCGTATTTTCGCCGTGGGATGTCACCAGCGGACTGCTGGGCACCAACACGTGGGGTATTGCGGGTTATGCGCCCAAATCAGCCCAGGCCATTGCGCGTAACGTGATGCTGTACGCCCTGGCTTCTAAGCCCTGATGGCCCCACCGGACTTCACCGAATTACCTAAAGCCAGCGGATGCCATGCAAACAGAGCGATGCTACGTCGCTTCGGAGCCGTTGCGGCGGATGTCTCCCCGGCATATGAGGCCCCAGTCGCAGCTGTAAGGATGTCGCCTGCTTGCGGCTTTGGCGGCATTTTTCCTCAGGCCGCGAAGCCTTCGAGTGGTATGGCAGCTGGCGATTGCCGTGCATTTACGGCTGTGGATACCCGCGTAGCCGTGTAGACGCAGGCCGGTGAGATTAAGTCGCTGCGAGCCTCCCTGCGGCTGGACCGCAAAGACAGGTAAATGCAAATCAGCGCTGCAAGCACCAGAGCATATGAAAGTCCCGGTTCCGTCCGAGATATAAAACTTAGCGGTCGGTTCAAATTGTTAACGCCGAGCTGCACGGCCAAGGTCATGGCGGTGCTGGCCAGCACCAGTAGAGCGGCAAGCAGCAGTGTGCCCAAATCAAGCACGACCGCTGCCGAAAGCAGCATGGACGATCCCCACAGCAGGTAGCGTTCGTACATTTCAGGACAACAGACAAAAAATGTAATCCAAGGCGTGATCATCGCGATTAAAAAGCGAGGATCGTTACGTCGGGCATGGCGTGCGGCGGCCGCGGCGCAGATGATGCAGCTCATCACAAACATGGCGAACAAAAGATGTCGCATGTCCACCACATAAGTTGTGGGCCAATGCAGCGTAAAGACGGCATCAGTCAGGTGCCAGCCAAAATTGTCCTGCAAGATCAGTCCCAGCCCGTCGGCATTTGGCAGGGCAAGCATGGGCATATGGTCAACACTGGCACCAAACAGATAGCCGGTTCGCAGCCAGTCCCAATGTGCGGGCATGGCCAGCATGACGGTCGCAAAGCCGATCGCCAAAGCGATCGCGACGTAGTGCTTCAGGCCGCGCTTTGAGACCAGCCACGGCGCGCATGCGAGCCAGAGTGCAAGCGCCGCGCCAGCCCATAAGCGGTGGCCGGCAAGCCCCTGGGTCCAAGGCCACAGCGCCAGAGGCAGCATGGGAAGCAGCACCAGTGGGCCGTACCACCAGTGGACTTTCTGGCGCAGCGTCACCCAGGCAGCCCCAGCGGCGATAGCCGGAACAAGCCCCAGCATGAAGTGCCATTCGCGTGCATCGGCAAACAGCCAAAGTGCCACGGCCAGGCTAAACGTTACAAAAAAGCCAAGTACAAACTCCAATGCCCGCGTCCAGCGAAGTTCTAACAGCGGCCAAAGCACAAACATGCCAGCGCCGAAAAGCTCCTGGCCCTTAAGAAGCGAGCCAACGGCGATGACAGCTCCGGCGGCAAAAAAGCGATTGGTGCATGCCAGGTACAATGCCGCGATATAAAACGGCATGACCCACATATCGTATTGCACCCAGGTATGGGCCGATTGAATAATATTGGGGTTGAACCAGAAGAGGGCGGCGGCCAACAGGCCCAGCCACATGGGTTTCCAAAATGCTGTCACGTTTGAATTATTTTGCACGGGCATAATCGCAGGGGTGGTAGCCGTTGGGTGTGGCCGGTATTTTTGCGGCAAACACCGTGTTAAAAGCAGGCTCCAACGGCTTGGCCCCGGCTGTGCAAATCGCCGAATGGCCCAATGGCGAATCAGCAGAAATGTAAAGATCGTTCCAAACAGCTCAACACAGGTGTTAAACCAGAGCAGAGGGGTCATGTAGGCGGCCTTCCAGCCGGTGGCCTTGGGGTGCACGGCGCGCTCGATCCAGGCGGATACGGCGACTGCCGCCAGCCGCCATGCAGGGTAATCGAGGCGGTAGCCAGTGGGTGAGCAACCGCGTAGGTGGTCGTGGCGCTGGTAGGCGGTGCTGAGCCTGTGTAGAAACACTCCAGCCGTTACGACCGCGTCGCCCGCTTGGTGGAAAGGGCTAAGTGGGTTGTGCTTGGTGTTAACGACGGTAAATGAACCCCAGTACCATGCGTTACGCATATCGGGGAAAAAATGGATGGGCGTGCTCCAGGAGAATATTTTTTCTCGCAGTACCACCCCGCCCGTCAGCATGGTCAGGGCCACCAGTGTAAACAGGCCGATCATAAGACCATGGCGCCAACGGCGGCCGGTCGGCTCGCCCGGCGGGTTTAAAGTGGTTGTTATGCTCCCATTCATGATTGCCCACCTTTCATTACCGGCACACCATGCCGCTGCGGCGGCAATAGTCGCCTTAGAGTACCAGCCCGGAGCGATCGGCCCAATTGTTGGTTATGACCTGCCGCGCTCAGGTATTACAACGATGGCGGGCGGCACTTATTCCCGAGTGTGCTAAAGAATGTCTTACGCATTTCCTACCGTTACCGGTCCCAGCAGCTTGGCTGTATGGGGCCGTAGGGCAGCCTCAATTGCTATCGCGATTCTGCAGCTTATTGGAGGTTTACTCATCTGGTCGTGCGCCCGTTGCGTAGCTCCTGTGGGTTTTAGGCCATGAAAATTTAAGGCTTCGCCAAACCCGCCTTTGTGAGTGTATTTGCAGGCAAAACTGGCCTATATAAAAGTTTCCCGCTCTCGGTGTAAGGATCTCGTGGCGCCAACGACTAATGGCCCGTAGCTGGGCAATTGTGCTTCAGCCTGATGTCAGAAAAAGGAGGTGCTGTGTCTGTAAAACTGTAATGTCCGGGAGTTCCCGCTATTTGGTTTGTTAAGTTTGTGTTTGTTTTTTCTTTTTCAGGAGTGTTTTCATGTTTACCAATCGTATGGCAGTTTCAGCGGCGTCGGCTCTGTTTGCGGCTGCCGCCATGTCGGGTCTTTCGTTGGGTGCGGCGACGGCCGCTACCAGTTCTCAGGGACAGGTTCTCGCGCAAGCGGGAGTAAATGCCGGGGCCATGGCCCTTGATGCGCATACCTGCAAAGGCAAAAATTCGTGCAAAGGCCAGGGTGGCTGTAAGACGGCCAACAACAGCTGCGCCGGCAAAAACTCATGCAAAGGCATGGGTGGTTGCAACACGGTTGTGCCTAAATAATTGTACAATGGCGATAGCAATGGGCTGGCGGGGGTGTGGCTTGCCGCATTCCCGCCAGCCTTGTTTTGGAGCAGGCGCCCATGGCTGCCAACAAGCACAATGGTTTTACCAATCTTGGCATAGGCATAGGCCTGCGCATACCACATTACGACCACATTCTCTCAAAAAAGCCCTTAGTGGACTGGTTTGAAATTATTTCCGAAAACTACATGCTCGACGCGGGGCGGCCACTGCAGATGCTCGATCAAATTCTCGAACAATACCAGGTGATTCAGCATGGCGTGGCGATGTATTTAGGCTCGGCCAAAGGCTTAAACAAGGA
>JBMFVX010000021.1:0-31611 GCA_049965775.1 Phycisphaerae bacterium
GGTCAGGCGCGGAGAGTATTGAGCGAGAAAAACAAAGACAATTGGCCCGCAGCTGAACTGTCATCAGGTGAACCTGCAGGACCAGGCACATGTTTTGGCTCAAGGAGCCTGCAAGGTTGCAGCTGGGTCAAACATGGTTGGGCGATGCGCTTTGAGAGGAATGTTTCCATGCAATTTGCGACGGTTCTTTTGCGATCCGCAACCCGACGTACCCGGTTTAATCGAGCGGCCCGCCTGGCGGCGGCTGCGAGTGCTGCCACCTTTGGCTCGACCGTCGCTGCATGGGCCGGCAGCAATTTCATAACACCCGACGGACGCACGCAAACCCAACTGCAAAACAACGGCAATACCACCACCATCACCACACGCACCATCGCCGGCGGCGACGCGTTTAATTCGTTTGGCAACTTTACCGTAGGCTCAGGTCATACGGTGAATCTGGTGGTGCCAACCGGCACTTCACACCTGGTCAATTTGGTATGGGACTCGCCGGTTCTAATTAACGGTGTGCTTAACAGCCTGGATGGCGGCCATATCGGCGGCAACGTGGTGTTTGTGGACCCGCAGGGGATGATTGTAGGCGCGGGAGGAACCGTCAACGTTGGCTCGCTTACAGCCATCAGTGCTTCGGCGAGTTTCATGAATACGCTGTTGAACCAGGCCGGCAAGATAGACCCGGCCGCCGCAAGCCAGTTGCTTTCGGGCACGGCCCCGCTGTCGCATGATGGCTCGGTGGTTATCGCGGGCAGAATCAACGCGGCCTCGGCGGTTAATTTGGATGCGGCCAACGTGATTGTTGCGCGGGCGGCAACGTTGAACGTCGCCGATGCGGCGCGCCTGCAGAAGGCGTTTTTTAACGCCACCGTCAACACGCAGGGGCTACAGCAGGGTTCGCAGGTGGTGGATGCCAATGGCGTGATCAACATCGTCGGAGCGCAAAGCGTGCAGGTGGCCGGCAAGCTCCACGCCGGCGGCGCAGTAGGCGGCACGGTGGCCATCACCGGCAGGCAGGTAGAACTTACGGCCTCGGCCCGGGTGGATGCATCGGGGGCGCATGGAGGAGGCAGCATCTTTATCGGCGGGGGCCCGCATGCGCCAGGCGCAATGGCGGCGGCTCGGCAGGTAACCGTTGCGCCAGGAGCGCAGATTTCGGCCAATGCCACTGACCACGGCAATGGCGGCCATGTGGTGCTTTGGAGCGACAACGGCACCACTTTTGCCGGCACGATTAACGCCAGAGGCGGACCGCAGGGCGGCAATGGCGGTTTTGTTGAAGTATCGGCCCGGCAGGGTTTGGCCATGCTGGGTGCGGTCAATACCACCGCGCCGCGCGGTGCGATGGGTACACTGCTTTTAGATCCAACGGATCTTTACATTGTCAGCAACTCCTCACCCGGCGATGAACCCCTGGGCAATTCTGCGCCGCAGTTACCGTATTCGCAGGATGCCTCGTCCACCACCAGCACCGTAAGTGTGGCGGAACTTCAGGCCCTGGGCGACACCAACATTACCCTGCAGGCCTCCGACGCGATTACCATTGGCGACTCGGCTGGGGATGCGACAGACCTTAACCTCGCAGCAACGCTTAAAACCGGCACGCTGACGCTTGAAGCCGGAACCAACAGCGGCAGCTCACCTGCCAATGGAACGGGGAACATTATTTTTAACGCCGGCAGCAGCATCGAAACCGGCGGCGGCGCAGTGGTCCTGCATGCAGGTATTACCTCGCCCACCGGCAGCGATACAGGCTCCAGCGGCACGGTCACGTTGGGTTCGATCAGCACCAATGGCGGATCGCTCACGGTGGATGCCGCCGGCGCCATTACGCTGCCGCAGGGCGCCAGCATCAACACCCAAACATCCGCCAACACGGTGGCTTCGGGCGGCGCGGTAGACCTTGAATCCATCCAATCACAAACGTCCGATTTCAGCAGTTCCACCACGGGCATCACCATTAACGGCGGCATCGCGGGCGGCGACATAACCCTCAATGCCAACGCTTCGGCCAAGTTTGATTTTCTTGACAGCAGCCAGAGCGTGACGAGCTATGCGCTATCCAACATTTTCGGAGGCGTGGATGCAGTTCCGTTGCCGGCGGTACAGACCACAGGTAGCGCAACAGTAACAATTGGCTCCACGGCGGTGCTGGTGGGCGGGGCGATTAATGCCACGGCACAAACCACGGAGCTATCAAGTTTTAACAACTCGAGCCATGTCGAAGCGCCGGTGCTGTATGGCGATGTCAGCGGAACGGCCACGGCTACGGTGGCGAGCGGCGCGCATATTACCGCCGACACGAGCCTGAACGTCTCGGCGATTAATAATGATACTCTCAACATTACCGCCTACAGCGTATCGAATGCGTCGTTTCAAAAATTTGCAGCAGCGCTGGCGTATGGGCAGGCCAATATTCAATCCACTGCGAGTGTGGCGGGCGGGGCGGTCATCAACACCCCCAACGCGGCCAATGTTTCGGTGATAGCCAACAACAACAATGCTTTTACGGTGCAGGCATTTTCAACATCAACTTCCAGCGGCAACGTGGGGATAGCGGCGGCCATCAGCGTGCTTAACACCAATGCGAGCGCATTTCTGGGCACCAACCTGGGCACGCAGAACACTCCCGTCGGCAACGTTCAGGTACTTGCGGCTGATATTACCAGTCAGGAGACGAACTGGAGCTCAGCGGGCGCGGGTTCCAGTATTTCGGCGTCGAATTTTCTTTCGGATAATAACAGTGTATTTGATTATCTCTCGCAATATTTAACCTCGACGGCCTCCTCGGCGGCAGGGTCGGTGGCCACCGACAGCGGATCGGGCGGCAGCAGCAGCAACATACAGATAGGCGCATCAGTAAGCGTAGCTGTGGTGCATCAGGGGGCCACCGCCGATATCGCAACCGACTCAAGCAACACCGCCAACACAGCGCCCACAATTAAAGCTTCGGGCAACGTGACAGTGCATGCCGACACGAGCATTACCGGTGTACAAGATTACGCCGATGCCAACTCCACCGCCGAAGCCGAAAAACAGCAGAATGGTCAGACCCAATCGGGCAATCAAATCGCGGTAACCGCCGCAATTGCACTGGGCTTTCATTACAACACGACCGAGGCGTATATCGGCGACGGGGTCAACATTACCGCCGCCAATGTGGGCATCAATGCTTACACCTATGTGCCGGCAACCGTCACATGGAACCAATGGTCTGGTTTCAGCAGCATTACGAGCGGACTGCAGTCGTATCAGGGCAAGCTCAACGGCAATCTGGGAGCTGAGGGGCAGGTGTTTACCAGTTATGCCGGGGCGGCGGCAAGCGGCAGTTCAGCCGGCGGCAGCGGTTCGGGCAGCTCAAGCTCAACAGCCCTGGCGGGCGCAGTGGATTTATTTGACATAAACGACACCACAAAAGCTTACATTGGCCGCAATGCCAGCATCACCAGCACAGCCACCGGTGAAACAACGGCCACCGACAGCAACGGGCAAAGCTACAGTTGGCAAACCGCGCTCAACTGGAATGAAAACCCTCTGGATACATCCGGCAACAACACGACGCTGGATTTCGCCGGGCCGGTTACCGTCTCAGCGCAGAACTTTACGCAAAGCATCAATATGGCGGGCAACCCCATCAGTATAGGGCTTAGCGCGCCAAGCCTTGGCACGTCATCCAGCGGCAACGGTACCGGCATCGGCGGCGGCTTTACGATCATTTATTACGGCAACACCACAGAAGCCGAAATAGGCTCGCTCACGCAGGTGACGCTTGCCAACAGCGGCAGTGCGGGTTTGTCGGTCACAGCCGACGGGGTGGATCAGGCGGTGGACATATCGCCCAGTGCCGGCAGCGGCAGCAGCATAGCGGGCAACGGCATCGTGAGCTTTACGGATGTTGAAAACACCACGCAGGCGGCCATCAGCAATGCCGCAACGGTAAGCGCAGCGGCGGTCAACATTGGCTCGGTGGAGTCGCTGGCGGTTTGGGACGGCGCTGGTGCTATTTCCGCCGGGCAGACGGCCGGCGTGGGCATCGCCATTGCCGCCAATTACCTCAACACGAGCACGTCGTCGTTCATCGGGGATAATTCCACATTTTTTGGCGGCAGCGACGTATCGGGCGGTGGGCAGGTTGACGCCAACACACTTAGCGTAACGGCAATTACCAGCGGGCAGGCCGGGGCATTGGGCGTATCGGGCGCCAAGGCCAGTTCATCATCGGATCAGGATGAAAGCTCAAGTTCAGGTCCGGGGTTCATCGGCAGCGCCAAAAACTGGATCAGCGGCAAATTCAGCTCGCTTACCGACAGCGCCGCCGGCACGGTCAATGGCGCGCGCATCAGCGTGGGCAGTGCGATACAAAATATTCCACTGCTAAGCAGCATATCAGGCTATATTCTGCCGAGCCAGAATGTTCAGGCCCAATCGCAGGATCCGGGCGCTGATTCCAGCAGTTACAGCGTGGCTGTTGCTGGCAGCGTCACCGCCAATGTCACGATGTTGAATACCCAGGCGTATCTCGACGGCGTCACGCTCAATGCTTTGGCCACCGGGGCGGTAAACCCCACGGTTGAAGCCGCCAATTACACCGGATTAATCAGCGCCAGCGGTGGCGCGGCCTTTGTAAGTGCAGGCAGCAGCAGTTCGTCGGCGACCGGGGTGGCTGGTGCTGTCGCCTTCGGCCTGATAGACAATACCACGGACGCTTACATTCAAAACTCCAGTCTCACCAATGCCGACAATGTAAATGTCGAATCTTTGGCCGGCGGTTTTGAGGCGACCGTTGGCCTGGGCCTTGCCGTCAACACCGGAAGTTCCGACAGCAACACGTCGGTAACCCTTTCCATTTCAGTTCCGGTGATAACCAACACCACCGACGCCTGGATTCAGAACTCAACGCTGTTAAGCCGCGCCGGCGATGTTAACCGGGCGGTCAACGTTACCGCCTACGATCAGACGCTTTTTGGCGCGGGCGGCGGAAGCTTTTACGGCGGCAGTTTAGACCAAACGGGTGTGGGCGCGGCGTTTACCGTCTCGGTTATAGACAATCAGACCAACGCCTACCTTGCCGGCGTGATCGCCGACGGAGGTATCAATGGCAATCAGAATTACGACTCGTTGACGGTCCAGGGCCTGGACGCCGCCAATATTATTTCCGGTGCGGTCACCGGCGGAGGCAGCGAAAATGGTCTTAGCATCAGCGGTGCTTTTGACGCCAATTATATCGGCAGTTCACTGGGAGCATCCATCGGATCGTACACACCCAACGGCGGCAGTGCGGTAAACTCCAACATCAGCACCACCGGAGCCGTAACCGTCAACAGCGAGGGCGTAAGCACCAGCGATTCAACGGCACAGCCCTACAACACAATCTTGGGCAACATCGCCGGCGGCAGCTACAACAGCAATCTTTCGGGCCTGAACCTCAATGCCAATCTGGGCGGCACCAACAGCCTGCCCCTGGGTACAGCCAATGAAATTATCGGCGTATCCGCGGCGATTGCCGTCGGTGGTAATTCCGCAGGTTTGAGTCTTACCGGCAATATAATCAACGATAGCTACACGGCCTATATTGACCAGGCAACTATCAATGCCGGCGGCAAGGTAAGCGTCACCGCAACCGACAATTCAACTATCATAGGATTTTCGGTTGGTGGCGGTGTGGCCACCGAAGGCTTCACCGGGTTGGGTTCGCTCGAAGGCAACCAGATTGCCGACACCACTTCCGCCAGCATCGGTTCAACCGCGGATACGTCGAATCTTACCAGCGTCACAAGTTCAGGCCTTGATGTTGCCGGCAGCAATGATGCCGCCATCTGGGCCTTGGCCGGAAACGTCGGCTATGGAAGTGAAACAGCCATTGGCGCTTCGATCGGCTACAACGGTACGGATGACAGCAGCAGCGCCACCATCGCCAACGCCACCATCAATAATGGCTCGCAGGATGCAACTGTGCACGCCACCAGCGGCTCAAGCATTAACAGCCTGGAGATTGCCGGCGGCGTAGGCGGCGACGCGGCGATTGACGGAGCCGTCGGCGTGAACCTCACGCTCGACAAAACCACCGCGACGGTCAGTTCAAGCAACGTGACGACGGGCACGTTGTCGGTCAAGGCCGACGACCCCAATGCCCAGATTAAAGCAGCCGCAGGCGCTCTGGGCGTGAGCAGCGATGTCGGCGTGGGTGTCGGCATTGTTATCAGCGATATCGGCAACTCGCTTTCAGCCACTATCAGCGGCTCGGCAATTAATGCCCTTACCAGCACCGAGGTTATAGCCAGTTCGGGCGGCTACATCGGCAGCATCGGCGCCGCTGTCGCCGGTTCAGGATCGGTCGCCGTCAATTTTGCCAACAGTTCAAACAACATCGGGAACAGCGTTACAGCGGGCATCAGCGACAGTTCGCAGAACAACGCGGGCAACACCACAACGGTATCGGCGACCGACACGAGCACGATTAAATCTCTCGCCGGCGGTCTGGCGATTTCGGGTGACGCGGCGGCCTGCGTGGCTACAGCGATCAATCGCGTCGGCACCACAGTACATGCCTATATTCATGGGGCGTCTTCGGGTACAAGCCCCATCTGGCTGGCACGGGACGTTACCACCAATGCAAGTTCCAATGCGACGATTGATTCTTTAGCGGCCGGCGTCGGCGCTTCGGCCGGTGTGGGCGCGACAGGTTCCATCGCGATCAACATACTCACCAACTCGGCGACGGCGGACATTGACAACAACGCACAGGTCACCGCAATGGATAACGTGGGCGTTATCGCCCTGAATCAAAACACGATTCAAGACGTCGCCGGCGCTTTGGCCATCGGCGCCTCCGGGGCGGGGGTGGGGCTTTCAACTGCGGTGAATTACATCGGCGGCAGTACCGCGGCCTTTGTTTCCGGATCGGGCACGGCGGTTAATGCCCTGGCGCAGAATGCCTCTGATACGCTCACCGTGGACACCGGCCACCTGCAAAGCGACCCCAGTGCAGGCAATTTCAGCGCTTTGCAGCAGTTGCCCGGCGATTTTACGGCCCAAGGGGCGCCATCGCTGACTGAAAACACACAAGGCGTCACCGGCCTGGCGATCAACGCCGAGCAGAGCAACACCCTTACGCAGCTTGCTTTTACGGGGGCCTTGGCATTCGACCCGCTAGGCTCGGCGGCGGTGGCCGGCACTATTGACGTAAATGTGATGAGCGGCAGCACCGACGCCTACATCAACCAGGCAAGCATCAATCAGCAGACCTCGTTGACCCTGCCCGGCAATGTGACAGTTGATTTAACGCCGGGGGCAAATCAACAGGTTAATGTAACCGCATCCACCCACGATTACGGCGGCGGACTTGTGCTGGGCCTCGCAGGCGGCGCTACCTCTGCGGCGGTGGCCCTTACCGTGGGCGTCAACGCCTTTACCGCGCAAACGTATGCGTATGCCACCGGCAGCAACATCAGCGCAAAACAGGCGATCAACATCAACGCGGTGAGCAGTCAAGACGCCGTTGGTCTAGCCGCCGGACTTTCCGCGGCGATTGCGGGCGTATCGGGCACGGCGGTGGTGAATTACTTCTCGGCGGATACTCAGGCGTATTCGTATGGCGGCTCGCTCAATGGCGGAGCACTTACCATTGCGGCCACATCGCGCAACAGCGCCACGCTGGTCAGCGCCGCTGCAGCGGGTGGAGTGGTGGGCGCTTCGGGTGTAGGGCTGATTGCAATTAATAAGGATAACACGCAGGCATTTCTGGGCCAGGCCGGTCAAGTAACGACCGTCACCACCGCGGGAGCAATCAATGTAACCGCGGCCAGCAGCACCACCATGAATGCCCTAGACGCATCGGTGGGTGTGGGCGGGTTGGGGTTTGCGGGCATGTTGACGGTGGGGCAAAGCAGCAATACCACCACGGCCAACATTGTAAGTACGAATATTGACGAAAACACGGGCGACCCGCAGGCTGCCGGCGTTAATGTGCAGGCCACCGATACACTCACCGTGCAAAGCTACGCCGGCGCGTTGGGCGGCGGCGGCACGGCCGGCGTGGGTGGCGGCATCAACGTCATTGACATATCCAGTGCGGTCAATGCCGGCATTGCCGACAGCAACATGAAGGTCGCTGGCGCTGTGGCGGTGCAGGCAACAAGCAACCGCAACGTGCAGGTCGTAACGGCCACGGCGGGTTTGGGCGGCCTGGCAGGCGTCGCCGGATCGGCCGGCGTGGTGGTTATTGATGGCGGCACGCCCGGCTCCGACGGCGGCTACTTGAGCACCGCACAAGGCAACGACAGTTCTTCCATCAGCGGCATGAATTCCGAAACAAACCAGAACTTCAGCGGCAACGCAAACCACAGCAACCTCAACGATGCCAACGGCAATGGCCTGGCGGGCAACTCCAACTCGTCGAGCAACTTGCTGGATTCCAATGGCAATGACGTAAGCTCCAGTATCAGCGGGCCAAGCCAACAGCAAACCAGCTTGTACGGCGGCTCCGGCAACGGAACAACGGCGAGCATCGTCGGCGGAAGCATCAATGCCGGTTCGGTTTCGGTAAATGCCGCCGACAACACTGCAATTGACAACATTTCCGGCGCGGTGGGCGTGGGCGGTTCGGTCGGTTTCGGCTCGGCCATTGCGGTTACCGAGCTAAGCGGCGTGGTTTCGGCAAGCATTCAAAACGCAACTATAAATGCTGCAAGCGTGCAGGTTTCGGCTCTGGAGGCGCCGCTAAGCACTGGGTTTGTCGGGCAAACCATTCAAACCGATGCTTATGCCGGCGGCGGTTCGCTATTTGTGGGCTTTGGTGCCGGTGTTGCCGTGGGAATAGACAACACCGAGGTGACAAGCTCAATATCGGGCAATATCAATGGCAACTCGTCGGTGGCCATGACACTCGCATCGCACGACAATAGCACGCTCAGCGTGAAATCGTATGGCTTTGCCGGCGGTATTGGGGCACTGGGAGCCTCTATTTCGGTAGCACATAAAACCAGCACGGTAAAGGCGAGTGTAGGCTCTGGCTCGTACATTCAGAATGTTGCCTCGCTGGGCCTTACGGCAACCGACGGCGGTTATGTGGATGCCAGCGCCACTGCCGGAGCTGTGGGCGTGGTGTCAGGCAATGCTTCGTATGCCAATGCTCAAGACACCGCCGACATAGAGGCGCTGGTCAACGGTGGCACAAGCAACAGCGCGCCAACCAAACTCAACCTCGGAAGCGGCGGACTCTCGCTTACGGCCGCCGATACGCCATCGGCTTCAGCTAATTCGTTTGGCGTATCGGTCGGAGTTGGCGCAGGATTGGGCGCTTCCATTGCAACGGCTAAAGTATCGCCAACGGTGACGGCGTCGTCAGGCAACTATGTGCAGATCAACTCCCCCGGCGGACTGACGCTCTCCGCCGGCACCTATACGCCAGCCAGCGGCAGCGCAGCATATGCCAATACCGTCGCCGGTTCGGGCGGGCTGCTGCTGGGAGCCGATGCTTCGGTCTCGACCGCTACAGATTCCTCAGAAATTACCGCCCAAACCGGTGCGTACAACACGCTGCCGCTCGGAGCCATTTCGATTCAGGCCTTCAGCAACAGCGGCACCGATGCGCAATCCACAGGCGTTGCCGTCGGAGGCCTGGCGCTGGGTGCTTCGGCCAGCACCGCGACCTCGAATGGGGTAATTACCGCGGCCATCGGCCAGTACAACAACAACACAACCGCCGTTATTACGCCCGGCAACGCCATTGGTGATGGCGATAGCGATAATGATTCAGACGCCGGCACCGGCAGCGATTCCGGAGACGTCAACGATGCAACACCCGCTGCTCCGCCGAACAACCCCAGCATTACCGTGCAGGCTACCGCCAACGACAACAATACCGCCGGCGCTACCGCCGGGGCTGGCGGCGTTATCGCCGGCGATGTCGTCGTTGCCACCACCAACGACAGCGCGGGTGTTTCTTCGAGTGTTGGAGCCAACAGCACGCTTGTGGGCGGAACCATCACGCTCACCGCAGGGCACAACACCCAGTTCTTCGCCGACAGCAACTCTGTGAACGCTTCAGCGCTGGGAGCCAGCGGAGCCAGTGCCGTTAATAATCTCTCAGGCGTTACCAGCGCTAATGTGGGCAGCAACACCGCGCTCGATGCTTCAGGCAATTTGACCATCACGGCCAGCAACAACGATACCGAAAACAACAGCAACGGCGCCACCGACAGCGCCAAGGCGGCCGGCGGAGGCATCGCCAATGGTTCGGCCGTTACGGACAACAATACCTTTACTGAACAAGCTCTGGTAAATATCAACAGCGGCGACTTATTAATCGCCGGGACAGATCCCTTCAGCAATCCCGGCTCGTTGACCATTGCGGCCGACAACACCATCAACGCGCAAGATTCGATCTCTCTGGTTACCGGCGGACTGCTACAGGGGGCAGCCGCGGTGTCAACGGTTAACGCAACCGAAACCGATAACGTCAGTATCGGCGACAACACCAACCTGATCAGCAACGGCACGGTAAGCGTCGGCACCTATTCCAATGATGCGGTCACCGGCAGCGCGTACAGCAGCACCTGGGGCCTTGCGGGTGTCGGGGCTTCAACCTCCAACGTTACGGTATCGGCCGATCAGAACGTTACGCTTGGTTCTAACGTCGGCGTCCTGGGTTACGCCGGCGTATCGCTGACCGCGGGGATGGGCCCCGGCGGCCAGATCAGCAATGCAGCGCCCGACGCAATCGCTCAAAGTTATGTGAGCGGTCTGATCGCCATTCCCATCGTACAGGCCAATGCGACAGCCAACCGCAGCAGCACGCTGAGCACCGGCACCGGTGATGCCATCAACAGCGGCGGCGACCTGACCCTGGGTGCCTACCGCGGACCACAGTCCGCGCAGACCGACGGCACCGCTTACGGGTTTGAGGCCGGCTTTGTGCCCGTGATTGTTTACTCCAACAACGCCGTCAATAACGGCAACGGAACCATTGATCTGGCTGGAGAGTTTACCGCCGGCTACTTCTACAATCAGACAATCAATATAACGCCCTCAGGCAGCACCGTGGCCGTCAATGAAGTCAGCGGAGCGCCGTTGGTTTATCAAATCAACACAGCCTTTAATCCGGATAACTATCTCACCGCGCTGACGCAAAATGATCCATCCCTGCTGGCGCAAGAGCTTACCACCGTGTCTACCGGCACGGTAACCGCCGTGGACCTCGGGCCGTTGTATGCAGCACCGGGCAACGTGATTTTGCACGCAAGTCAAATAACCGGCAGCGGTCAGGTTGCCGCCCACGGAAACGCTTCGATTAACGTCAACAACACCAGCGATGCATACCTGCTGTTTGATGGGGCAACCATTCCCGACACGACCGGTGGACAGATTTTATACACGGGCGTCGCCGCGAACGTACCTCTGGACGTAACCAAGAGTGCTACGGGCGCGGGCGTACGTTCGGCCATCAATATTATTTCCACCTCGACCGATCCGGTGGGCACCTCGCCAATAGTCGGTTCGCCGGCGCCGGGTCTGGCGTTTATCGTGCAGAACACCATCAGCAACATCGGCGGGCTGGTGAGCATAACCAACGATGGCGGCTCGCTGTTTCAAACCGGCACCGCCCAGATTGCGGGCGAACAGATTCTGGAAAACATTCCCAATGGATCGCTGTTCGTGAATACGCCTACCGTTGACTACAACGCCTCCGGCCAGAGCCCATACAATGAATGGCTGGGATACCTGGCACCGAGTACGCCGGATCTGGCGGCCGCATATATCGCCAACTCCGCATTTTCAGGCAGCAATTATTCCAGCAGCTCGGCATTTACCTATTTCCTGCTGGGCAGTATCACAGAAGGCAACATAGGAAATCTAAGCCCCTCGCACGAGATTTTTCCCATCCTGGGCAATGCGGTACCGGGTATCGCCGGCGACAACAGTTACAATACGGCGCAAAGCGTCGGGGCGTCGGTCGGTACCGGGGCCTATCTGTTCAGCACGCTGGGCAGCCCGGCCTATACGGTTTATTACCCGGAGGTGCCGATCCTCAATCTTAGGCCGTCGCAGAATTCGTTCCCGTCGGGTTACGCCACAAACGACGCATCGAGTTCCGTGCTGGTGGGGGGGCAAATCGGCATCAATGCGCTGCACATCAATATCAACGGCTCGATCAGCAGCGGGCATATAACTAATGTAAACCTGCTGCTGGGAGGCAGCGCTCTTAGCGGGGCTATCACCAGCGCGCAAAGCACCGGGCAGAATGTGGATGTTACCGGATACATCAGTTCACTGGGCGCCAACCCGGCGGACATCAAAGCCACCTACAGCCCGACGACCAACCAAATTACGATCACCAATATTCTTGCTTCGGGCGGAGGCTTTGTTTACCTCAATGGCGGAATTGCTAATTCCGGCGACGCCACCGGATCTATCAACGTCAACGCCGGCTTTGGCAACGTACAGATTACCAATGACAGCGGCGTCGGCGTGGTAGTCAACAACATTAATGCCGGCTCTGAAGCGCTAAGCGAAGTAAAAATCGTTGATCAATTCCAGCATGTCAACGGAAACAGCCCCCTTACCACCTGGTATGTTTACGATGTACTCCATGGCCTTAGCGTATACAACAACACCAACGGAGCGACTGATCTTGCCGGTGCGGTGCAGGTGGCTGCCCCATCACAAACTGTCACTGCCAACGGCCTCACTACGAGCTACAATCCACTCGCCGGTCTGGAATATCAGTTCAGCGTATCACGCAATATTTCACGCAGCACCGGCGGCGGCACCGTCAGCTATGATTGGTCATGGGATGGTGGCTGGACAGAAAACTCCAGCGGTTACAAGGTTGGCAGCACCAGCGACCCGCTGTTTCAACAACAAATAAGCGGCCTGTTTACAAGTTACTATACCAATTCAGTCAGCACCAACACCTCCGTAAATCTTGGCACGCCGCTTACCGCAGCCTCGCTCATTGCCGACGGCATGCCCGATAACGCCGACTATAACTTCCCAACAAATGGAACCGTCACCGATATCGCCACCGCGCGGGTGGATGCCCCTATACCTATTAACTTT
Source organism: Phycisphaerae bacterium (assembly GCA_049965775.1). Taxonomy (GTDB): domain Bacteria; phylum Planctomycetota; class Phycisphaerae; order WQYP01; family WQYP01; genus JABEVB01. The sequence goes on from JBMFVX010000021.1 coordinate 13,054, forward strand.
GTCGGCAGCCAAACGGGCATCATCAACATTACCTCAACCGGCGCCCCCATTGTGCTCAACGGACAGATTAACAATCCGGCCGGCAGCACCACTATCACGGCCATCGGCTCGACGATAACCGAGTCGCCCTCTGCTTCTATTGTCACCAACCAGCTTACTGTTAGCGGCGATTCAGGCGTGGGCACGGCTGCAACGCCCATTGGCATAAGGTTTGTCTCGCAGCTTAGCGGCGTGACGTTGCCGGCAGCCCCGTCGCTGAGTGCCGAGGCCATTACGGGCGGAGTATACGTAAACGTTGATTCTGCCGTGCCGGTGGTATATGCCAAGAGCAGCGGGGATGTTGTCATAACGGCACAAGGCGACATAACCGCCGCTCCGGGCGGATCGGGCGTGCAGGGCGACAATGTCACACTCGTAAGCCAAACGGGCGGCATTGGCACGACCACCAGCCCACTCTCAGTGACCGTCAACGGTGTATTAACGGCCTCGGCAGCCAACAGCATCGCGCTTAGCAGTTCGCAGAATCTGGCAGTTAACGCGATCGTGTCGGTGGCAGGAGACGTATCGCTCAACGTCCAGGGCAATATCTACAATGCCAGCAGCGAAACGCCGGCACAAACGCTTAGTTCGTCACAGCTTAACGCCATCTGGAACAGCTTGGGACTGCTGCAACCCGACAGCCCCACTGCCCCCAGCCCCATTGCGGTTTCCAATGCCATCAACCCATACCAACGCCTGGTGAATACCAACTATCAGTTGTATTGGCAGCTTTTGAGCCACGGCTCGGTCAACAACGGCAGCTTTACGCTCAGCCCCTCGGCGGTGACTTTGTACACGCCCGTGGCCAATGCCGCCGGCTATACCGGCTCGGACGCTGCGCAACAATATGCGGCCAATAAGTACAATCAGGTGCTGAACTTCTTCCAGACGCAGTTCCCGGCGGGTGGCAGTTCGCCAAGCTACAGCAGTCTGCTGGGCACGGCCTACAATGCCGGGTTTAACTATACGGTCAATGCACAAGAACAGGCACAACTTGCGCCGGACTTCGTATGGACACAAGGCCTGCTAACCAACGTGCTTAATGCTTCAGCGTTCACACCGAGCGCATCCAACCTTGTCGGCCTTGCAACACCGAATGTATCGGGCCGCAATGTCAGTATCATAGCCAGCGGCAACATTGGCCAGCCGCTGAATCCGCTGGTGGTTTCGCAACAGGCTTTGGCGGCGCAGCCGCTGTCTGCCAGCGACCTTAGCGCCATTGCGCTGGCCTATGCCCCAGGCGACATTATCATCACCGGCAACGTCAACCAGCAGCAGGGCACTATAACCATCAAGCAGTTCGCTCCGCTTTTTGTGCAGGCCACTGGCGATTTTACGGCCAATGCTCAGAACGGCCCGCTGTTTGTACAGGCGGCAGGATCGCTCAATTTACCGGCAAATGCTATTTCAACCCCAACCGATGCCCGCATCGCGGCCACACAGGACATTCTCGCCGCCGGTACGGGCAGCGAGTTTGTTTCGGCACGTCAAAACCTGTATCTGATTGCGGGTAACGGCAGCATCGGCACGGCTACGACGCCGCTGGCGGTGCAAACCAGCACCTTGGTGTCGGCTGGAGCCGGCCAGAACGTGTTCGTCAGCGCGGTGGGGGCCGGCAACCTGACACTTGGCGCGGCTTTTGCCGCCAATACACTTTCCATTACCGTGCCGGATGGCAATCTGCTGACTGAACCTTCCAGCAGCTACAGCGGTATCAACCTGGCCGCACCGACCATTGACCTCCAAATCCCCAATGGCAGCATTGGTAACAGCTCTACCAACCCGTTGCAGGTTAACGATGAGCCTGGTGCCTCTGTCGGGGCGCTCAACGCAGCCAATGTCGGCGGCGAAGTGGACATTTTTGACCCGCTTAGCAACACTCTCGGCGTCGGCAACATCAGTGCCGCCGGCCCCGTAAATATCACTTCCGCTGGCAATATTCAGCTTGGCTCGCTTGCAAGCAGCTATGTTAATGCGACCACCGCCACTTTTAACATTGCGGCGCTCGGAGCCATCAGTTCGGCATCCGCCGGCACGCTCAATCTCAGCGGCCCGGCAGGCTCGTTGACGACATTTTCAGCCGGCACGGGCATCGGCGCTGCGGCCATACCGCTGCTGGTCAAGTTGCCCGAGTTCAGCGCGGCGACAACCAATGGCGGTATTTACATTAACGATGAAGAATCGGTAACCATCCCCAATCTTTCCGCGCCCAATGGTGACGCGGCTATTTCAGTAACCGGTTCGTTGACCATCAATAACCTTAACGTCGGCGGCAACTTGAGCCTCAGTGCGTCGAGCGGCAACATCACGCTTGGCAACATCAACGTAACCAACAGCCTTAATCTCCATGGGCAAAACATTACGGCGGTGGTTCACCAAACCGGAGAACCGCAGCCGCTGGTGGCCAATATTGGCGGCTTTAATGGCGGCGTAGCCAACAGCATCAACCTGACGATTTTTGCGCCGTCGGTGATTTTCAGTTCACTTGATTCTGCCAACACTCAGTTGACGCTCAGCAGTAACCTGGTGCAGGTGCTCCACGGCGATGCGCCAGGTTCGTTGGCTATTAACACACCTGCTGAAACACTGCTGCTCAATAACACGCCGCAGCCCCTGCTGCCGGTCAATGTACAACTCTATCAGCCGGGCGGTATTTTTAATCTGGCGCTTAGCCCCGGGTACGTGCAGACCGACGCGTATGTGCTGCATTATCAAAGCGGCTGGGAAGATGTACTGCTAAGCTACATCGGCTCGCATAACGACACCGACTTTGCTTTCGTGGGTGGTTCGATTGTCCGTGACGGGGTTCGGGTGCAAACCACACCGTTTAATTTGCAGAAAGACAAACTTATTTATATTCTACCGCCGCAAAGCCTGCCCGGACTGGCTGGCCTGAGCATCAGCCCGCGCGGCGGTGTAAACGTTGGATTTGTGCCTGCACGCGGCAATAAACATTCGTCGGGGAATTCATGAATCATCATCAATTGACGCGCAGACCGAAAATGCGCCTGCCGCGCCGGTTTGTTATCGGCCGATCGGCGGCTCTTGCCGTCGGTGCCGCTTTGACGGCAGCACCGACCATACGGGCAGCCACGTTCGTACCACCCAATCTTAACCCGGGTGCATTGCAGCAACAGACGCTTAAGCACAAACCCGCGCCGGCGCCAGCTTCGCAACCCGCCGGTCCTGTGTTGTCCGGCCAGACGCCATCTACCCAGCCGACAATTACCAAAGGGGGTCCGGCATTCACGCTAAGCCGCATTGCGTTTTCTCATTCACAGTTTTTAAAGCCTGCACAGCTCCAACGTTTGGCCCAACCCTATTTGCACCATCCCATTCACCTTGGAGACCTGCAGAAGCTCGTGGCCCAGGTTAACGCGCTGTATTTAAAAGAGGGGTATCTCACGGCCCGGGCTATTTTGCCCCCGCAGAAAATTACCGGCGGGCTGGTGCGCATAGAGTTGGTTGAAGGCAAACTCGGCGAGGTAACGCTCAAGGGCAACAGCGACACCTGGCCCAACTATGTGCTCAGCCGTCTACCGCTCAAACCAGGTCAGGTCGTCAACGACCGCGAACTGGCCCAATCGCTTAACTTCTTTAATCGTACCAATTCAGTGCAACTCAAGGCCGCGCTGCAGCCCGGAAAAACCTTCGGCCTTACCAATATCCTGCTCTACGCGCAGGAACCGCGCCGCCTTACGCTTGATTTGGATGTTGATAACTACGGCAACCCGGCCACCGGACGCCTTGAAGGCAGCGAATACCTTAATGTATACAGCCCGCTTAAGCTTGATGACCGCATCAACCTCTACAGCGTGCAATCGCAGGGCGGCATAGACAACAGCCTTTCTTACAGCATACCCATTACAACATTTGGCACACGCATCGGAGCCAGCTACGAATTCAGCAATATTCATATTGTCAATGGGGCCTATTCGGGCATTGACGTAAGGGGCCGGTCGTGGCAGGCGGATGGCTCGCTCACCCAGCCGTTGCTGGCGACGCAGCATTGGTACATGCAGGCGGGCTTTGACTATTCGTACAACAGCTCGCACACGCTGGTGGGCGGCCTAGACCTTGGTCCCACCAACGTAAGCCGCGAGAGTCTGGGCCTTACCATGCAGGGCAACTTCAGTCGCGGCGCGCTGTCGCTTATTCAGACCATCAGTTATTCACGCGGAGCCGACCCGCTCGACAACGTGCAGCACCCATTTATTTATAATGGCAATTTCTACGGCTTTTTTGATTTTACGCCCCAGGTATACGCCAGCCTGCTTAGCGGCTGGCAGTATACGCCCACCAACGGCGTCTCGCCGGTCGAACTTTTTCAGATGGGCGGCCCGTATTCGGTTCGCGGGTTTAGCACCGATGGCATCACCGGCGACAGCGGCTTTTTCTCGCAGCTTGAACTGCACTACCGCGCCACAAGCTTTGCCGATGCCTATGTGTTTTATGACGGTGGTGTGCTGTTTTCGCAGTACCCGACCGAACAGCACGAGCAGGCCATGGGCTTGGGTGCCCGTTGGACTTTTTTTAAAAATCACATCACGGCCAATACCTGGATTGGCTTTCCATTCAACCGCGTACTGCCCGACCAGCAGCCTTACATCATCGGCGCGCAGCTTGTGTTTCATTTGCCGTAGCCGCATGACACTGATGCGAGATGGCGCATATTTAACAAACGGCCGCCTGCATATCAAAATATGCGGCATCGGGGCAGGCGAAGCTCTATGCCCACGGGCTATCGTTTACTTGCGGGCTGTGGCCAATGCCACCGGCACGCGATGCATCGTAAGATTAAACGTTATTCGCACGCGGTTATGCCCGCGAATCAGGCCAAAAAAAGCCGTGGGCGGTGTTACGCCGTAGTCGCTCATAAGCACCTGGCTGGCGGCATGCACGTTAAAGCTTCCCGCCGGGCCGGGCGTGATGATGAGGTGGCTAAGCAGCTTGCGCGTGACGCCCGCCAAAGTCAGGCGTCCCTCCACCTTAAGATGAATGATAAGTTGCCCGCTTTTAACATCGCGATCAATGCTCACCGCCGTTACCCGCCGGAACTGGTAGCGTATGAACGGATGCTGCCTGGCTTTCAGCGCTGCCCACATGTCGTGGTTCATTCCCGAGTTGCCGCCATCGAGCGAATACACCGGAATTGACAGAGTGGCAATGGGCGCGTTGGCCAGCGGCAACACGGGTGGTTTTTGGGAATGTAATGCACGGTGTCGCGCCACGCGCAGCCAGCGGGCCAGGGTTGTGCCCTTGACCGCGAGCGATACGCGAGTGGTTACGGCTTTGCTGACGCTTGACCACGAGCTAAGAGTGGCATTGCCCCTTAATGTCACCCGGCTGGGAGCTTTGCCTGCAAACTCGATGGACACCGGCAGGGCGGCCGACACATTGGCCGGTCCGGGCGCTTTGGCCGGCGGTATTGGAGCCGTTGCCGAGGCAAATGTTACGCGCGGCCCAAGCCCAATCATCAGCAACAAGCTACCGAAGGCGATCGTGCGCCACTGCGGCAGCACGATCAGCCGCCCACGATGCCAGCCAATGCGGAGGCCGAGATTCATGGCTTCGCCTTTACCTTCACGGGAGCAAGGTTCCAGGTTGCGTGAACTGTTATGGTGTTGCCCGAGCGAATGATGCCCAGCATGGCCGTTGGCGGATCTACCTTGTAATCGGTCATTTTAAGCGCGGTTTTAACGGCAAGCTGCAATCCACCGTTAGGCAACACCGTGACACGCAGGGTCAGCGGCACAACTTTATTGACGCCATTCACGCGCAGCATACCGGTGGTGTCGAACGTATAGGCCCCGCCGGCGGCCGTGGGCGATGTTTTGAGCGTTGCGGTTTTAAGCGTGTACCGAATTGCCGGGTGGCGATCTTTATGCAGGGCATCGTACATGGTGCTGTCCATGCCGCTGCCTTCACTGCTTTTTAGGTCTACAACGGGAAGCACCAGTTTAATGGCGGCTATACCCGGCGTGCCGCCGGCGGTAAAACTGCCCGTGGTTTTGACAGAACCCTGCATCACAGTGCTTTTTGCCGACCAATCATGCAAGGTGGAAGTGCCATCAATTACCAGCTTGCTGCCGTCCGCCGGCAGGTAAGTGGTTGTATGGGCAGCGGGCGCTGCGGCAGGCGCCGGCGCGGCTGTGAGCAGGCCGCCAAGCAGGCAGGCGGCCACACCGACCCAAACGCGGGCGGCCGCCCTCACACGGCCGCCCCACGCTGAAAACACCAAACAACCCTGCTGTACAAATCGTGCGTTCATTGAACACCTCGCCTTAAAAGCCAAACGATACTTCAGCCACAGCGCCTTGGAAGCCGGGGCCGTAGTACGCTTCAACGCCATCCACATTACCCACATTCGTGCCAAAGCTGCGATACTCTTCCTGTACGTATTCAAGCTTGGTAAGCACGCTTCGGGTAAGCCAGTAGCCGGTGCCAACCTGAATGCGGTCTACCCAGCCGTTGGTTTGATTACCCGCAATAGATTCGGCAAACGCATAGCTATAGCGAGCGGCAACGTACCATGCCGGAGTAATGTGATACGCCGCCTCAGCCGAACCGTAAAGCCAGCGCTCGGCCGGCGTGCCGGGGCCGGCATTGCCATTGGTGTCGGAGTCTTGCGTCCAACCGACAAAAGTATAGAGTTCCCACGGCCAGTGTTGATAGGTTATATCACCCTGAACCGCGACGATATTTTTCCCATGCTGGGGTTGAATTTGGCCGGGGTCGTCGCCGCCACCAAACACGGCAGCATACGCACCGCCGCTGCGGCCCGCCGCAAAGAGGTCCGATTGTTCATAGCCGGTGCCGCCCGACAAATCTGCGAGATAGCCGGACACGCTCATGCGCAAGTCTTTAGTTGGAAAGCCCCAGATTTTGGCGTGAACACTGCCGGGCGAGCCGTAATCAAAGTGCTCGGTCGTAAAACCATTGCCGGCACCAAAGAGCCAATAGACAGGGCCTTTGACGCTGTATACTTCGCCACCGATTTCTTCAACGTTGGGGTCTACCAGCGGGTTGCCGATGAGCAGGTTGTTCTGTACCCAGGCATTGTTCGACCGGTGGTAGTTGTTGTCGCCGAAGTCAATATCGAAGGCGCCGACTTTGACGTTCACATAATTAAAGATGGCGTCGAGCGTGTTGGTGAGAGGGCTGCCGTCGCCGAATACATTGGGCATCTGCTTAAACACCAGGTAGCCCTCGTGGCCATACATGGTGTTGGGGTGAGGGCGGCTGGCTACATAAAAATCGGCAAACATGTCAAACTTGCCGGGAATGGTTGCATAGAGCGACAGGTTGGCAAACGGGTCCTGAAAGCCCGGGTTAAGGCCGCCGTATTGGCTCGACGGGGCGAGCGACGCATTGGCATTCCACTGTTGAAGGGCTTGCACGCGGCCGACAGTCCAGAAGCCCATGTAGAACTTCATGTCGTCCCATTGGCCAATCTGCATGTGCATGTTGGGCCGCATATGATCAGGATTTTCCTGGGCGATGGGCGATACGAATGTTTTGCTGGTGCGCGGCGCAAAGAGCGAATTAAATGTTTTGCTGATGTTATTCCAATGCTGTGTCTGGGCGTGCGTATCGGCCATAACCTTGTTGTAGATTTGCTCAACCAGTTTGTCGGAAGCCTGCTGGCTTAGATTTTCGCCGTTGGCGGCGGCAGCCTGCATCTGGGCCTGCTGGGCCTTGAGTGCAGCCTGCTGTTGAGCGAGGGCGGCCTGCTGCTGTTTAATCAGCGCTTCTTGCTTATTAATGTTTTCCTGCTGCTCGCGAATACTGCCAACCTGCGAACTTAACCTGGAAAGCTGCTGCTGCACCTGCTGATAATGCTGCTGCAGTGCCTGGTAATCAGCCGCCGTTGGTGGTGCGCCCGCCTCGGCCCCGACGACGGCCGCAGCTGGCAGCAGCGCCAGCGCCGCGGCCCACGAGATGAGAAGATGGCTTCGTGCAATGCGTTTCATGGCAATGCCCCTTTCTGAAAAAGCCCTTCGCCCGGACCAACGCCCTTTCACTCGTCTGAACCGCCAGAAGGTATTGTGAAACATTTCACAATCCCGCGCCAGCCAACTCAACGGGCGAAGCAATTGACTGCAGATTAGCTGTCCGTCAAGCAGGTGATAACGGAATATCGCCGCGCCGCGCTATACAGCTTGTGCTGATTTATTTTTAGGACTTTCACCTAAGCTTAAAATATAAGTGTTTTACCTATGACTGGTGGATATTTGATATTTAAATGTGTCGAGAAACAGGCAAATGGCCGAAAAGACGGCTCCGCCAAAGTCCACACGCACTTTCGCTGACACCGGCGCCGTGCGCTTTGTGGCCTGAGCCATGCGGTTGCAACATATCCCGGCAGCCGCACCCCTCTGCAGAACACCCACTGACTTCGGCATCGCCCGCATGAGCGACCGCCGCGCGTGGTATGCCCGGATCAGCGTCTCGATTCAATAACCTTGCAACGTACCCGAAAATGCAAGGCGGCGTTACTCGGCAACGCACGCAAATTATACCTGCGGGCACACGCTCTCTGCTTTTGCCGAGTCAATGCGTTGGGAAATTTGACAGCCCCATTCTTACGGCTGGCCGACAATATTAAACACGCCAGCATGGGTCAAGTTGATGTAGCATCGCTTGGCGCCCCGCCGAACAGCCGTTACAGCTTGACCATTCAGTGTAAGCGACCGGCCCACCACACCAACTTTGGCGTGAACTCCCGGCGGCAACGTAAGTTGCAGGGAATTCGCCCCATGCTGCGCAGTAACCGACAGGACAATATCTCCCTGCGGCGTCGGCACTTTTCCTGACGCCCACCGCAGATAGCCGAGATGAGGCACGATGGTCGTCTCGGCAAAGCCGGCGGCTCGTGGTTGTACACCGAGAACATGCTCGGTAAGCCAGTTGGTTACACCCGATGACCAACCATGACACAGGCTTATAAAATAACCCTGTCTATTATCCGCCTTAAGGAAGCGATGAAAATGCTTTTTTGGCCAACTGTTGTCGTAGGCTTCCCAGAAAGTGGTGGCTCCTTCGCGAATCATACCACCCCAATATTTCTCGGCAAACTTCAGCCCCTGATTGGTATGGCCGAGATGGCCCACGGCAAATAACACAAAGTTATTGTAATAGGGCGTGGCTTGCTGCTTCCATGATGGGCACTTTGGCCCCAGAATACGCTTATAGATTGCCGCACGCTGCGCCGCGGTCGCCACATGCGAATCAATGGCCATGGCATTAACCTGCCGCAGCCTCGTATAAATATCCGTCTTGGGATTCGCCAGATATTTACGGGCGGCGCTGACGAGCCGCTGATTCCAGCGGGCATACTTTTGAGCGTTCGCTGTGTCACCCATCGCCTGAAGCAGAAAAACCGCCCGTCGCACCGCAAGACAGGTATATAAGTCAGTGGCAATGTCAGCTTGAGTACCGTTGATTCTTGGCGTCCAATCTACAAAGCACCATTTCCTGTGCTTGTTGACAAAAATATCTTTGCTGTTGAAGCCTTGTTTCATGTATCGCAGCATTGATAGCAGCAATTCATGCTGCGAACGAATATAACCGATGGCCCCGGTGTGCTTGTAGAAGTCAGCCAAACCACAAATCCAGGCATTGGAGTAACCGGGAATGCCATTGACGTAATTGTTGGGAAGCGCCGTTGCCGGACGGCCCGCCTGGGCTCGCTCCCGCAATTTCCGCATGGTTAACTCCATGAGAAAGCGATCTAAAAACACATTGTTAATTACCTGCCCGGAAACTTGCAGATCGCCCATCCACATCGCGCGGTCGCGCTTGGGCGCATCCCATATTTGTTCCTGCATGCACAGGTGGCTCGTGTAGGCGCCGGTATACCACTCCTTAGTAAGGAGCGGGTTTGAACAGGCGAAAGCGCCGCGGTACTTGACAGGATAGTACTTAAAATCTAACCGCAGTTTATTGAGTTTAATCGGCCCAGGCCCCTTAAAAATCACCGTCGCATACTGAAAGGCTTTGTACGGTGAGGATTTTATTTGCCCAGCGGCCAGAGTCAATGTTTGCATGCCACCCCACGGCCCATTGATTGCTTCGCCGCGCGATTCTCCTATGCCCACCAACACCGTGCCGCCGGAACCTTGCACCTGAATGCGTCCAGCCACTTCCTCGCCGAAGCTGATCAATAATTCCGGCGGATGGCTGGACTTGCCTGGTGTTACGACCAATGCAATGCGATGCGCAGGCGCCAGTAAAGACCGACCGTCATACTCTGGACGAACCGCGGCAATATCTTGGGGCGTCAGCGCCGCTGCAACCGATGACAGACCTTTAAATGCCGCTCGATCGTGCAATACCGTTACATGTATCGGTTGAAAATAGAGGTGCGCCAAATAGCCGGTATGAACCGCTGGCCATGGGGTTTTATTTTTCCCTCGATGCACGCCGTTGTACCGAGTGATAGCAGTCACAGGAACCGGCAGGCCGTAGGTTGGATCAACGGTGGGTGGTCGCTGCGCCCACGGCTGCGGCCCGGCAGCCATTGCTTTTGGCGACGCGTTCAAACAATACCCGGCAAACAGCAGAAAAATAGCTGCGGCAAGAGTGGACGCGCGACTCGGCGGCGTCAAGCGGTGCCGGATGGTGCTGAAAGAAGTGTTGCGCAGTAAATACATCATGATTGTCCTCGCGTGTACAAAATGCAAAACAAATTGTAGGGGCGGTGTTTGGGTACCGCAAGAAGATGCAACCATCCGCAACGCTTACCGGCACCGCACGAGCATGCTGCGGTCAATGCCCAGCGAAGCGATGGTTGGCTCCATTTCGCCAAGCCAGCGCATCGCATCTTGATAGTACCCGGCCGTGGGTTTGACTTCGGGCCGATGGGCCTGCCACCAACGGTTAAACGCGTGCATGAACAGCTCACGCAGGTATTTGCACACCATGCTGGCCAGAGCGGTCGCCAGACAATGCTTTTCGCTTTTTTCCTGAAAGTAGACCGCGGCCTGCCCGGTGGGTAGCGTAAGTAAATAGCCGCTGCATGCGGCCGACTCTTCCAGCACCCGCACCTGTGCCTGCCCAAACGCCTGCATAAGAAGATGCAGGTAGTGCCCGCGCCCGCCTTGTTTATCTATCACCACCAGCAGACCCTGCGGGGCAAAGCGCCGCACGAGTGCGTCAAGATGCCCCAGCGTCAGCGAAACCAATACCGAAGCCTTGTTGTTGGTGGCCTGCACCATGCGGTTGTATTCGCCTTCGGCAACAACGCGGCTGGCCAGAAATACCAGTTGCGTTTGTGTCGCACGCATTACCGACTGCAGAAGGTTGCCTGCCAGCGTGGACGCTTCGGTGGAACAAAACCGCGGCAAAGCGGCGACATCGTGTGCGTACCATAGATGCTCATGCAGCGTCACCGGCGAACCGAGCCGGGTCAGCAGAGCCTGCGGCTGCAGGCCGTCGAGCGAGACCGCCTCACCGCCGACACGCAGCATGCTAAGCACAGCCTGTTCAAGCAGGGCAAGCCCGCCGGCCAGATGCGTAACGACTTTGGAATCGGCAATAACCAATCGCCCATCGCGGCTTGGGCCTTTTGCCACAACCGCCGGCTTGAGCCGCCGCCACAGGCAAGGCGCCGAGGCCAGCGGCTCGGCGGCGCTGAGCGGTTCGTCAACGGCAAACGCGCTTGCCGAAACCACCAGCGGCCCCAACAGCGGCCCATAACCTGCTTCATCTATGCCCGCGATGATCATGTGTTCAATCTGGCTCCATATTTCGCGCCACACAATGCCGCGGCGACCCTGTTCCGTGCCGGTTATCGTGCTGATGGGCTACAATGCCCCGGAAGTTGCTGAAAAGCAAATGTCTGCGGAGTCCGGCTATGTATATATACGGCGTAACCCGCTGCGGCCTTAACCCCGCGGCCCGTGCCCACCGGCAGCGCCAAACAAAATAACGCACGCTCGCTTTTGGGACGCCAACCAACAACCCGGGGCGTTTGCACAGCCAAAGCCTTCATCAGCAATGCATTGACGGCCCCAAAAACTCTGCGTTACCCCGCCTTGAGCCATGGATGGCGAAATCCTCGATAGGGTAGGAACACCTTCTATCGGGATGCGGTAAAACCCCGATCGCGCAGCGCCGCTTTATAGCCGCGTATGCCCTGGGGCCGCCGCCTGTTTTGTTCGACCCGTTTCGTGACCGCTTATCGCCCACCATCCAAATGATGTGAGTTTGGACATCTTATGTATATAATGTATACTGCTAATGTATACAGTAAGGAGCCTCTATGGTACGTACGCAGCTATATCTGACATCACAGGAACGTGATGGGCTCGCCGCGCTGGCGCGGGCGACGGGGCGCAAGCAAAGCGAGTTGATCCGCGAAGCGGTGGATCGCCTGATAGAACAATTCGGCGCCAGACGAAAAAAACTTGTTTTGAATCGCGCCGCGGGATTGTGGGCAAAACGTAAGGATTTGCCGAAGTTTCTTCAATTGCGATCCCAATGGGATCGGAGTTAATGCTGTGAACTCTCCGATACTTGTCGATACCGATGTGATGGTGGATTACCTGCGAGGCCATGCACAAGCTGTTGATTTCATTAAAAAATATGCTGATCATATTATGCTCTCATCCATAACGGTGGCGGAGTTATATGCCGGTGTTCGGGGTCAGGAAGAGCAGGAAATACTCGATGAGGTCATTTCGTTGTTCCTGGTCGTACCCGTCACGGCCGGTACCGCCCGTGCGGGCGGTCTTTTAAAGCGGGACTTTGGAAAATCACATGGTGTGGGCTTGGCGGATGCCATAATCGCCGCAACCGCCCAGGCTGCAAACGCACAATTGCGTACACTCAATGCCAAACATTATCCCATGATTGCGGGATTACGCCCGGCCTATTTAAAGAAATAGTTGGCCACAGTACGCCGCAGGCATTTAGGCCTTTCAATTGCCGCCATCAGGCGCTTTGGGCAAGTGGAACTGGCGGGGGGCTACGCGGGCGTATTACCCCCGCGTCCCCTCCATTAAAACCCCCGTCGCGCAGCGCCCAACATGTTTTAAATCACTGCTGTCCGGTCAATGATATGGGCAAAAGCAATTTCATGCCCGTGGAATAAGGTTTTTATGCACCTATGAGAGGGTACACGATTTGAAGATCTTCGCTTGGACAAATCCCTGCATTTATTGGCAAATTGACGATTTTCCGTTGACAAATAGGCGTTCACCGGACAGTAGTGGTTTTAAATATTAAATCTCAAATCCCCCGGCGTTGAGGCATGGATGCCGAAATCCCGATGCGGCATGGAGCAAGCGATCGAGATTGTGGCATGAATGCCGAAATCCCTGATAGGGTAGGAACACCTTCTATCGGGATGCGGTTAAACCCCGTCGCGCAGCACCCAAGCTCTCCTCACTACTTTCTCCATCTACTCTCTTGCGGCACAACTGCCGCATGGCGTGCCTACTATCACTACATGCTCCATCGCGCTTACTGTTCCCGTCCCCAAACCCCGCCTTTACGAATCTTGTGGTCTAAACCCACCTTAACACACGGCGCGTATCTTGGCGGCCTTCAAAGATTTCCCTTATTTTCTGCACTTTTGCAAAAACCGAACTTGGCGGCCTTCGGCAAAACCCCAATGTTTTGCCGCTTTTATCTTGGCGGCCTTTAAAACCACCCAATATCCATGCATATTTGCTCACAGCCACACTTTCAAAAAACACCGTTTTTTCTCCCGACCACACCACAACTTGGCATCCTTCAAAAACGCGCAATATCCATGCACCTTTTCTCAACACAGATCATCAACAAGCCTCCGTGCTCTCTGTGGACTCTGTGGCAAAAACCGCCGCGCAGCGCCCGCTCCTCTTACTACTTTCTCCATCTACTCTCTCGGCACAGCCGCCCCATGCTGCCCCTATCAGCCGCGTATGGCCATCAGCATTAAAGAAGACCTGCTCCTGCCTGCTCCGCTGGAGTGGACCAATCTGGGGTATAAAATTACCCGCAAGTTTCAGGTCACCGGCCTGGCCGCTTACTCGCCGACGCTGCGGCCCATTATGGCGGCCACAGCCACCGATGCGGTGACGGGCTTCACCATTCCCGGCGTAAGTACACCCCACCCCGACCGCCCGGACGCCCTGGTAGAATCGGTGCGAACACTCTGCGCCGGCGCCGACTGCTTTGATGTGCTTTGCCAATACAATTGGTCGCTTTACCCAAGCACTTATCTCAAAAGTTTTAATGCCGGCCTGGTGCAGGTGCTGCGGCACTACGACGCCGGAAACAATTTAGCCGCCGTAACCTACACGCCCGCCGGCGGCCAGCCCCAAACGGTCGTGGCCGATTTGCATCGGTTGATTCTCAATGCCACGCTCTCGTTTCACTTTTTAGAAACGGCGGACCCCGAAAGCCTCACACTCGCCTATGCCGGCATGGTCAACTCGGCAACATGGCGCAACTACCCGCCGCGAACGTGGCTGTGCCTGCCCATCAGCGGCAGCACGCAGGATGGCGTCTGGTATCGCAACACATACAGCTTTGCCTACAACCCCGAAACGTGGGACCAATATGCCGTCTTCAAAAATGATGATGGCACCATTCCCACCGGCATTGCGGCGAGCATTGTGACCGATGGGTCGGTAACCAGCGGCAACGGCTGGAGCCGCTTTGTGGTGTTTCCGCAGGCCGATTTCAACCAGGTTTTTCCGAACATAAAGTGAGCACCCCATGCAAAGCCGCCTGCCTGAATGGACCGCCGACCGCGAACCGTTTCGCGGCATAGCCGAGCAGGTTTCGGCCATGGTGCGGCAAATTAACGCTAATGCTGATACGCTCGGAGCCAACGGCACCGCGGTAACGCATTTGCCCGCCGGCACGATTGTGCGCTCGCCCACGCCGCCGCAGGCGGCCCGCATGGCCGTGGTAAAACTCACCGCTTACGAAGCCGGCGGCGGCAAGTATGGCGGGCATATTTTTACCGGCAATTCGACCGCGCTCGCCGGCCGCAATTTGAATTTGCCCGAAGGTCTTGCCGACAGCGGCAACAACAACGCGCTCGTACTTAACATAGGCGAGTCTGGCGGTGCAGGCAGTCACCTTCTGCCGCTGAATTCATTTCATATCGGCCTGCGCGTGGGGCGCACCAGCGAACCGGCCAATCGAACGATTGTGCTTGTTCAAGCGGCCGCAGCACCCGTGTTTGCGGTAAACGTTACACGCGATGGCGGTAGCGACGGCAGCCAAACCACCGCGGCAAGCTGGACATATACGGTCAAAACACTTGATGGCGCCGTGACGCTGGGCACAGGCGTAGCGGTGGCGCGGCCGAGGCCCAACGGTTCGATGCTTACCGGCAGCGGCTTTGGCCTGGCGTTTTTTGATGCCACCGGCACGCTGCGCCTGTGGGATGCCGGCGAGACGCCCGCCACCACCGCCTGCAGTTGACGTACATAACAGGAAGAGCCAATGGCCGGCCCGAATGTACAACTAAGCACCACCGCCCAGCGGTCGCTTGATGCGCAAGGCCGGGTGATTCTCGCCGGCAGCGGCGATGCATGCTGCTGCACCGCTGCCTCCAACCCATGCGTCGGGGCGCCCAGCGCCATTGCCATTTTAGATTACGACGATTCTTACTTTGCCGGCTGCGGCAACTGTATGGCGGCAATCGCCGGCGACTGCGTATGGGATGGCACCTTTCAATATTTTGATGTCGCAACATGCCAATATTCCGCAGCCCAGTGTTTTAACGGCGCCACCTTCGGCAGCAATCCATTTTGTTTTGACTGTTCGTTTAATCATCAGCGCATGTGGCAGTTCAACCCGCCCGGCCTGCCCACGGTGGCGTATAACAGCAGCACCGGAGTATTTACGCTGACTCTCACCTGCCAAACCGGCCAGAACGCGGGTCAAATTGTTTGGCAAGGCAGCAAAACCGGCGGCGGATTCTCGGGCATATATACGCGCACCGGCGGGTGCGACCCGCGGCCCACCGTGGAGATTGCATGAACACATTGCAAACTTATTGCCGACATTGGCACAATTGTGGAGTCGCCGGGGGCGGCTGCTGCCGGCTTGGCCTTTACGGCGGCCGCCCCAGCCACGGCGTATGCCGGGCATGCCCCACATACACCGGCCCCAGCCGCGGACTTGGCGATTGGGTGCACCGTTTTGCCCAACCCGTGGCGTGGCTGCTTAACCGCATCGCACGGCGCAACGTGCTGGGCAGCGGCCGCTGCGGCTGCCACGCCCGGCGACTTAAACTCAACAAATTAAAGCTGCGGTAGGGGCATTTCCGGTATCTGTTCACGGCCACGCCGATTGGCCAGGGTTGAGCCAGTTGCGATTGTTCCGGCGCACCCTGCAACCGGGGCACCCCTTGTGGTGCGGGCTTCCAGCCTGCCCGGTCCCCAGTCGTGAACAATTACCATTTGCAAGCCATGGCCAAGTTGCGAGGGTCTGCCAATTTTCCGGGCGGCGCTGGGATTGCCATTGTTGCGGCCCCAATGCGTGACCGTACGCCCCTATTTAGCCGCCGGCTTGCCGGTGGGGCGGCTGTTACACAATGCGCGGGTTTAACGTCAACAACACGCGCCGCAACCGCGGCAGTGGTGGTTCGTTTGGCTTAAAATGAGCCTTACGGGCGTTGCGGTTACGCTGGCTTTCGGGTTCAATGCCGCTCTGGGCCGCTGTTGGCCGCTGCGGCGTACGTGCGTGCGCCGCGCCACACTCGGAGACACGTTTTTATGTCAGATGCAGCAAGCCATACAGTGCCAAACGCCGGCGCAGTGCCGTCGGGCAAGCTGCTCTCTATTGTCATACCGGTCTATAACGAAGAGCAATTTTTGCCGACGGTTGTAGCGGCCGTGGTAAACCAGCCGCTGCCGGGGGGGCTTGAGCGCGAAATCATCATGGTCAACGACGCATCAAGCGACAACACCTGGCAGGTGATGCAGCGCCTGCCCGAGCAGTTTCCGCAGGCGCAGTTTGTGCTGATTAACAAAACAGTCAACGAAGGCAAGGGCTTTGCCCTGCGCGACGCCTGGGCCAGGGCACGCGGCGACTGGCTGCTCATTCAAGATGCCGATTTAGAATACGACCCCGCCGATTACCCCAAGTTGCTCGCTCCGCTGCTGGCCGGCAAGGCCGATGCGGTTTTCGGCAGCCGGTTTATCGGCGAGCCGCACCGCGTGATGTACTTCTGGCACCAGGTGGCCAACAATATGCTCACCACGCTGAGCAACATGCTCACCAACCTCAACCTTACCGATATGGAAGTCTGCTACAAAGTCTTTTCGCGGCCGGTGTACACGCAAATACGCATCAAAAGCCCGCGCTTCGGCGTAGAGCCGGAGCTTACCGCCAAACTGGCGCGGCTGCGCATCAACGGGCATAAAGCCCGCATTTACGAAGTCGGTGTCGCCTACAGCGGCCGCACGTATGAAGAGGGTAAAAAAATCGGCTGGCGCGATGCGATATCGGCCATCGTGCAGATTGTGCGTTTTAGATTTTTTGATTGATTGCCGCCCCGCGTTAGAATGCCCGCATGAATCACGCGAGTCTATCTAAGCAAGTTTTCATAAAAATGTGCGGCTTCCGTCGGCCCGCCGATGCCGTCGCCGCGGTTGCCGCCGGCGCAGACGCCATTGGCCTGAACTTCTTTGCCGGGCCGCGGCAACTATCGCTTGCGGCCGCAGCACAAATCATTAAAGCGCTGGGTTCGCCGCGCCAGGCGGTGGCACTGGTATCGGCCTCGCCAAAAACCGGCGAAACCACCATGCAGCAGGTCTTTGAGATGCTGGGCATTGCGGTGTTTCAACTTTACAACCTGCCGGCGCAGGCCACAGCGGTCGGCGTTGAGCCTCTAGCGAAGCAGGGCTGCTCGTTTTGGCCCGTTATACGCGTGGCCCAGCGCGGCCAACTCGCGGCACTCGGGCCAACGGCAAGCGGGTTGGGCTTTTTACCCGCGGCAATTCTGCTCGACAGCCATTCTGCCGCCGCCCACGGCGGCACCGGCGAAAGCTTTAACTGGCAGTGGATTGCCGACGCCCGGCAACAAGGCGAGCTTACGGGCCTGCCACCGCTGATTCTTGCCGGCGGGCTTAACCCGGGCAATGTCGCCGCAGCCGTGGCCACAGCCCGGCCGTGGGGGGTGGATGTTTCCAGCGGTATTGAAGCAGGCATACCCGGCGAAAAAGATGCCGCCGCCATGCGGGCATTTGTCGCCGCGGTGCGCCAGGCCTAAAACGGTGCAACCTTAACGGGCGGCATCACATGATGCTGCAACATCTGCGTACGGTGGTAAGCACTTTTGGTGTACGGTCGCGTCAACCCCCGGTATTTTTTGAATCTACTCTCGTCGTTGGTCCTGGCTGCTGTCCGTGGTCCTCGAACAAGATGAATCTCCAGACGCAGCGATTGCGGCAAGGAATGGTGATTATGGGCACCTCTACCAAGCAGTCATAACCAAAGTTCCTTATATAGAAAACGCATTTCACCCGCGTAGGCATTGCGAATTGTTCAAAAATCAGCTTCCCCGTA
>JBMFVX010000022.1:0-30451 GCA_049965775.1 Phycisphaerae bacterium
CCATGACTTCCACGGCGACTGGAACTATACGATCACGCCACGTCAACCGTAGCGGTTATTTGTTTACGCGCCCTAAGGGAGTTGCGTCGCCGCCGCCGTACGGCCAGTTTTTGTGATCGTAAGCTGGGACGGTTAGGCCGACTGATGGCGCATTACGTGCTCATCTGGACCAGCGTAGATGTGACGGAAATGTCCACCCGCGAGGTACTGAGAACCTATCGCCTGCGCTGGCAAATTGAATTGGTATTTAAGCGCATGAAATCAATCATGGGGCTTGGACTGCTGCCTAAACGCACCGACGGCAGTTCCAGGGCTTGGCTCAACGGCAAATTATTTGTCGCCCTGCTGGTAGAGAAGCTCTGGCGACAAGCCGAGCATTTTTCCCCCTGGGGATACAACGATCCATGCGCAGCGCAGCCGCTGGCGTGAACAAGGCCTGATATTCCGGGAACTGGTGTCCACAATTATCCCGCCGATCGGGTTGGAAAACGTTTTGGGCAACTGGCCGACTATTCGCAAGGGCCTATGCCACGGTAAAAGGAAGCGGAAACCACCTGCGTTAAGTTAGCGCCTATGCCCGGCGACCCCCTCTGCCGTGAACGGGTATTAAATACTTAATGGAAGCTAGAAGACTCACTTTAGCTGCTTGATATCGCGGCTGAGCGCGACATCTTCGGTGGGCTTTCCAACTGGCTCGCAGTGGCTAAAATAGCGATCCGAGAGCCGCCTGTTGGCGCGGCTGATGACAGGTTTATTTTTTAGCTCCAAAACCAGAGGATTTTCATGACGACCACAGCATTGTTCGATCCATTCAAAGCCAAGGCAACCATCAGCACGCCTGCCGGCGAAAAAACTGTTTATCGTTTGGATGCTCTCAAGCATGTCGGCCCGGTACAGCAACTGCCCTACAGCATCAAGGTGCTTTTAGAGTCGGTTCTGCGCAACTGCGATGGCCATGTTGTCACGCAGAAAGATGTTGAAGCGCTGGCCGCCTACGACAGCCGCAAGCCCGCCGCGGTTGAAATACCCTTTATGCCCGGTCGCGTGGTATTGCAGGATTTTACCGGCGTGCCGGCCGTGGTAGACCTCGCCGCCATGCGGGCGGCCATCAAACGCATCGGCGGCGATCCCAAAAAGGTCAATCCGCTCGTGCCGTGCGATCTGGTGATAGACCACAGCGTGCAGGTAGACGCTTTTGCCAGCGGCATGGCTCTGGAAATAAACGCTCGCCACGAGTTTGAGCGAAATCAAGAGCGCTACCAGTTTTTAAAATGGGGCCAGCAGGCATTTAACAATTTTCGCGTAGTGCCGCCGGCCACGGGCATTGTGCATCAGGTAAACTTGGAATATCTGGCCAAAGTGGTTTGGGAAAAAGATGGCGTGCTGTACCCCGACTCGCTGGTAGGCACCGATTCGCACACCACCATGATCAACGGCCTGGGCGTAGTGGGCTGGGGCGTAGGCGGCATCGAGGCGGAGGCCGTCATGCTGGGCCAGCCCATTTATATGCTTCTGCCTGAAGTCGTGGGCTTTAAGCTCACCGGCAAGCTGCGCGAAGGTTGCACGGCCACCGACCTGGTGCTCACCATTACGCAAATGCTGCGCGAGCACGGCGTGGTGGATAAATTTGTTGAGTTTTATGGCCCGGGGCTGGCGGAAATGTCGGTGGCCAACCGCGCCACCATCAGCAACATGGCGCCCGAGTACGGGGCCACCATCGGCTTTTTCCCAATTGACGAACAAACCCTTGCTTATATGCGCCTCAGCGGCCGCGAGGAAGCCCTCATCAAAACGGTTGAACAATATGCCAAGCTTCAGGGATTGTGGCGCGACGACAGCCGCAGCATTACCTACAGCAGTTCGCTAGAATTGAACCTGAACCAGGTGGAACCATCGCTGGCGGGGCCGCGTCGCCCGCAGGATCGCGTAGCTCTTGGCGCCATGAAAGGTCAATGGCGGCAGGATTTGTCCGTCGTTTACGGCAAAGCCTCGACCGCTCATGGCTCGACGGTGCAAAGCTGGGAAGGCGATGGCGGCGGCGCCCGCGCTGTGGCCAATGCCGTTAAGGCCGATCCCGGGTTTGACGGGGTCTATGTTGAGCTTGATGGCAACACATTCAGCCTTAAGCACGGAGCGGTGGCCATTGCCGCCATTACAAGTTGCACCAATACCAGCAACCCCAATGTAATGATTGCCGCCGGACTGGTCGCCAAAAAGGCGGCGGATCGCGGCCTGACCCGCAAGCCATGGGTGAAAACATCGCTTGCCCCCGGTTCCAAGGTTGTGGTGGACTATCTTGAAAAGGCCGGCCTCATGAAGCCGCTGGAATCCTGCGGATTTAATCTGGTAGGGTTTGGTTGCACCACGTGTATTGGCAATTCAGGGCCTCTGCCCGAGCCTATCAGCAAAGCCATTAACGAAAACGATCTGGTGGCGACTGCGGTGCTATCGGGCAACCGCAACTTTGAAGGGCGCATCAGCCCCGATGTCAAAGCCAACTATCTGGCCTCGCCACCGCTGGTGGTGGCGTACGCCATCGCCGGCACGGTGGACATTGACCTGCTCCACGAACCGCTGGGCGTAGATGCCAAGGGCAAGCCGGTGATGCTGGCAGACATTTGGCCCAGCCAGCAGGAGATTGCCGATACCGTTAACCGGTGCGTGCTTAGCGAGCAATTCACTCACGAGTATGCCAATGTATTTACCGGCTCGAACGAGTGGAAGGCCATTAAAACGAGCACGGGCGAGCTTTTTGAATGGGATGCCAAGAGCACCTATATTCAAGAACCGCCATTTTTCGTGGGCCTTAGCCCCACACCCAAGCCCATTGAGACCATTCGTGCCGCCCGCTGCCTGGCCTATCTCGGCGATTCGGTAACAACCGACCACATCAGCCCCGCCGGCAACATTAAAAAGGACAGCCCCGCCGGCAAGTTTCTTATTGAAAACGGCGTAACGGCCGCCATGTTTAACAGCTACGGCGCACGCCGCGGCAACGATCGGGTCATGACCCGCGGCACTTTTGCCAATATTCGCGTTAAAAACAAGCTGGCACCCGGTACTGAAGGCGGCGTAACCACTGACTTTACCGATGGCAAGGTAAAGCCCATTTACGACGCCTCGGTCAACTACAAGAGCAAAGGCACGCCGCTGATCATTCTTGCCGGCAAAGATTATGGCATGGGTTCGAGCCGCGATTGGGCCGCCAAAGGCACCTTTCTGTTGGGCGCACGTGCGGTAATTGCCGAAAGTTTTGAACGCATTCACCGCAGCAATCTGGTAGGCATGGGCGTATTGCCGCTGACGTTCAAAAAGGGCCATAGCGCCCAGAGCCTGGGCCTGACCGGACAGGAAACGTTTGATATCAAACTTGATGATTCGCTTAAGCCGCGGCAGGACGTCGTTATTACCGCAACCAAGCCGGATGGCGCCAAGATTGAGTTTGTGGCGACCTGCCGCATTGATA
This sequence comes from Phycisphaerae bacterium, assembly GCA_049965775.1. Classification (GTDB taxonomy): domain Bacteria; phylum Planctomycetota; class Phycisphaerae; order WQYP01; family WQYP01; genus JABEVB01. The sequence continues at coordinate 3,467 of JBMFVX010000022.1, forward strand.
CGCCGGTAGAGGTAGACTACTACCGCAACGGCGGCATACTGCATACCGTGCTGCGCCGAATGGCGCAAAATTGAGGGCGGCATTTAGGCGGACATCCCTCCCCGAAAGTGAACCGCAGTCATTTGCAAGAGACAGGCGGAATGAGTAGTTTGGACTTTGACATCTTATGGGCATCGGGGTGTTTGCAAGAGGCATCTTGGCACCAGCAAGATTCGTGTATATTGGTCATGGCATAAAGTTTTATGGTGAGGTTGCAGTGGAATTAAATAAGCTTTATCAGGGCGACTGCATTGAAGGCTTGAACAAAGTGCCCGAAGGCACGATTGATTTAATCTTTGCCGACCCGCCTTTCAACATTGGTTACAAATACGACGTATATGAAGACAAGCGCGCTGCCGACGAATACCTGGATTGGACCCGAAAATGGGGCGCAGCGGCAGTAAAGGCGCTTAAGCCTACCGGGACTTTTTGGCTGGCAATCGGCGATGACTTTGCCGCCGAGCTTAAACTTATTTTTCAGCGGGAGCTTGGCCTGCATTGCCGGAGTTGGGTGCTGTGGTATTACACCTTTGGGGTGCAGTGCAAATTCAAATTTGCCCGCAGCCATACGCATCTGTTTCATTTTGTGAAAAACCCCAAAACGTTCACGTTTAACCACATGGATATTCGCGTGCCATCCGCCCGGCAACTCGTGTACAACGATGCCCGCAGCAACCCTGCCGGTAGACTGCCCGACGATACTTGGATCCTTCGACCTCAGGACATCCCCGACAACTTTCCGGCGGAGAATGACACGTGGTACTTTCCGCGGGTGTGCGGCACTTTTGGCGAGCGTGCCGGCTGGCATGGCTGCCAAATGCCGGAGCAGCTTTTGGGACGCATCATTCGCGCCTCATCCAACGCTGGCGACACGGTGCTGGACCCCTTTGGCGGCAGCGGCTCTACTTTGGTAACAGCCAAAAAGCTCGGCCGCAATTTTATTGGCTTTGAACTTTCAAAGGAGTATGCCAAACGCATCCAAGACCGCCTGAAACAAACGGCCGTTGGCGATCCATTGCATGGCTCCGATACGCCGGTGGCATCGGCGCCCAAAACGCCAACCGGGCCGATTCAACTCGGCCGACCGGGTTCGAGCGAGGCAAAACCGCGCAAGCGAAAGGCGCCGGTCGAAGAGCCTAGCCTGCTGGCCTAAAAATTGTGCAACCCTGCGGCAGGTCTACCGGCGCGGTGGGTACAAATGGGGCCTTTAACCCTCCTCGCGTTTGTATCGTTCAAAGCTTTGCTCTGCCTTAAAAATTGGCCGCCTATTGCCAAACTCCGCCCCCCCCTGCCGCTGGCAGCCGCGGGCACAATCGTTTATCGTTAATTTATGGCACAACCGCCCCACAACGAACGTTCCGAGAGCCAACTGCTCACCGATGCACGACAAATCGTGCTTTCCGAGGCGGCAGCGCTGACGCAAGTCGCTGAACGGCTAGATGGCGCCATCGCCGCCGCTATCAGCTTAATTTACCGCCAAACCACACAGCAGGCGGGCGGAGCACTGGTGGTTTCAGGCTTGGGAAAGTCGGGACTTGCCGGCCAGAGAATCAGCGCCAGCTTTGCGAGCACCGGCACCCCTTCGCACTTTGTACATCCAGTAGAAGCCCTGCATGGCGATTTGGGGCGCATCCGTCGGCAGGACATTGCCATGCTGCTGTCTTACGGCGGTGAAACTGAAGAACTTATTCGCCTGCTGGATCATCTCAAGCGATTTTCAACCCCCACCATCGCCATTACCGCCAAAAATACCAGCACCCTCGGCCGCCTTGCCGATTTGTGCATTTGCCTGGGCGCATTGGAAGAGGCCTGCCCGTTGCGCTTGGCTCCCACCACCAGCATCACCTGCTTAGGGGCGGTGGCCGATGCATTGGTTCTGGGCGTCATGAGCCTGCGCAAGTTTTCGGCGGAGGACTTTGCGGCGTTTCATCCCGGCGGATCGCTGGGGCGAAAGTTGCTTAAGGTAAAAGACGCCATGAGTTTTAAGGTCGGTGACAACCTGCAGGTGCTGCCGACAACCCTTACGCTCCGCGAAGCGCTCAGCCGCAGCACCGTCAGCACGCGCCGCGCTGGAGCCATGCTGCTGGTTGACGATGATGGCACGCTGGCGGGCATTTTTACCGATGGCGACCTGCGGCGCAAGCTTGCCGAGCATGCCGATTTACTCGATATGCCCATGGCAGCCGTCATGACCCCCCACCCCAAGCGCATCAGCGCCGAAAGCCTCGCCAGCGAGGCCATGGCGCTTTTTAACCGATACCGCATTGACGAATTGCCCGTGGTCAACGAGCATAATCATCCCATCGGCCTGATTGACGTACAGGATGTGATGGCCCTACGCGCTTTAGAATAACGCCGGCTGGCGCGGGCGGCTTTGTTAAAACCCCAACTGGCGGGGCATTATTTGGAGACTTATATGGTTGGCGATATTCAATTACTTGTTCTGGACGTTGACGGTGTGTTAACCGATGGGGGCATCATACGCGATGATGCCGGCCAGCAGATTAAGCGCTTTCATGTGCGCGACGGTTCGGGCGCGGTGATATGGCGCAGGCTTAACCGGCACTTGGCTATTATCACCGGCAAAGAAAGCCAGGTCGTACAATACCGCGCTGAAGAACTCGGCATTACGCACGTATACCAAAACGTAAACAACAAGCTCGAAATATATACCGACCTGCTGCAGCAGCTTGGCCTTAAGGATGAAAATGCCGCCTATATTGGCGACGACCTGCCTGATCTGCCGGTGATGCGCCGCTGCGGCTGCCCCATTGCCGTGGCCGATGCCGTGGAAGAGGTCAAAGCCGCCGCGCGGTACGTCACCAAATATCCGGGAGGCTACGGGGCGGTTCGCGACGCGATCGAATGGCTGCTTAAAGAAATGAACCTCTGGAATCAGGTGCTCGCACGCTATCAATAAACGAATGGTAACGGCCGGGCGCACCGCCCTGTAGGCCGCCGCTGGGGTTCGACGCTCGCATGAAAAGAAAACTGCTTTTATATCTGGCTTCGCTGGCTGTGGCGCTGGTCGTCTTTTTCTGGATGATCAGCGCGTGGCATATCAGCTCGTTTTTTATCACGACGGGCAAGCCCACGCACGTTGCTCCGGTTGAATCGGGTACAGGTGTGCAGAACCTGGTGGTGGAGGTTCGAAACCCGCAGGGTGTGCTCGAGTATGTGCTTGAAGCGCGTCAGGCGACGCCGCAGGGCAACGGCCGCTATCTTATAAAAAAGCCGCAGATGCGTTTTTACACCGCTCACGGTCAGATGATCCGCATAACCAGCGACACCGGAGACATTACGGTAGATCAACTCGGCAACTCACTCACTGGCCAGGTGTACCCGCGTAAGGGCACGCTTTCGGGCCATGCTGAAATGACCTTGGGACCGCTGAACTCATTTGTGCCCGGCCAAACGCGGCGTCTGGCTGGCCAAACCCAGATGACGCTCGCCGCTCCCATACAATTTAATTATCAGCAGGGGCTTTTAACCAGCAGCGGAGCTGTACATGTGCGCCAGGACCGGGCAAGCTTTGACGGCAGTGGGCTTACCGTTGAGGTGGACTCTAAAAAGCGAATGCTCGATTATGTACGCATAGACCACGGCGATGACCTGATTATTCGTGACGTCGGCGGCAAGCGGCTGGGAGCGAGTTCAAGCCCGGTTGCAGCCACCACGCAAAGCAGCACCGCCGGCACGGCCACGGCCACCGCGCCGTCAACAGCTCCAAAGGCGCCGCCGTCGCTTATTTACCGGCTGGCTTTTGATGATCATGTGCGGGCCGTCCTGCGGCATAACCGGCTGCAATCACACCAAATGATTCTCTATTTTCAGGACATCAACAACGGGTCGCCATCCGCCGCAACCGCAAGCGGCCCGCCGGCCAGCGGCGCCACAGCCCCCGGGACTGCGGCCACCAAACCTGCAACCACCCAACCGACCCCCACCGCTTCAGATGCTAATAACCTGGTGGTGCATTGGCGAGGCCCGATGATTATGCGGCGCGTCAGCCCTGCAGTAGCTCAACTTGCCGGCCCCAAAGATGTGCACTTCGTGGCACTCGGACGCACAGGCCGGGAGGTGGCGCTCTCCGACGGGGCCGGGCGATCCGCCACCGCCGACGAACTTGGCTACCACACCTTAACCCAGGTGGTAACACTTAACGCGACGGCTCTTGAGCCGGTACGATTGGCCGATAAATCATTGGGGGCGCTTAACTGCCGCAAGGTGCGATTTAATTTACATTCCAACCATGCCTTGTTTGCCGGGCCGGGAAGCGTACGATTTGCGGGTAAAGCGGCAGCTCCAAAGGGCAGGTCTCACGTAGCAACCGCCTGGAAGGCAGCTTGGGACAAGACCATGACGCTGCTGTTGGCCCGCGAGCCAGACCTGAAAACTCCCGGCAAAACCACGCTGGCCATTCGGCATATTACGCTTATTGGCAATGCCGTCGTCAGTGGGCAGGGGCTAAATCTGCACGCCCAGAAGCTTGCGGCACAACTGGTATTTACCCGTGATCCGCGTCAGCCGGAGGCGCTTTCCCATCTGCTGGCCACGGGCGATGTACATGTGGTATCGCACAGCAGCGCCGGGGCAGAACCTGACTCCATCTGGGCTAATTCGCTTGAACTTAAAACCACAACCACCGCAGCCAGTACGGTGCCGCAACCCAGCCAACTGCTCTGCGCGGGCAATGTGCGGGCACGGTTTGTGCAGCAGCGTCAAAAGGCTACGCCGCAGCACAGCGCCGTGTACCACATAACGGGTCAAACGCTTGCAGCCCAGCTTATTTCCAAGACGTCGCAGGCCGGTGGTGCAGCGATCGGCCCGGAAGGCATTGGCCGCTTTGATGTTGGCCACTTTGCCATTGGCGGTGGGGTACATGTAGATATTGCCAATGTCGGCAAACCGATCGAAGCCGTCGCCGACACCATGACCGGCAATAAGAGCACCGGCCGCGTGGTGCTTAAGGGCAACACTGCACCCGACAGTGCGGCATTTGCATCTATCACACAGGGACAAAATGTTATTGACGCCGGCCGCATTACACTCGTGCAAAGGCATCAGGCTATAGAGGTTGTCGGCCCGGGCAGCTTTGTTTTTGTTCCGCCGGCTGCGCATGCGGCAACAGCGCAAGGCCAAACCGGTCATGTCGTTATTACCTGGGCCAACGCAATGAATTACGCCGGCGACGCGCAGAAGGCACGATTTGCCGGCAACGTGCATGTGGCGCTTGTGGGACGACAGGACCAGCAAAGTTCGCTCTCATGCGATAATCTTGGTGTACTTTTCGCCCGCCGCAGCGGCCAAACGACGGCAAAATCCGCAACGGCGCTGAACAACATTTCCGGCAATTCGCTGGAACTGGCGCAAATAACCGCCAGCGGTTTACCGACCCAGCCGGTTGTGGCCCTCGATGCAAACTATGGCCCGCACGGACACCTGCGAACACGACTCTTTTTAACCACAGCGCAGCTTACCTATAACGCCATTGCCGGTCGGCTGGATATTCCACAGGCCGGGGAACTATCGCTTGAAGATTACCGCCCGGCCGCCGTGGCCCCAACCGGGCAGATTGCCAATGCAACCGCAACGCCCATGGCTGGTACGCGGGGTCAATCGGCATTCGCCTGGAAAACCAGTTTGATCTATCGGCGGCGCACCGGCATTGTTGCTTTTAAGGGCAAGGTGCGTATGGTTTATCATCCGCAACAACCCATTAAGCTGATACCCACCAATAGCAATGAGCTGCCCGCAACCGCCCCGCAACTTGATAATCCCAATAAAAATCTGATTCTGCTGGATTGCAACTCGCTGCATGCCATGCTGTCGCAAATTGCCGCCCAAACCAAACCCAACGCCGTCGAACTCGGCATGGGCGGCCCCATGAAGCTCCGCTCGGTACAGGCCGATGACGCGGCACTTGAACTCTCAGGCGTGCGACTCGTGGCAAGAATGCTGCGTTTTGATGCCGACAAAGAATTCGCCATTGCCCAGGGCAGCAGCAGCGAACCGGCGGTTGTATCAGGTGCAAATGGAGCGTCGGAAGGCCAGGCTGAAAAAATTACCTGGGACCTCGCCCGCGGCCGCCAAGGCATTACGCTTATACATCCGCAGGGCAATATCACCGGGCCATAAGGTCTTGTTACGCTTGCTGCCGCCCAGATACAACCAGACGCTCCAGATTACAAATGACTACTCATGAAGCAGGTGTAAATGGGTGGGGCTGCCGCCAGCAAAGCAAATTCGATCACATCCAATTGAAGGTGCCGCGGCGTGCTTACAGCCATATTGCCGAAGCTGCCGCTTGACTACCATCTCGTCGAGGCAACGGCCTTATCAAGCAATCTATCGCTTACCGACCGGCTTTGCCCGCCATCGCAGGCTCGCGGCTGATGGGTCGGACCGGCTCTTTGGCTTCCGGCTTGGCCGCAGGCTTTTCGCCGATTTTGTCGGTCGGCTTGTCACCGGGCTTGGCGACTGGCTCGGCAGCAACTGGCGCTGCGTGCTTTGCCAGAACTTTAGCGTGCACTTCTTTGGCGACCTCCGGATTTTCCTTCAGGAACTGCCGCGTTTGCTCGCGGCCTTGACCCAGCCGCAGTTGGCCGTAGCTGAACCAGGCGCCGCTCTTATCAATAATGTTGGCGGTGACGGCCAGGTCCAGCAGGTCGCCCTCGTAACTGATGCCGCTGTCAAAAAGAATATCAAACTCAGCTTCGCGGAACGGCGGGGCAATCTTATTTTTAACAACCTTGGCCCGTACATGGTTGCCCACTGACACTTCACCTTCTTTAATGGTGTTAACCCGGCGAATGTCCACCCGCACCGAGCTGTAAAACTTCAGCGCCCGCCCGCCCGTGGTGGTTTCAGGGTTGCCGAACATCACGCCGATTTTTTCGCGGATTTGGTTGATAAAAATTACCAGCGACTTACTCTTGGATACCGCTCCCGTGAGTTTACGCATTGCCTGGCTCATCAGCCGGGCCTGCATGCCCATGGGCGCGTCGCCCATCTCGCCTTCAATTTCCGACTTGGGTATAAGGGCAGCCACGGAGTCTACCACAATGACATCCACCGCATTGCTCCGCACCAGCATTTCAACAATTTCCAGAGCCTGTTCGCCCGTGTCGGGCTGGCTTACCAGCAAATTCTGCAGGCTTACTCCCAGCCGCTTGGCCCACGACGGGTCCAATGCGTGCTCGGCATCAACAAAAGCCGCAACGCCGCCGGTTTTTTGCGCCTGGGCAATAACATGCAGGCACAAGGTGGTTTTACCGGAAGACTCCGGCCCGTACACCTCCACAATGCGCCCGCGCGGCAGCCCCTTGCCGCCCAGCGCGATATCAAGTCCCAGCGAGCCGGTGGAGATGCCTTCAATCGGCAGCGGGTTGGCGCCATCGAGCGTCATGATGGCGCCTTTGCCGTAGGATTTTTCGATTTGCGCCAGCGCTCGTTCCAAGGCTTGATCGCGTGCGGTGGACGTTCCATTTTCCTTACTCATAGCGGCCTCGCTGCAAAAGAGACAACAAATAAGCCGGCAACCCACGCCACCGGCACGCTTGGGAGTATACCTAACTAAGTCCTAACGTCAAGAGGCTGTAAGTGGTGACTAAATTGTATGTTAAAAACGAAGGCAACCTCGCCTCCTCATTTATTAACAAGCTCGCGCACCAGCTTCGGGTGCTTATCCAGCAGGCGCAACAAACGTAGTGCTGGTCCCGATGGACGCCCCCGCCCCTGCTCCCACGCATGAACGGTTTGCACCGAAGCGTTAACGATGCCGGCAAACACCGCTTGGCTTACCCCCACCTTCTTCTTCCGCAGAGCGGCAATCTGCACCGCCGTGATGGGTCGCGGCGGCATGGGAAGGTCAACATCGCGCAGTGTCACTGGTACTTTCTGCCCATCAGCCCATTGGATCGCGTCCTCGAGGCCCGCCTTGACGGTTTTAAAATATTCATTGTCTCTTTTTCGTGCCATGGTTAACTCCTGTCTGCCATACGTTGACGCCGCATGAGCATGTCAAGTTTCTTTTTCAATTGAGCCAATTCGTTCTGTTGCTGCTTTGTAAGATTCTCCCGAACATTTTTAGCGAACGCAGCCACCAGAAGACACACCCCCGAAACCGGATAATCTGCGTAAAGCACTCGCACGCCGCCGCTTTTTCCGCGGCCGGCGGCCGCACACCGGATTTTTCGCAGGCCGCCGCTGCCTTTAACCAAATCGCCCTCACCACGGAGTATGCGTCGCTGCATCGCCATCAAAACATCGTCCGCGACACCATTCGCTCGCAACACCCGCGTAACACCCTCAAACTCGACGAATGTCCGCTTCATACAATCTTCCTGTGCTATTTTATAGTATAAAACATTTGTCGTTGCAACCGCACTGGATCAACTCCTGCGGCAACTCATCAGACTGGAATGACCATGGTTGTACATCAAGCGAGCACATGGTAAAAATCAGGCATTGACGCGACAGCGGCCACCCAAAGGAGCATCGCTTTGGACATCGAGTTCAACAAACCATTAGACGAATGGGCAACGTTCTGGCTACCCGCGGATGCCACTCATACGGCAACGGGAAGTTTGATCTATACGCCACGGGACGGCATTACCGTCGAAGCAGTCGGACAGATTGCGCCAAACATAGGTTTCAACGATGCTGGCGAGGGCGCTCTGCATACGATACACGGACGGCTAATGAGCGGCACGCTGTTCACTCTCGGTAACTCGTTCATCAAAAGCCGATCTGTTGGGGCGGGCGGCCATGGACCGGTCACTCTGCTTAGCAATCGTGTCCTGTTCGGAGGACATTTTTCGGACTGCGATACAGTCGAGGTTACATCCTGCACCTTTGGCTTAACATCGCTCGAGAGTTGGCTTGGCCAAGTGCTATTCCACGACGAGCCACAACTCGACGAAAATGAAAAGCTTATTGGATATGACTATCGGTTTCGTTTTCCCAAAACGATCGAGATTCCGGTGACCAAGCAGCAGATGAAGGTAAAGATCGGCTGGCAATTTCTGGGATCCAGGTCCGTTGTCGAAAGCAGCATGAGCATGAGAGCCGCCGCGTTTATCAAGCTTGAGTTTGACAAACCGGTACCACTCCATGTGGCCCGCGATCTTGCGTTTAGCTTTCAGACGTTCCTGTCGTTGCTTATCGGCGCACGCGTAGATCTGCGCTGGCTTGAGTTTACAGTCGCGGGCGATGGTCAGACCGCAGCACCCTGCCGCATGCTTGCCGCACAACTAGGCGAATCGCAGGCCACAGAGGTTCAAGGGCCCTTGATCAGCTACTCGGCAGTAAAAGATATTTTTTCTGAAATGGTCACTAAATGGTTCGCACGGGACGAGCAGGCCCAAATGGCGGCATACCTATACTTTTGGTCGCTTCTGCAAGAATCCGGGCCTGTTGAAGTTCGGCTCCTCACAGCCATACAGGCCATCGAGGCCTACTACCGCTCCCTTCCAGGTGGCCTGTACATGGAGCAGGAGGCGTTTAATCGCGCATATAACAAGATAACCGCCGCCATTCCGCCGGAGATAAGCGGCGAGCACCGACAGAGCCTCACAAACCGCCTGCGTTATGGCAACGAGCATTCGATGCGAAAACGGCTACGTGATTTATTCAGCCGCCTGCCGGGACAATTGGGTATTCGGATTGCTGCTGGCAACCCGAAGATTTTTGTGGATCGCGTTGTTGATACCCGAAATTATTTCACGCACCGTGATGAACATGCCAAGCCACAATCCTTCGGCGGGGTAAAGGCCGTGCATGCAACCGAGCGGTTAAAGTGCCTTCTCGCCGCTGTCACACTGGCCGACCTCGGAGTCAAAGGCGATGTGCTTGAATCCGCCATCAATAATAATCCCGATCTTAACCACTGGTTATCCCAAACTTTGCCCGCGCCGAATGAAAATCGCTGATAAGTCACGACGCCAAACACGAGTTGATAAATCGCCTACATCACTCAGGCCTCGACATAATTGCTCTGCAGAGTCGTGGCTAAAAATGTTACGCACCCGTAACCCTTTACTCCACCAGCTCGCCTTCTACCACCGGGGCGGTTGGCTTAAATGTAAAGCGATCGTGGCGGTCTACGTCGATTTCCAAACCGCTGCCTGGAGGCAGCTTGTCGTCCAGCAGCAACTGCGCCAGCGGGTTTTCAATCTGCTGTTGAATGACCCGTTTGAGCGGCCGGGCGCCAAAGGTTACATCGTAGCCTTGCTGCGCCAAAGCGTCGCGGGCTTTTTCGCTCATCACCAGCGAATGCCCGCGGGCCGCAAGCCGCTGCTCCAACTGCCGCAGTTGTATGTCTACAATGCGGCCGATGTGCTCCTTCTTAAGCGTATGGAAGACCACAATTTCGTCCACGCGGTTAAGAAACTCCGGCCGAAAGTTCTGCTTGAGTATGTCGCGAACGCCCGCTTCAATTTCCCAGTCAGAGCCTTCCTTGGCGGCAAGTTCCTGAATAATCTGCGAGCCGAGGTTGCTGGTCATCACGATCAGCGTGTTTTTGAAATCTACGGTGCGGCCCTGACCGTCGGTAAGTCGGCCGTCATCGAGCACCTGCAGCAGCACGTTGAACACATCGCGATGCGCTTTCTCTATTTCGTCAAACAATATAACGCTGTAGGGCCGCCGGCGAACCGCTTCGGTCAGCACGCCGCCCTCTTCATAGCCCACATAACCGGGAGGAGCGCCGATGAGCCGCGCCACGCTATGTTGCTCCATAAACTCCGACATATCTATGCGAATAAGCGCTTCTTCAGTATCAAATAAAAACTCGGCCAGCGCCTTGCACAGCTCGGTTTTTCCCACCCCTGTAGGCCCCAAAAACATGAAACTGCCGATGGGCCGCCGCGGGTCGCCGAGGCCGGAGCGGCTCCGGCGCACCGCATTGCTCACGGCCTTGACCGCTTCATCCTGACCGACGACTCTCTTTTCTAAGAACGATTCCATCCGCCGCAGCCGTTCACGGTCGCCCTCAAGCATTTTGCTTACCGGAATGCCCGTCCATTTGCCGACAACCTCGGCGATTTCTTCGGGCGTGACTTCTTCACGCACCATGGATTGGCCCGTTTTTAAAATGGCATCCAACTCCCCCTGGCGGCGTTTGAGTTCGTCTTCAAGCTGGCGCAGCTCGCCATAGCGCAACCGGGCGGCTTCCTCCAGACGGCCTTTGCGCTGGGCTTCTTCCAATTGGGTGTGCGCCTGCTCAATTTTTTCGCGCAGAGCCTTCACGGCTTTGAGCGCACCGGATTCGTGCTCCCACTTGGCGGTCAGTGCGGCATTCAATTCTGAAAGCTCAGCCAATTCTTTTTGCACCTTTTCAAGCTGGCGGGCGGAGGCCTCATCTTTTTCTTTCTTAAGCGCTTCGCGCTCCACCTCAAGCTGCATCATGCGGCGGCGGGTGTCGTCAAGCTCGGCCGGCATCGAATCATTTTCAATACGCAGCCGACTGGCTGCTTCATCCACAAGATCAATGGCCTTGTCAGGCAGAAAGCGATCGGCAATGTACCGCTGGCTAAGCGTTGCCGCCGCCACAAGGGCGGAATCCTGTATACGCACGCCATGGTGCGTTTCGTACTTAGCCTTCAGGCCGCGCAAAATGGCGATGGTGTCTTCAACCGATGGCTGCGCCACCATCACCGGCTGAAAGCGTCGTTCAAGCGCCGGGTCTTTTTCAATATATTTGCGGTATTCGTCAAGTGTGGTCGCGCCAATGCAGCGCAGCTCGCCGCGCGCCAGCGCCGGCTTGAGCAAATTGCCTGCGTCCATCGAGCCTTCCGCCCGGCCAGCACCCACCACATTGTGCAGCTCATCAATAAACAGGATGACACTGCCGGCGGCCTGCTCCACTTCTTTAAGCACGGCTTTGAGGCGGTCTTCAAATTCGCCGCGGAACTTGGCCCCCGCGACCAGTGCGCCCATGTCCAGTGCAATGAGCCGTTTGTTTTTAAGGCCCTCCGGAACGTCGCCCGAAAGAATGCGCTGCGCCATGCCCTCTACAATGGCGGTTTTACCTACGCCCGGTTCGCCAATCAGCACGGGGTTATTTTTGGTGCGGCGGCTTAGCACCTGCATGCAACGACGAATTTCTTCATCGCGGCCGATCACCGGATCCAGTTTGCCCCGGCGGGCGGTTTCAACGAGGTCGCGGCCGTAGCGCTGCAGCGCCTGATATTTGCCTTCGGGGTTGTCGTCGGTAATGCGGGCAGAGCCGCGAATGTCTTTGAGGCTTGCCAGAACAGCATCGCGCTTAACGCCCATGTGGCGCAGTGCATCGCGCGAAGGCCCGGCAACTTCGGTAAGGGCGAGCAGCAGATGCTCCGTTGAAATATATTCGTCCTTCAGGCGGTCGGCCTCGCGCTGCGCTGCGCCGAGCACCTCGGTTAAATCGCGGGCCATACCTAGCTGTGCCTGACCCGACACCTGCGGCCAGCGAGCTAATTCACCCTCTACACTGGCGGCGAGACGGTTGGCATCCGCGCCGACTTTGGCCAAAAGCGGCCTGATGATGCCTTCCTCATCGGCCAATAGGGCCGCAAGCAAATGCAGTGCGGCAACTTCGCTATGGTGCTTTTCGGCGGCCAACGACTGTGCATTGCCCAATGCCTCCTGGGCCTTGACGGTTAATTTATCTAAACGCATAAAACTCCTCGCCGGCCGCGCCAGCCCACTGGCAGACACCGCCTTTTAACAGCCTCCCAAACTCAATACCTATTCTACAATTACAAAAGGCATACCAAAGCGGCGGAGGCAGGCGGCAGGCAATTTTTCAGCGGTTTTTGCCGCATACAAAGTCATTCGGAACCTGAAACATGGCGTCTCATGCCACTTTGGCAGCCACAATTGCCACGCAGGCAAGGCAACATCGCTGAAACCTGTGCGGTACGGCAGTCGCGCATTCGCAGTATTGGAGCCATGCACCCACGCGGCTGCCCCGGCAACAATTGCATTGCAGCCCTGCAGGCGGCACAATGCCTTGCCCGAAGCCTTTTGGGGTTATTGGAGTCATCATGGATGTTGTTGTAGTCAGTATCGGTACGCTATCTAAAAATCCATTCTGGCAGGAGCGCACCGCCGTGCGAACCAGTCATGCCACCACCACGCTCATTCGTGTTGATGACGCGTTGATTTTGGTAGACCCCTCCCTGCCCGCCCAAGCGCTGGAACAGCGTCTATTTGAACGCACCGGCCTTAAGCCGCAGGCTATTACCCACGTATTTTTAACCAACTGGCGGCCGGTACATCGGCGGGCGCTTGCCGCATTTACCAACGCCGATTGGCTGATGCACGAGCCGGAAATTCACGCCGCTCGCGAGGTGCTTGCCGTCGCCAACCGCATGGCCGAAGGCTCGCAGGACGACATAACGCTGCAAAGCGAGGTGCGCCTGCTCGAACGCATGCAGATCGCCGCCGACAAGCTCGCCGCCGGCGTAGACCTGTTCCCTCTGCCCGGCTATACCCCCGGCCAATGCGGCCTGCTGCTGAGCCTGCCAACAAGCACTACGCTCATTGCCGGCGACGCCGTTGCCACCGCCGAACATTTTGCCGCCGGCCGGGTGCTGCCTGAATGTTTTGACGTTAAAACCACGCAAGACTCGCTGAGCGAAGTTTACGAAATCGCCGACCAGGTGATTCCCGGCCACGATAATATTTTCAATAATCCACGAGCGGCCGGCATTTAATCTTGCGCGCCGCCGCACATCCGCTGCGTTAATGCGCAGCGGGCGGCCCTTGCTGCACGTCGGGGCTGGGCATGAGCGTTGCGGTGGTGACTTTAATCAGCGGAACAATCGTGCCGGTCTTGCCGACAAAATCTCCCTTGACGCCGATGTATTCACCCAGCAGCTTGGATATATCTATTTGCGTGGTTTTGTCCACGTAAGCCGTCACGCGGCCCGTGGTGGGGTTTACCAACGCATACTTGCTCCGCAGCGCCGAGCTGTGTCGCAACACGCCCATGGCCACATACGGTTCGCGGGCCATGATGTTGTTAATCTGCTGCTGCGATTGCGACCATTTTTCCTGGTAGGGCTGCACCTGCTGCTGAATGGACGGCTGCGTCTGATTGGCTTTGTACAACGCCTGCACCGCCATGCGGCTGTTCACCGCCGCGAGCAATTCGGTTGTGTCCTTCTTCATTGAGGCGGGCAGGCCCGGTTGCGACAGCAGAGCTTTGGCTTGTACAGCCAGCGGGGCAAGGTTCTCGTGGCCGAGTTTTTTATCAAACTCTTTCTGCGTGGCCTGTGCCAACTGATCGTACTGAGTAAAAAGCGATGGATTAACCGCCGGAGTCAGCGAGCCGGCTCCTGCGCCGGTTACAGCCACGGCCGATTGCGTCGCCGGAGCGGTTGAAGGCGCAGCACCCGGGGCCGAACCTCCGGCAACCGGAGTCGTAGAGCCGACGGCGCCGCTCGATGGCATGTTAATCACGCCGCCACCAGCCGCGCCGGGCTGAGCGGCGGCAAACTGCCCACCCGAAACACCCGCCGGCATAACCAGCGTGGGGCGGGCATACTGCGCATCGGCCGCAGCTTTGCTTACAAATTTCGCCAGCACATACACGCGTGTACCCGGAGGCGCTTTAATCACATAAAAACTGCTGGTAGAGCCTACAATCTGCACCTTGGCACCCGAACGCAGCATATTGACGATGGCGAAGTCGGCATGCGGCGCCAGCACGCTGGCCGCACGCACATTAATGTAGTCGCCGGTTACCCGGCCTGCCGTACCATCGGCGTTCGGCTTTACGAACTGCCGGGCTATGTAGCAGCGCGTACCATGCGGCGCGGCAATGGCATACCAGCCCCGGCGCGTGCCAAGGACGCTGACCAGATCGTGCCGGCTAAGCTGCCCAACCGGATAGTAGTTGATGCTCGGCCCGCTGCGAATGTTAACGTGGCTGGCGTTAATTTCGCCCGTAAAGGGATGTACCGATGGCAGCTGCGCCACACCGGCATGCTTATGCGGCTTGTGGTGCCCACTACCGGGCACAGGAATATTGATCGTAACATTGGGCGATGTAGCCGGCGCTGGTGTTGCCGTAGCCAGCGACTTTACCGTCGGCGGAATCGCCGGGACAACAACCGTAGGCGGAACACCATTGTTTGGTGCGGCCGCGGGCGGCTGGGCGGGAGCTGCCGGCGACGCCGTAGCGGTTGGCGTTGTATTGCCCGTACCACTGTCGGCCGCAAAGCTCGGCATTGCCAATCCGGCGCTTATCAGCAAAGCTGCAAGCGTGCCAACATGGCGATAACTCGTTTTTTTCAATTCGCTGGGCATGGTCGTTCTCCTGAAGTCGCCGCGCGTCAACCGCCAACGGCATATCCGCCCGCGGCTATTGCCGCCGGCCAATGCAGGCTATCATCCACGATTTTAAGCGTCAAGAAAAGGGCAGGGCGGCTTGGCCGCCGGTTTGCAGGCGTTATTGAGCGGAGTAAGCGTTTGCAACCTCGCCAAACCGATGCCATAGCTCCCGCCGGCCACCATTGATCGCGATAAACCAGTTGCGGCCTCTGGCACGCCTCCAAGACACCCTAAACCGTAAGGTATATCGCTACGGACGGCCCCTTGGCGTATTTACCGCTTGGTTAGTCGCCAAATACCCCTCTTAAAAACCGCAGGCTTTCTTGCGCAGCGTGTGCTGGCCTATCGGGATAGGTGTAAAGTTCCACCGTCAACGACCGCTGATAGCCAATGCCCTCCAGCGCGGCCTTAAGCGAAAACCAGTCAATACTCCCCTGCCCGGGAATAAGGTGATAATGCTTGCGGTTGAGAATATCTTCAATGTGGCAGTTCCAAATGCGCCCACGCAAAATGGCCAGCACCTCGCCGAGGTCTTCGCCCAGCACAATAGAATGGCCGATGTCCAAATTGGCGCCCAGGTAATCGCTGCCTATTTCGCCAATAAGAGCGGCCAGCTCCTGTGCGTATTCAATAAAAAGCATCGGCTCGCATTCTATACCGATGCGCACGCCCAGTTTTTCGGCTTCTTCGAGCAACGTGCGCAGCGAATCACGCAGCAGCGGCCAGACCTTTGCAGGCTCCATCGTAGGCAGCGCTTTGCCGCTGGTAATGCTGATATTGCCGGCACCAATGGCCTGAGCAAACCGCAGCGTATTTTTGATCATGCGCATGCGGTCGCGCCGCAGTTGCAGCTTGGGCGAAATCAGCGATGGCTCAAAAAACGGCTCGGGCGGAGGGTTTTTCCAGTAGCCGAAGGTGCAGTTGGCGTTGATATTGCTTACATGCAGGCCGGTTTTATCGAGCAGCTTGCGAACCCTGGCGGCAACCGGTGCTGAAAACACCTCCGGGTACCAATGCGGTTTGTCGGCCAGAATTTCTACACCGGTGTAGCCACAGCCCGCGATGGCTTTAATGGCCGCATCCAGCGAATGACGTGTAAAGGCATTGGTTGAAAAAGCCAGTTCCATCGTGCAACACCTCACACAAACATTTTCTGCGGCCGGGCCATCTGGGCCGGCTGTCGGCCGTATTAAAGCTCATCCAAAAAGCCTTGCACTTCGCCGGCGGCATGGTCGTCGCCAACGCGGCGCGCCACTTCGATGCCGCGTGTCAGCATGGCCCGTGCGGCCGGCACGTCGCCCTTCTGCACGAGTGCCCGCCCACTCATAAAATAGGCCGCAACATAGTTAGAGTCCTGCTGCAGCAGGCCGCCAAACGTTGCCAGCGCCGCGGGCCAATCTTTCAGGCGCATGTGCTCCATGCCCATCGCATATTGCAGGAATACGTCGGCGGGTTCTGCGGCCAGCATCTGCTGCAATTGAGTCAATCGTGTGGGCGGGGGCTGTGTCATGGTAAAACTTCTCCAGAAACCGGCGGCAGCGCACGCAGAGCTTGGCGCCATTCGGTATAGGAATAACCGATATCAAACCTCTCATGCAACCGCTTAAGCTCATTATGAAACCGCTCATACGCGCTGGTCTGCCAGGCGCTGCTGGATTCATCACAAAAATAAATGCGGCAACCCAGCGGGCGGCCCTCGCGCGCCATGCACAAACCGTTAACCTGCCACGGACAGCCGGGGTTCACCTCGCAGCTCTCGTCGAGCAGTGGCAAGGGGAATCGCCATGCATCAGGCTCAGGTCCGGCCGGCGGGCTTAATCCGCCTGGCCGGTGAGCCACGGCTGCCTCGCGGCGGTGGTGCTCAAAAACCACCATCTCGGCAGGTGTAACGTACAGGCGATGACCGTAGCTTTCAAAGTGGCAGCACCGGCCGCTGGCTGTACACAAGGGCTTTTGAAGGGCAATTTCATCTTCGAGTGCGGCGTAGAGCTGCCGCACGGCGGCAATCACCTGGGTAAGCGCAGCGTTGTTGCCGCGTGCAAACATTTCATCGAGCGTCTTGGGAGCCATAACAAATACCTTCTGCTGCGAACAGCCAGCAAGCATTTTAGCAGCAATACACCTCCCGGTGTCGCCGCAGGTCATCCATACATTTAGAGTGTTGCTGTGGCGGCATGCCATGGGGCCGGTGCGACTGATTACCATCGGCACTCCGGCGACTATATACTAATTGGCAGGTATGTTGTTTGACCCTTGGCGTCCCAGCGGGAGAAAAACCATGCGAACCGCCCCCATTCACCCCATGAATGCCTCACAGGTACTCGATACCTATTTTTTGGAAGTTCGTGCCCGGCTTATTGAGGTTGCCGCTACGCTCGACCGTATAGACCGCCGCCCCGGCGCGGCCGCCCTTAAAAGCGACCCTCGGCTGGCATTTATACACGGAGCCTTGGACATTCTCGCCGGCGCCGGCCCCCACCGTGCCCAAAGCATACAGGAGTTGTACTCGCTTAAATAACATCAACCGCCGAGGCCGGCATCGCGATAAGCAACTGTCGGCAACCCGCCCTCACCCGGCTTTAGAGGAACCTTACGCCATGTTTTTAATTGATCCGCACATTCATATGGTCTCGCGCACCACCAGCGACTACGAAATGCTTGCCCTCTCGGGCGTGGTGGCCGTAAGCGAACCGGCTTTTTGGGCCGGCTTTGATCGCTCCCCTGCCGGTTTTACCGACTACTTCAGACAGCTTACGGAGTTTGAGCCACAGCGGGCCGCCCAGTTTGGCATAGACCATTACTGCTGGATATGCCTTAACCCCAAAGAAGCCGAGGACCTCGGCAAAGCAAACGAAGTGCTCGCCGAAATTCCAAAATACCTTGATAAACCCAATGTGCTGGGCATTGGCGAAATTGGCCTTAATAAAAACACGCCCAACGAAGCCAAGGTGTTTCAGCAGCATGTGCAACTCGCCCTGGACTGGGCCGCCAAACTGCCCGATCGCAAAGCACTCGCAGAGCGGCCGCGGCACGCGCTTATTTTAATTCACACGCCCCACCTGCAGGACAAGCTCAAGGGCACTCGCATGATTTTAGACATGCTTAAGGATTTTGGCTCCGTAATAGACCCCTCGCGCATCCTTATTGACCACGTGGAAGAACACACCATCGGCATGGTGAAAGACGCCGGCTACTGGGCCGGCATCACTATTTACCCCATCTCCAAAGCCACGCCGCAACGCGCTGTGGATATGCTCGAGGTTTTCGGCTCAGAAAAACTTTGCGTCAATGCCGCCGCCGACTGGGGTGTCAGCGACCCGCTCAACACGCACCGCACCATGCTCGAAGCCCAGCGCCGCGGCCACAGCCGCGATACGCTGCTGCAGGTGTTTCATAACAACCCGGCGGAATTTTTCGGCAAAAACCCGCGTTTCAAACCTCGCCCTATTCATCTGGCGAGATAAGCCACGGCGCGTAGCCGTGCCGCGCGACGGCACGGCGGATTTTCCACCATACGAAAACGCTTCAATAAACCTTTACATCAGCCGTCTTTCAACGATAATGCGTGCCAATGGCAGAGCAACTCACCGGGGAACCCATGGGCGTCGCGGAACAAGTATCTCATATTAAACAGCGCATCGCCGCCGCTGCGCACAAGGCGCGGCGATCGCCCGATGAAGTAACGCTGGTGGCCGTAACCAAATATGCCACAGCGCAGCAAATTCACGAACTGATCGCCGCCGGCGTGCGCGATCTGGGCGAAAGCCGCGTACAACAAATGCAGTCGCATATTGATGAGGTTAACGGCTGGCTCGCCGGCGCAGCATCCTCCGGAGCGGCTCTGCCCGCCCCGCGCGAACTCCGTTGGCATATGATAGGCCACCTGCAGCGCAATAAGGCCAATCAGGCCATCAGCCTGGCCTGCTGCATTCACAGCATAGATTCGCTGCGCATCGCCGAAGAAATCAACGAGCTTGCCGCCCGGCTCGATCAACCCGTCAAGGTTCTCATGGAGGTAAACACCAGCGGTGAGGCTTCAAAATTCGGCGTTTCGGTTCCGGCGGCTACGCATCTGTGTGAACAGATAGAAACCATGGGCAACCTGTCGCTGGTGGGGCTTATGACCATGGCCCCGCAAACCGATGATCCTGAAAAAGCCCGCTATTGCTTTGGCCTGCTGCGCGAACTGTTTGAAGAAATCCGGTTTCACAAAATGGCCGGCGAGCAGTTCGAACATCTTTCAATGGGCATGAGCGGCGACTTTGAAGCAGCCATCGAAGAGGGCGCAACGATGGTTCGCATAGGCACCGCCCTCTTTGGCCCGCCGCCAACGCAAAGCCCCGCGGAGTCCCCCGGCAACGCCACCAAAAGCGCATAGAAACCGCGTAGCCGGACAGCCGGTCGCCCAGCGGCGGTGGTCCAGCAGTGTATATCACCAGATCGTACGAACAACCTTTGATCGTCGAATTGCTTTATCCGCCGTAATCAACGCAATGCCCTGATCCCATGCTGTCGCTGCGATAATGCGATCCGCCGGATCGTTGGGAAAACCTGCGGGAAGCTGCGACGCCCGTGCACATGCGCAGCCGCTTATCGGCAGGACAACAAAGAGCGTCTCGACTTGCTGCAGAAACGTTTCAAGGCTGATCTCAAGATTAATCCGGCCCTTGGTTACCAGCATCGCAAGTTCCAGCAAACTGATGCCAGAAATCGCCAGTCCATCACCATCGGCTCTGGCCGCGTCAATTGCCGCCGCCGCCTTAGCCGACAATTCGTCAGGAGCTAACGCGAGCCAGACCACGATGTGCGTATCAACAAGTATCACTTCAGATCGCCCCATTCCTGGCCAGAAAGCGCCGGCGCGACAACATCGCCTCTAATGGTGCCTTTGCCGCGGAGAAAATGATAAATCTCATCGGCTCCTCTTTCGACAGGAACCAGCTTCGCGACAGCTTTGCCGCGCTTTGTGATGACAACTGTTTCCCGCTGGGCCTGAACCACATCCATAACCGCCAGACATTTGGTCTTGAACACGCCCGCCGACATTGTTTTCATGATAGCCTCCTTTACTATGGTCATTATACCATGGTCATATTATTGATGCGAAAGCAACTTGTACGATGTTACCGCCCGGTGCTTTAGCGCCGGTCGCGAAAGATTGCCGTTCTGGCTTATAAGGTCCCATCGCCTCTTTGGCTGGCCTACCTGGCCCACTAAGCTCACTTGGAAATCCTTATTCAGGTCCGGGCGGCGAGCAGCCCCCCTGCCGGATGCCGGTATCATGTACGGCGCACCTATTCCTCCACCGCTTCCGGCTGCATGCGCAGCATTTGCAGCAGGTTTTCTTCATTCTCTACCGGTTGTATCCAGCCGATTTTGAGCATGGCGATCGTTACGGCCATTCCAAAGATAAAGCCAGCCACATGGCTGATGTGCGCCACCGCTGAGCCGCCATTGATTAAGCCGAAGACATCAAGCAGAAAATAGGCCAGCAGCAACCAATAGGCTGAAATATCAACGGTTCCGTCAATTTCCCACCAAAACCAGTAGTAACACGAAATATTGTTGCGCGGGTACAAAACAAAAAACGCCCCCATGACCCCCATAATAGCGCCCGATGCACCAAGGCAAGGTATATGCGGGCCAAATGCCAAATACACCAGACTTTCAAAAATGCCCGCTCCAAAATACAAAGCCAAAAACAATGCGTGCCCCAGGCGGGCATCTACCGCGCAACCGAACAAAAACAGGAAAAACATATTGCCCAGCAGATGCGCCCAGCCCTCATGCACCAGCAGATTGCCCACCAGTTGTGAAAGTTCAAAATGCCCCGGCTCAAGCATGAAGTGATCCATCAGGTCATCCGCTTGATTCGCGGGTATATCCATTACAAACTGGCCATGCTCAAAGGCCATATCGGCCTGATGGTCGCGATTCCATTGCTGCATGGAAGAAAAAAGTGCGATGCTGATAACACACGTCAACAAAATTAGAGCGGCATTGGCAAGAGGCCAACGGTGCATGGTGACATCCGGACGATACGGCACAAACATACATTTGCTCCTGATGATGGGCCAGACGTTTTACTTCCGGATAATTGACAGGATTATAACCCCTTGGGCCAACAACTCCCGGCAACTGCAGGCACGCGGTTCGCCTCTCGCGTCCTTAACCCGGCTGCCTGGATTACAGCTTTTCCGGTGTTTTGACGTAAAACTCACGCAGGTTACACAACCACGCAGCCAGCAGTGTGCATACAACCCCACCCGCCAGCAGCAGCAGTATGCAGGTTGCGCTTTGCGGGTAACCCACCAGTTCGCCATGACTGTTGAGCGCCAGTTTCCAATTGTCGGCGGCCAGATTTTGTGACGTGCAGTGGCTGGTGGGCACAATAAAGGCAAGCCAGCGATAGGCAATCAGTCGCGTGTAATAAATGACCGTAAGCAGGCGAATACTGAACGGTAAGTTGGCCAGCAGCCCCTCAACCAAGGCTATGTAAATCAACCCCACCACCAGCACACGCCGCGTAACCATGCCGATCAAACCAAACAGGCATCCATACACTGCTGCAGCCAGAGATGTCAGCACGCATGCCTTGGCGCAGCGGGCGGCTGCCACCGCCCCATGCCCAGCTCCAATATAAATCGCGCCATAGGTGAGGATGTCGGCGAGTACCAGCAGAATGACCATAACGGTAATGGCCGCAGCCAGTTTGGTCATGTATATCAGCCATTTGGGCACGGGCCGCGTGAGCAAATAGGTCAGGGTCTGATCTTCCTGTTCATCCTGAATAACGCCGGATGCATAAATCAGCGCGGTCAGCGGCACCAGCGCCTGAGGCATAAACATAAACGCCAGAAAAAACTCCAGCATTTCGCGCGGCACGCTTGCCGAGGTAAGCCGCAGTACTCCCGCCAGCAGCGCCGGCACTGAAAGCAAAATAGCCACCATAAGCCAGCGTTTGCCATGCTGATGTTGCCGCAGCGACAGCCCATAAAGCGCCCATACGCTTCTAAGCAGCGAAGGCGACGGCAGTGAGGGCGCGTTGGCTGTTGGCGGCCCGCCGACGGCGGCGGGCGCCGCGCTTGTTGCTGTGCTGGCATTGGTTTGCGTCATTTACCCACCAAGTATTTAAAGACTGCTTCAAGATTATCATCCTGCGAGTACACTTCACGAAGCTCAGAGCCGGCGGCGGCAAGTTCAGGCAGCCGCGAGTAAAACAGGTCGGGTTGTGCGGTCTCCACAACAATGGTTTGAGAAGCATCATGCACGTTAATGCCCTGCACATCAGGCCAGGCGATCATGGCGGCCGCCAGAGCACGAGCCTGAGGTGATGCAAGCACAATGCGATGCGGATGTTGATCCATCAGGTTGCGAATGTCGCGAATATGCCCCTGCGCCAGCAACCGGCCGCGGTTGAGCAGAATAATCTGCGAGGTGAGCGCTTCAACCTCATAAAGCACATGGCTTGACACCACCACGCTGCGACCGGCCGCCGCAACCCGATGAATAATTTCGATCAGATCATGCCTCGCCACGGGGTCGGTGCCGGTCATAGGCTCATCCAGAAACAGCACCCGGGGCTGGTGCACCATGGCCTGCGCCAATTTGGTGCGCTGCCGCATGCCTTTGGAATATCCGCGAATGGCTCGCTTTTTGTGCAAGGTCATGCCGACGGCTTCGAGCACATCATCGGCGGCGGCCCTGGCGAGCCTTGGCGCAAAGCCCGCAAGACGGGCACAGGTCGCGACAAAATCCTGTCCGCTCATCCACTCATAAAACGCATCTTGCTCAGGGCACAAGCCCACCTGGTGATACAGGCTGGGGTTGTTCCACGCCGGCGCACCGAGCACCTGCACCTGCCCCTTGCTGGCACGAAGCTGTCCGGTCGCCAATTGCAGCATGGTAGACTTGCCCGCCCCATTGGGGCCAAGCAAGCCGGTGATGCCCGGCTGCACCAGCACGCTGAGCTTGTTCAGACCGATCACGTTGCCATACCACTTGCTTACCTCGTGGAATGCAACAATCGGTTTTATTTGAGACGATCCATCGCCCGGATGGACCTGTGGAGAATCCATAAACAGATTCCTAAAACGCAGGCGAGCACTCCGGCCGCCCAATACCACGGATAGCGCGGGCCAAGATACCGCGCCAGCAGCCGCTGCCGATGCGGTCCCGGCGGCAGCAGTTTGCCAATGCTGCGCCAGGCCTCGTTTGTTTGCAGCAATTGCTGGCCGATGCGGGCCAAATCGCCCGTATAAGACGCCAATGGCCGCCAATCGCGGGTGGCGTCTGCCAGGCGCAGCGCTTCGTAGCGCTGCCGATAGAGCTGCCAGCCATTTTGGTCGTCGGGCGGCCTATCGGAATCACCGAAGCGGTGCCGAAACTGCAACACTTGCTCCTTGTGTTTCACCATCCATTGGCGGGCGTCAAAGCGCAACTGATGTTGATGCACATGCTCCAACACGCCGCTGCCGATGCCGCCGATAAACCACACCCCCAGCCACAGCAGTGCCACATAACGCGAATTGCGCGTCAGCGCTGAGAGCGCCAGCATAAGCGTGCCGGCACAAAGGGCAATGACCGCTCCATAAACAATGGCCGCGAGCAAAATGCCGATGGTCTGCGGAATAATCGTAATATCAAGCGAAAACAGCAGGCCAAGAATATACGCTACGATGGCCGGAGCGATCATCACCATCGCCAGAAAAAAAACAATCACGCCCAGCTTGCCCACAAAATAGTCGCTGCGCCGCAGCGGCCGCGAAAAATACAGCGGCAGCGCATTGACGCGCAAGTCCTGACTGATGAGGTTAGGGCCGATGAGCAGTATCACCACCATGGAAAAGTACAGTTCCACATGCATAAAGTAGCCGTAGGCCAGCCGCCACACATCCACCCGGTAATGCAATGGGGCCGCCACCACGCCGGGGTTCATAAAAGCCATAAAGCTGACAAATGTAGACACCAGCGAACTTTTTCGCTCAAGCAGGCCCCACATCGCCAGCAGGCACGAGAGCGTCAGGGCGGGCGCCCAGGCGGCAAAAAGCACATAACGCACGTACTGCATGCGCATGCTTACGCGAATGCCTTGCCGTGCCACCGCCAACCAGCGCCAGCGGTGGCCCGCCAGCTGCCCGGCCCAGTGCTGATAGCCTTGATCCATAATTGGCATCAGTGCGGCTCCAACGCATCGAGAAATACTTCTTCCAGCGTGCTGCGCTGCGGGCGCAGGTGACGAATCTGCGAGTGGCTGTCGGCAGCCGCCTGCCACACCATTGCCATAGCGGCGCCCTCGGGCAATTTCACGGCCAGCAGCTCACCGCGGATGGTCAACGTGCAGCCGGCCGCCTTTAGCCGCTGATTAAAGACCTCGCTCGGCTGCTTGAGCCGTACTTCATAACAATCGGCGCGAGCCTGTTTGAGTTCGCTGATAGGCCCCTGCAAAAGCAGCCGGCCATTGCCCAGCACGACAATGTAGCGGCACACCGCTTCGACATCGGGCAATAAATGACTCGAAAAAATCAGGCTCATACCCTTGTTATGAGCCAGGTCGGCGGCGAGGCGCAAAATATCTTCGCGGCCGGCCGGGTCCATGCCATTGGTCGGCTCATCGAGTATGAGCAATTGAGGGTCGTGTACGATGGCCCCGGCCAGTTTGAGCCGCTGTTTCATGCCGGCAGAGTACGATTCGACCTTGCGATAACGCACTTCACCCAGGCCCGTATAGTCGAGCACTTCGTGGGCGCGTTGCATGGCATCGGTGGCGGGCATACCCACCAACTCACCCGCATACGCCACAAATTCAATGCCGGTAACGCCCGGAAACAAACACTCATCCTCGGGCGCAAAACCTACCTGCCGGCGAATGTCCAGCGCATGGTCGGCAATGTTCAACCCCAGCACTCGGCCGCTGCCGCTGTTGGGACGAATCAACCCCAGCAAGGTACGAATCATGGTGGTTTTGCCGGAGCCGTTGGGACCGAGCAGGCCAATGGCTCCGGGCGGCACGCTAACCGAAAGATCACTTAGCGCCGTGAGCGACCCATATTGCCTGGTAATGCCCGCAAGTTCAAAAAGAGGCTGTCCGCAACCTTCGGTCATGCGTTGGGTCCTTTGCCTGCACCTTGCATTGCACACCTGTAAACTCTCGCTATTTTGCCAAGAAGCACACCATCTGGTACTCCAACTCCCGTCGCGGCAGCGCGGCGACCCGCGCCACGCGAGCGCAGCGCCCTAAGCCCTGCTGCTCTGCTCTCTTGGCACAGCCACGGGCGGGCGTGGCAATTTTTCGGGCGGCCCGGGATCATGCCGATTTTATTGGCATCCCCAGTCGCGTTTGCCGAGTACAAGGCGCTGGCTGCCTGCCTTGCTCTGAAGCGGAACGCAAAATCTCTACTCTGGCCGATGCAGACAAGATGTCTGCGTTACCGTCGCAGCCGGCTGACCGCCCGGAAAAGTTGCCACGCCCCCACGGGGCGATGTCAGGGCACGACAATTACCTGCGCAAACCGTCGCTTAAGCGCCATTTGCTCTGCTGTAGCCATGGCCCATGTCGGATAGTCGCCCGATTGCACCAGATAAAGCCAGCGTCCTCCTACCTCGCTCGGCACAACAACAGCCGGAATATGCTGCATATGCAGGTATGCGGCTTCTCGTGAGGCGGCTGTCAGCACCGTAAAGGCCGCAAACTGCAAGGCAAAGTGGGTCATATTAATGCGTTCAAGCGCAAACTGGGCCGGCGGCGATGTAGGAAAGTCCTGCAGCAGCCGGGCAAAATAAATGCGTGCCGTACCCCATTGCCCTTCGCACTGCAAAGACGCCCCGAGCCGAAACAGCAACCACGCACCCGGCGCCAGGTTTGGGTCGGCGGAAATGGATGCTTCATAATAGGTGACAGCCGCGGAATAACTGTGCTTCATATAGGCCATATCACCCAGGGAGCGGTAGCTTTTGGCTGTCAGGTCCGGGCGCTTGCTGCAGGCTATGGCCGCCCGGTAAGCGGCCTCGGCTCCTGCAATGTCGCCGCGTGCCTCACAAGAAATTCCCTTAAGATAATAAGCTTCATCCACATTGGGGTTGTGAGCATACTTTTGAATATATTCGTTGGCGGTGGCATTGGAACTGGCATAGCTGCCCTGCTGATACTGGCTAAAGCCCGCGCTTAGCGTTTTGCCGGGGTGCTGTTGGGCGCAGCCCGCCAGCAGAGCCGTCATCGCCAGCGACGACAATAGCACACTGCGACACAAACCGCCGCGGACACGTTGAATTGTAAGCAGCCGCATGATGAATCCCTTCAGGCTATGACCCGCGCGGCGTCCAAACCGCATCGCCGGGGTTATGTTAACGGCAATTGATAGGATGGGTAAAGCGCGTAACAGCGCGGCCTGCGAGCCGCGAGAGAGTAGATGGAGTTAACCGCTATTGGCGCGCAGAGAGTTGGAGGCGCAGAGACGACGACGGGGAGTGAACCACCAAAACACGAAGTCACGAAGATTTTTAAGTTGGGTGCTTCGCGGCGATTTTTGCCACAGAGGGCACCGAGGCCCCCAGCGCGGCTCCGCCGCAACCAAAAGGAAGGGATGGAAAGTGCTCGCCTCTATCGCCGGCGGGGCGACTTGTCTT
>JBMFVX010000023.1:0-30232 GCA_049965775.1 Phycisphaerae bacterium
GCTCCACTGTATCAATACAGCAACGGCCCGATATACAATAATCAGGAAATCGGAGGTATATACCCCAACCCTCGTGCCATTACTCTGCTGAAATACGTGCATTTCAGGCGAGCTTGGTTGGCCCATCAAACACCGCCGCTCATCAGCGCGGAGGCTGCGCCATGACAAGATTTATACTTTCACGATTGCTGCAGTCCGTTATGGTCTTATGGATCGTATACACGGTAACTTTCTGGTTGCTCATGGCGACTCCCGGAAACCCCTTCGTAGGCGACAAGCAGCCCCCGCCAGCAGTTCTACACGCTTTGGCTAAGCGCTATGGCCTAAACCATCCATGGCATGCTTACTGGGCCTATCCTTGGCGTGCCATAACCCATGGCGATCTCGGCCCGACCATCAGTTACCAAAGCTGGACTGTTCTCGATATCATCCGCCAAACAATGCCTGTTTCGGTAGCGCTGGGATCCATGGCTTTACTGCTGGCGCTGTGGATCGGAGTTCTCCTGGGAACCTTTTCTGCAGTGTTTAAAAGCCGTTGGCCCGATGCATTTACAACCGCACTTAGTATTGCGGGCATCAGTGTGCCCAGTTTTGTCACGGGGTCCATACTACTGCTGTTTTTCAGCGTTTACTTCGCATGGCTTCCACCGGGCGGCTGGGGAAGATTTTCCCAACTTATATTGCCGGCGTTTACTCTGGCACTGGGCTTTTTGGCCTATATCGCCCGACTTACGCGCAGCACAATGCTCGACACGCTTTCAGCCGATTTTATCCGAACCGCCAAAGCCAAGGGGGCCAGCCCGCTGCGTGTGGTAGCGCACCATGCTGGAGCCAACATAGCGGCACCCATTCTGGCTTATTTAGGTCCCGCCGCAGCCGCTATTCTAACAGGCTCTTTTGTGGTCGAAAAAATATTCGACATTCCCGGCATGGGACAAAACTTCGTTAATGCCTGTATCAACAAAGACATTCCACTTGTTTTGGGCATCACCATGGTTTACACGGTGCTTATCGTCGTATTTAATCTGCTGGTAGATGTACTTTGTGCCCGGGCCGACCCGCGCATCTCCCTGCGTTAAGATGCTGCACAAGGAGCTTCTTTGATCATTGATTGCCATACGTTTATCTGGGAAAGCCCCGAACAGCTTGGGCCTAACGGCACGAGCCTGTTGCAGCAACCGGTTATTTTGGGGGATCGGCGAGTGCGTTTGCTGCCCAAAGCCGACATTGCCACCCACTTTGCCGCTTCCGAGCCTGTGGATTATTGCTTTGTGCTGGCCTTTACCAGCCGCCATCTTAACGCGCAGATTCCCAATCGGTTCATCGCCGAATATTGCCGCGAGCACCCGAGCCAGATGATCGGCTTTGCCGGGGTAGACCCGACCGAGCCGGGAGCCGCCAATCAAATAAAGGCTTTTCGCAGTGAATCCTGGGTTGGCGGCATAACGCTCAGCCCCGCCGCACAGGATTTTCATCCATCCGATACGCGGGCATTCGAGGTTTACGAGACCGCCTCTAAACTTAAATTGCCGGTGGTGTTTACCAACGGTCCCGTGCTCACGCCGCAAACGCGGCTGGAATATGCCCGGCCGATTCTGCTGGATGAGGTGGCCCGCACCTTCCCCGATTTGCGACTGGTGATCGCGCATTGCGGCTATCCATGGGTGGACGAAACACTCACCCTGCTGGCCAAACACCAACACGTTTACGCCGACGTCGCCGGACTGCTGCACCGCCCGTGGCTCGGCTACGACGCGATTGTTCGCGCCTATCAGATGGGCGTGCTGAATAAACTGCTCTTTGGCAGCGACTTTCCGTTTGCTACCGCTGCCGAATGCATTGAAGCGGTTTATGCGATTAATCAAACCGCGCAGGGCACACCGCTGCCTCTCGTTCCGCGGAGCGATTTGCGGCGGATGGTGGAGCGCGATGCCTTGTCGCTGCTGGGCATCAACACTCCGGGTTCTCGCCTGACCGCGACACTACCCAAGGCTCGCCGTGTACCCAAAACCGGAGGCTGATTCAATAGATATTAGATGGAGCGACCATGATCAACAGCAGGGAACTTTTCATCGGGCTCGACCTCGGCGGCACCAACATTAAAGCCGGCGTGGTCAGCCACGATGGCAAACTTTTGGGGCGGGTGCATATATCCACCGGGCGTGGGCCCGATGTCGTAATCGCCAACTTGATAAAAGCAGCACAATCGGCCGTTAAGCGGTCTAAAACCAGCATGAACGCCATTGCTGCGGTGGGCATTGCTTCACCGGGGCCGCTTTCAACGGCCGCCGGCATCGTGTATCGCTCGGCTAACTTGCCGGGTTGGTCCAATGTTCATCTGCGCGATCGCATCGCATCAGCTCTAGGCAAGCCCGCCACCCTGGAGAACGATGCAAAGGCGGCAGCGTACGGTGAATTTTGGGCCGGCGTAGGGCGCAACAAATCAGTCCGGAGCATGGTCATGCTGACGCTGGGCACCGGCGTCGGCGGCGGCATCATTCTCAATGGACGGCTGGTTCATGGTGCAACCGAGTCCGCGGCGGAGATCGGCCACACCATCATCGTGCCGGGCGGCGACCCGTGCGGTTGCGGGCAACGCGGCTGCCTGGAAGTTTATACATCAGCTCATCGCACGGGCGAGCGAGCCATTGCCAGACTCAAGGCCGACGATGCACCGAGTTCGTTGCGCGCGGTGCTGAAAAAACATGGTACCGTCAGCGCCCGCGATGTGGCCGAGCACGCCAGCGCCGGTGATAAACTTGCCCGCGAGCTTTGGGACGCGATGTGCCGATACCTTGGCATCGGCTGCGTAAATATCACCCATATGATAGACCCCGATATGATCGTGCTCGCCGGCGGCATGGCCGCGGCCGGCAACCAACTTTTGCGGCCGGTACGGCGGCACTTTGCCAAACAGTATTGGCGTATGACGCCGCCGCAGGTAACAATCACCCTGCCGTCCCTGGGCGGCGACGCGGGCATTATCGGTGCTGCCGGCGTGGCGATACAACAATGGCAGGCCGTGCATCACGACTGATGCCCACAGGAGCATACATGAACAAAACAGCCAAAGTTCTGGCGGTGATTTCGGTGCAAGGGCGCGACCAAAAGGGCGTGGTCGCCAAGTTTGCAACCTATGTCGCCAACCGCGGAATCAATATTGAAGACATGCAGCAACGCGTGGTGGGCGGGGTGTTCATCATGGATATGCTGGTGGACCTCCGCGACATGACCGACTCGCTCGACGAGTTAATCACCGGCCTGCTGGCCGTTGGGCGCGACATAGGCATGGAGGTTCGCGTAGCGCTGCAGCGAACCAGACGTGCCAAGCGGGTGGCCGTGCTCGTAAGCCGCGAACCGCATTGCCTTCAAACCCTTCTAGAACTATCCGCCAAGGGGCAGCTCGGCGGAGACATCACCGCGGTTCTCTCCAATCACGACCTTCTCAAGCCGCTCGCCTCCGACGCGGGGCTGGTTTTCAAACATCATTCGTCTGGAACGGAGCCTGCTCAAAAAGCCGCACATTTTGCCTGGCTCCTGGAAGAACTTCGCCTGCTTGAGCCAGACCTTGTGGTTCTGGCACGATACATGCAGATTTTAACGCCTGAAATTGTGCGGGCTTTCAAATCAAAAATTATCAATATCCATCCCTCCCTGCTTCCGCATTTCCCGGGGGCAAGTCCATACCGGCAGGCTTACGAGAGCGGTGTACGGGTTACGGGTTGTACCGCTCACTTCGTCACCGAACAACTTGATCAAGGCCCCATCATTCTTCAGGATGTTTTCCATATCAATGTCGGCAAGGATTCGGCTGACGACGTTCGAGAGCGGGGCTTGGCGCTCGAAGCGCAGACGCTGGCCAAAGCGGTACAGTATTTTCTTAACGAAGAACTTGTGGTACTGGAAGATAAAGTCGTATTCAAGCCCGGTATCAATCACTTCGCCCGGCCCGCCGGGGCATAAATGCCCAGATTACCCGTTATGCAGGCCAAGGCAATCATCCGACAAACATTTCTATGCACCGAGTCCGTCTACGGTCCAATTAACTATTTTGATGCGGACTTTGGCATCTGATAAGACACGCCATAATCATGCGATGGATATCGCAGCGACGCAATCCAATTCAGTATCTTCTGCCGATTAAAAGTCCGATACGGAATCTGCTTCTTACCGGGATGCCGGTAGGCCGCGTCCGCCCGCGGCAAAGCATATTGATAAATCAGTGAAAGCTGCGGATTGCCTCGATTAATCAACTTATGCCCTTTATAGGCATAGGTGCTTAAAATGTAAAAGTTGGTGTACGTTTCACGGACATTTGGCGTTCCACCGGCTCCAAAAAGCTTAAATCCCTTAAAATCCTGCCCGCGGTGGCAGCCGACGGTGGCGCAGCTTTGGAGCACAAAGGGTTGAACCGTCGTGCGAAAAATCTGCATGGCCGCCGGGTCGCTGAGTATTTCGATCTTGTTCCAATACTTTGCGGTGCCCATCTGCAACATAAAATGCACCTGATTGGGAAAATTGCTCGGCCGCATGAAATGCTCCCGATCGCGCCGGGTCAGATTATCGTTCTCGTAACGCGGGTCTCGTAAGATCACATGCGTCCAGAAACGCTCCAGTGTTTTGGTTCCGCCAACAATTCTGCCTTCCAGGGGCTTGGGAGCATTCAATCTCATCTCAGGAGGCGAGAGTTCCCACAATCTGATTTTATATATATCGTTCATGGTTAGCAGCTTGTGGACTTTGTGGCTCGCCGGAGCCGTGGTTGCAGGCTGCTGTCCCGCAGCCAAGGACTGCAGCTTCTTATCAATGATATGCTTGAGTAGAATGGCATCCTGAAAGTGCGGATTGATGGCCAATGCCGCTTTTACCTGATCCAGCGCTTCATCGTAGCGTGCATGCTGAAACAGGAACCGAGCCAATTCCTCATGCCCAACCGCATCTTTCGGGCCAATTTTACTCTCTCGAGCGGCAATCTGCTCGTCAAGCGACGGGTTCGCCGTCTGCCCGCGCGTGGCCTGCATGAAAAGCCCACCAGTCAGGAGCGCTGCTCCGGCAAGTGTAAGAACAACCAGACGCGAAACAGATGGTCTAAACGCTGTACGCATAAGATGTTTCCTTTTCTGTAAGCCGCAGGCCGCGAGCCGCCTTCCCGGCCGGCTATGTTCAACCCCGCCGAAAGCACTATAATCGTGACTGTGATTCCTCTCAAGGAAATTTTAATGGATACTCCACTGCCAGACTCCGCCCCCCATGACCCTCTGACTCGCTGGATCGGGCAAAAAGTGGTCTTGGATACCCAAGGGCCTCTTATTTATATCGGCACGCTTACAGCAGTAGATACACAGGCTCTGATGCTGCGCGACGCAGATGTACACGATTGCCGCGACAGCCGATCCTCCAAGGAGTTTTACCTGGCTCAAACACGCACCGTCGGCATACACGTTAACCGGGCCGAGGTTATGGTCCAGCGAGCCGTTGTGGCATCCACCAGCCTGCTTGAAGCTGTCATAGCCTGAAGGCCGCCCCCGCCTTGGTGCCATCCAGCAGTTTATGATGGCGCTGTCTGGTTCTTTGGCGGCATCATTACCGTGGGTGCGCGACGGCATCAGGCCGCGTGGTAAGCGCGGGCCGCTGCGGCGGCGCCAAGGCCGGGCTGGTCAAGATCACCGGCTCGGGGCCAAGCCAGGCGGTTCCTATGTACACCTCGCCATCGGCGGCAAGTCCGTCAAAATGCACGGTATCGCCGGGTTTCGCCAACAGTGTTTTGCTCTGTTGACCGTTGTAAAAAAACAGGGACCGCTGGTCCCACCAAATAATATGAGTCCCATCATCGGAATGCACCACGGCATAGCCCAGGTTGGGATGCATAGTCAAAATAACCGCTTTTCCCTGCTGCGGAAGCACCGCATCAAGTGCTGGCGTTCGCCGGCTGCTGCAGCCTAAAAGCACCAGCATTGAGACCGCCAAAAGCCATCCCATGATCAAACCGCCGCCACTGGCAAAGCCTCTGTGGTGCGGGAGCGATCTTTTTTTGTTAGATACTTCACTCATTTCTTGCAAGCGGCGTATCACCTTTTCTGTCATCCCGATACGATCTGTATTGCCTAAAAAGCCGCGCCTCCGCCGCAATCCGCAAATGCGATTCCGGCGGATGGCCCATGTCGCGCTGCTGCGTATGCAGCCACCTGGGGTAGTTTACGCCTTTCGAGTCAACCGGCATACCTCTGCCGGCCACGCCCCCCCCGGAGCCATTGCCTCGGAGCCGACCTTATCGTTTTTTCCAAAATACAAATGAACCATCGTATTGGCACGGGCGTATCTTGGCAGTATCTTATAGCGGATGGTGAGCGGTCTGTTACGGCTGGGGCCTTTAAGGCCGATAGCCCTAGCGCAAGAATTTAATATGGGGTTTTAACGAAAGCATGATAGATAGTTTGATATGCACTTGGCGAGCAAGGTTATTGTGTGTATGCCTCGCAGTCTTCTGCTTGGCTTCAACCGGGTGCATAGACTTAAGCGGTCAACCCAACGACCCGGTTATGCGCACGGTGCGTATCGGCGTTGAACACCATTACGAGTACGAAGGCCACCTGTATGCCATGCGGGGCTTTCTCGGCATATTCAGCACCGGCATGGATACGCTTACGCAAAACCTCGATGCCGCTCATATTGTAGATTCCGCCGCCGTTGCCGATGAAGCACGCTACAGCCTTCGCAGTTTTCTAGAGTTTGAATATAAGGCCGGCCGGCTCCAAGGCCCCCTGATTCTGGTGGGGCATTCCTGGGGTGCCGATGATCAAATTCGCATCGCCAGGGCTTTGGGTCGCCGGGGCATTAAGGTCGCATTGCTTCTCCTCTGCGATCCGGTCACGCCCCCGCTGATTCCGCCCAATGTCGAACGCTGCATCGTTATCTATAAGAGCCATCCGCTTACCGACTGGTTCCCAATGTGGCGCGGCGTCTCCGCCGAAGCCCAAGACCCCACCGTGACGCGCCTCACCAATATCAATTTGGCAACCGCCAACGTTGGCTTTAACACCAGCGGCATCAACCATGTAAGCATAAGCGCCAGCCCGGGCGTACAAAACATGATGGTCAACGACATTATGCACGCCCTTCAGCGGGCGCACGCCTTCAACATAGCCGGGCCTTACAGCAAACCGACGATGCCACCGCTGCAGTCAGTGGATACTGCTCTCACCTCCGTCACAAGCAAACCCAAAGGCTGACCGCATGAATAATTCGCCCCAGCCACTTGTTGCTGCGACCACCGCCCTCACCTGTGGTTTGGTACTTGCAGTTTATTGGGGCGCTGTGCTGGTTAAGGGCATTAAGCTTTCACGCAAAATTGGCAAGGACCCCAATTTTGTGCCACGCGAACGTACCGGCCAGTGGATGCGCCTTGTTTGGGCGCCCACCGTACTGGCTTGGTGTGCCCAACCGTGGGTCGCCGGGCTTATACCCGCCACCAGCCACCACTGGCTCTTGGCGCGGCTGCTTAACATCCGCTCGTTGCCGGTGCAAATTCTGGCTGTTGTCGGCGCATTGGCGGCCATCGCCGCGCTGTGGGCTACGTTCATCTGCTGGCATCGTATGGGCCGTTCGTGGCGCATCGGCATTGACCCCGGCGAAACACTGGAACTGGTTGTTCGAGGCCCCTACCAGTATGTCCGGCACCCCATTTATGCCCTTTCGATAGCCCTGATGCTGGCGGTGTTTGCGGTTGTTCCTACGCCACTGATGCTTATAACCGCAGCGGTACACATCACCATGCTGCAGGTTGAAGCACGACGCGAAGAGCAATATCTCATTTCAACCCATGGGCAAAAGTATCAAGACTATCGGCATGCCGTGGGTCGCTTTTTCCCAAAGTTCCGGGCATCGTAAAATACACCTGCATGGGACGCCGGTGCTCCCGCAACCTTAATGGGGCCTGACAACTTTGCAAAAACATTTGAGCACACCACCAACTTCCACAGGCCGGCCAGCCATGGCGCTAAACCCATTTCAGCAACTCATGCGAGACTGGGGCCGACTGAAAGCATACAACGCCGGCCAGATGATGACGCTTGCCGGCACACCTGATCTAAACCGCTGGAACCAGGCCGCCAAACGCGTGCTTCAGGCAATCGGCATTGGCCGACCGATTTTTTCCGGGGATGCCGTATCGTTCGAACCGGCCGAAGCATGCGTGCAAAACTCCTCTGTTGATTTTGGCACGCTGGCGGCAACGCAATTGGCCATGCCCTTTGCCGCCGATCAGATTCCCATCCGCTTTTTCCTGCTGGCCGAGGCTCCTGATCGCTACAGCCTAATGGCTATCTATGACCATTGGCTGGCTGACAGCCACAGCATCCGTAACATCATGTGTCTGCTGCGCCAAGCCTACGGCCAACCTGATACCCCCCTGACAAACGTACCGACCATGACTGCCTGCAACCATCGGCACTACTTCGGCAGGCGCCTTGCTCCGGCGATTACCCTGCGCGATTGGCTGTTTTCAGCACGCGACTACTGGCGACATCGCAGCGCCTATCGCATGGATATATCCGATCCAACCGACTTCACCTGCGGGTTTGATTTTCACCGTCTTCCCACCGGGTTGATCAACGCCCTGCGCCAGAACGGCAAGCGCCAATCCGCAACCGTACACGATCTATTTTTGGCCGCCTTGGCCATCGCCATGGGGGAGTTTACAGCTCAACACCGAGCAAAACCGCGCAGCCGCCGCCTGCATCCCCCCCGCCGCGCCATTGCCCTGGGCACCATTGTGGATATACGTAATCAGGCCAACCCGCCCCTCGATAACGTCTTTGGCATGTATCTGAGTTGTTACGCCACGGTGCTCCGGGCACCCGAAACGTGCAATGCGCTAGCCCTGGTCCAACAAATTGCAACACGATCGCGAAAGGTAAAACAATCGGCGGAGGCTGTTCGCGCCTTCGATTCGTTTGCGGTAGCGCAATTCTGGTGGCAGCGCTACCGCCACGCGCGCCATCATGCGGATTTTTTTGCCAAAAATCTCCCGACGGTTGCGGGTATTTCAAACGTCAACCTGACCGGCTCCTGGTGTAATCCACCGGTTCCAGATGCGGACGATCTCCCGGCAGTTCTGGATTATGTCCGCATCTCTCCTACGGGGCCGCTCTCCCCGCTGGTGCTTACACTCACCACCATCGGCCCGCAACTTACGCTGGCCGCCACTTGGCGAACCATGGCGTTTAATACGCAACAGGCGGCACAAATCATTGAACGGTTTAAGTCAGTGCTTGTGGAGTTTGCCTCATGAGCGATTCCCAACGGGCGGCCGCCAACAATCGCTTTGCCCCGGCCCGTAAACTAGCCCGTCTCATCGGTTCGCTAGCATCGCCCGTTGCCCCGCAAACCTGCTGGATCACCGGAGCGCCGCTCCAAGCCCATGAGCATGGCCTCACCGATGCCGTACGTAAAAAAATGGCGCAGCTCGTACTCGAACCATACTGCCCCAGGTGCGGATCTTCTGCCAGCCAATGGGCGTCGCCCGGCAAGCCAGCCTCCTGCCTGCGATGTCCTACGCGGCGACTTGGCCTCGATGTTATCGTGCGGGCCGGCGCTCTGGCCCCACCTCTCAACGGCCTGATTGCTCAAATAAAATTTCACCGGCGGTGGGAACTTACCCACCTTTTGGCCCCGCTACTGGCGCAAGCTATACAGCAGGCCCTTTTGCGCCAGCCCACAATGGCTGTGCCCCCCGGCGTTCCACCGCGCAACATTCTCGTGCCGCTGCCGCTGCATTGGCGCAGGCGATTCTGGAGGGGCTTTAACCAAGCTGAAGAAATTGCCGCTCAAACCGGCAATATCCTTAACTGGCCCGTATTCGACTGCCTGCGAAGGGTACGTTACACGTCGCCCCAAGCCACCGCTGATTCCGCCACGGCTCGCGCTGATAATATGCGCGGTGCGTTTGCCGCCGCGAACGACCCCAGGCTGCACTCCAGAATGGCCGGCCAAATCGTCTGGCTTGTAGACGACATCTGTACCACCGGCGCCACTCTGCAGGCTGCTGCGGCGGCACTTCGAGCACTGCCTAAAAATGCCCGGCCAGTGTGCATTAACGCGGCGGTGGTTGCAGTAACCAGCCTGCACCCAGCCGCCTGAACCTAAAAAGCGACGGCTTGTGGCGTGCCCGCCGGCAAAGCGGGTGCGGCCATATTTTTTGGCAAAGGCCCGGCAACCGCCAATAGTGCGGATTTTCCGCGTGCCCCCCTGGGAGCGCGGGCGTCCCCGCCCGCACGGATCGCCAGCAGGCTCTCCGCATTGTGCTTCGTTTGGATATTGCGAATAAGAGCCCCTGCCGGAGTGCCAAAAAATATGGCCACACCCGGCAAAGCCGCCGTCATGCAACAAAACAACCATCTTGGCGTATACTTCTTAACGCCGCCGGCACAACAACCGGGAGAATACATGCCGCGGCGTATGCGTGTGGAGTATGCAGGTGACTGAAAACGTGGTGGAACTTTCTATCATAGCGCCAGCCTTTAACGAGGTGGAAAATGTCACACCTCTGGTTGAGCGCGTTCGTGATGTATTTGTTCCCCTGGGCATTGTTTTTGAATGTATCATTGTGGATGACGCCAGCACCGACGGCACCCGCGAAAAACTTCTCGAACTAGCCCGTCAATACCGCTGGCTGCGTGTCATATCGCTTAAAACAAACAGCGGTCAAACCGCCGCCATGGACGCAGGCTTTCGCCATGCACGAGGCCGCGTCTGGGGCACGGTGGATGCCGACATGCAAAACGACCCCGGCGAAATACCACGGCTCATGGCCATGATTTCACCTGATATTGACATGGTTAACGGCTGGAGACAAAAGCGCAGCGATAATATGCTGCGGCTCATTCAAACCAAAATCGCCAATGGCATTCGCAACTGGCTCAGCGGCGAAGACATTAAAGACTCTGCCTGCTCTCTTAAGGTCTACAAGCGCGAATGCCTCGAGGGCCTTACGCTCTACAAGGGCATGCACAGGTTCTTCCCGACGCTGGTAAAAATGCGGGGTTTTAAGGTTATTGAGGTACCGGTGAGCCACCATCCACGCGCGCACGGCGTAACAAAATATAAATTCGGCAGCCGCGTTATTCGCGCTTTTGTAGACCTTCTGGCCGTCCGCTGGATGAAAAAGCGACGCCTTACCTACGTCGCCGCTGACCTTACAGATGCATCCGCGGGGCATGGATGATAAACTTCATGGCTTATGAAACATTGTGAATTTAGCATGTGAAATTTGCGGTCAAAACCTTTATATGATCTGAGCAACCCATATGATTCATCCAACGGCCATCGTAGATTCCCAAGCCCGTATTGACGCTTCAACGCATATCGGCCCTTACGCCGTTATTGAAGGCGCTGTAACCGTCGGACCTGACTGCGTCATCAGCAGCCACGCCAAGCTCATCGGACCGCTGGTGATGGGGCGTAATAATAAAATCCACAGCTTTGCTTCGCTCGGCGACGCCCCGCAGGACCTGAAACATAAAGGTCAGCCCAGCGATCTGCACATTGGCGACGACAACGTTTTTCGTGAATCGGTTACGGTGCATCGGGGCACCAATGGCCGCACGGTTATCGGTTCCAAAAACTTTCTTATGGTAGCAAGCCATGTGGGCCACAACTGCATCCTTGGCGATAACATTACCCTCGTCAATAATGCCACGCTCGGCGGGCACGTGGTTGTGCAAGATAGAGCCATCATTGGCGCGCACTGCGCCATTCATCAATTTTGCCGCGTAGGCAAGCTCGCGATGGCTTCTAACGCATCATCTCATAATGTAGATATCCCGCCATTCGTGATCGCAATGCTGATTAACTGCGTGACGCAGCTTAATGCCGTAGGGTTGCGGCGGTCGGGAATGCCACGGTCAAGCATCAATGCCGTGCGACGAATGTTTCAAATTATTTACCGCGATGGCGGGCGCTTACCGCTGGGACAGGCCATCAAGACGCTGCCGGCGGACATCGCCGGCGACCCGGAAGTGGCGGCATTTGTACAGTTTGTCGGCGAGTCTAAACGTGGCGTGGCACGCTACCACCCGTGGTCGCGGCGCCACGCCACACGTGTAGCCGAAGATGAAGTTGCCCCTGAGTAGCCATAAGCTGACAGGCCCGTAAGCCCGATGCTCCCCGCATGCCGATTGTCCGGCTATAATGCCGCCATGTTGCCAGCTACCGCCAGAATACTCGACGCCAATTTCAACCGCGCACGCGAAGCGCTCCGCGTGCTGGAAGACTATGCCCGCTTTCAATTTGATCACGCCGCAGCTAGCAGCGCCATCAAACAATTACGCCACGAATTGGCGGTCATTTATCAATCGCTTGATGCGGCCTTGCTAATCGCCAACCGTAATACCCCCGCCGATGTAGGCACAACCATCAAGGCCTCCGATGAGTTTACCCGCACCAGCTCCGCCGCGATCATCAGCGCCAACGCCAAGCGCCTTACCGAGTCGCTGCGAGTTCTCGAAGAAACGACCAAACTCGATTCCCCCGCGCTCGCCCGGCAACTCGAAACCCTGCGCTACCGCGCTTATACCATTGAAAAATCCCTGCAAACCATGAGCCACAAAGCCACACGCCTCGCCGAGGCACAACTTTATGTTTTACTGACTGAATCGCTCTGTCGGCAACCCTGGTTGCAGGTGCTTAAATCAATTCTCGCCGCCGGCACGGATGTCGTTCAACTCCGCGAAAAGCATTTGCCCGACGCCGAACTGCTCAATCGCGCCCGCCAGGCTTGCGACCTGTGCCGTCAAGCCGGGGCCATTTTTATTCTCAACGACCGCCCCGACATTGCCTTGCTCGCTGGAGCCGATGGCGTGCATGTCGGCCAGAGCGATCTACCCCCAGGCGAGCTGCGGCGTGTACTTGGCGGCGATATGCTCATCGGCGTTTCCACCAGTCGCCTTTCCGAGGCACAACAGGCCATTGAGCAGGGAGCCTCGTACATTGCCGCAGGCCCCATGTTTCCAACCAGCACCAAGGCCAAAGACTTCATAGCCGGCCCGCGCTACGCTGCGGAAGTCTCCCACTGGGCCGCCGAACGCAACATTCACTGCGTTGCCATTGGCGGAATCAAACCGGAGAATATAGGCGAGCTAAAGGCCGCCGGCATCGGTACCGTGGCCGTCTGCTCGGCCGTCATTGCGGCAGACGACCCTGCAGCACAGTGTCAACGCATAAAGGCGTGCCTGGCGGCAGCTGCGGCAACCGCCTGATACCGCCTGCCAAAAGCGAACCTTCTGGAGACGCCACGGATGGCCGACACCACGCACAACAGCTCGACAACCCCTGACGGCGCCCCCGCCGCGCCCGGGTTTGTTTCACAGGCCAACCTCATTTCACGCCTTACCCTGGTTTCTCGAGTGTTTGGGCTGCTCCGCGATAAAGCCTGCAGCTATTTTCTCGGCGTCGGTACGGAATGGTCCGCCTTTTGGATGGGCTTTCAGGTACCCAATCTCTTTCGCCGAATTTTTGGTGAAGGCGCGCTCACAGCCGTGTTTCTGCCCGTATACCGCGACGTGCAGCAAAAGCACGGCGAGGCCACCGCCGCCAAGCTCGCACAAGCGGTGCTTACAAGCCTCGTGCTTATTCTTGGATCGCTCATTGCAATAGGCGAACTTTTTTTGGTGCCTGCCGCACTTAACCCGCATGTACTGCCGGCCAACCGTCTCGCCCTGGTGATGATCGCCGTCATGTTGCCTTATGCGCTATTCGTGTGTGTTGTCGCGGTTGCCGGGGCAATCTGCGCCAACCACCACCGATTCGCCGCACAGGCCGCCAGCCCGATCATTCTCAACATTCTTATGTGTTCAGCCGCAGCCGTGCCCGCATGGGTGCTTTCAGCACACGAACCACTGCACCTTCGACTGTACTGGCTTGCGGGAGCGGTGCTGCTGGCGGGACTGGTGCAAATGACCGCCATGATGCCCAGCATGATTGCCAGCGGCATACGCCCGCGATGGGTATTGACTACCGCCATTCCCGGCTTCGGAGCCATTTTGCGCAACATGCTGCCCATGATTGCGGGCATGTCGGTCGTGCAACTCAATACCTTTATGGACTCGCAAATCGCCTGGTGGCTCTCACCTGACGGACATGGCGGCCACACCACTTTCAGTTTTCTACACTGGACGGTGCATGTGCCCATGCTTGCCGGTGCGCTCGGAAAGCTGTCGGTCGCGCAGCGCATTTACCTGCTGCCTGTGGGTGTTTTCGGCGTAGCCACCGCCACAGCCATTTTTCCACGGCTTGCAGCGGCCGCCGCCCAGCGCGATCAGGCCGCCATGAAGCAACTCTTACAGACCGCCATGCGCAAAAGCCTCTTCTTAAGCGTGCCCACCACCGCAGGCATGCTGCTTATTGCCCCGCTTTTAATTACCGGCATTTATTTTGGCGGACGCGTATCAGCCGCCGACATCGAACGCGCCGTCTGGGCCACCCGCTGGTTTTGCATGGGAATATGGGCTTTTGAACTGCAGATGATTCTTCTTCGAGCTTTTTACGCCATGCAGGATGCCCGCACCCCTCTTAAAATCGCCGTCAGCATGGTCGCACTGAACTTTTCGCTCAACCTCACGCTGGTGTGGTTTATGCAGGAGGGCGGTCTGGCCGCGAGCACCTCCATTTGCGCTATCGTACAATGCTTGCTGCTGCTGCTTATTTTGCGCCGCCGCATCGGCAGATTGGGCCTTTCCTCAATGGTCACTTTAATCGCCCGCTGCGTCGCGGCAACCGCTGTTATGATCTTCATTGCCGGTTCGCTTGATTATGGTCTGGCGACCATGGCATGGTTTGGACCGCAGCATCGCCCCCTGGGCGCGATTGTAAGGCTGCCCGTTGTTCTGGCCGTAGCGGCCGGAGTGTACGGTATGATGGCTCGATGGCTTAACATCGCTGAATTGCGCACCGCTCCCGTGCTACGCAGATTTGCGAAGCGGGCACCCCACACCGGCGCATAGCATTATACTTCGGTGATTTCTTTGGTTTTGGCCGCCACCAGTTCTTCCACTTTGCCTTCAAATTTTTTCAGCAGCGTTTGCACTTCTTCGCGGCCCGCCTCCGCCTGATCTTGCGTAAGCAGCGATGACTTTTCTTCCTGGTCTACATGTTTGTTGGCATCGCGGCGCAAATTGCGCAGTGCAATTTTGGTTTGTTCCGCGACATCTTTTACCTTGCCCAACAACTGCTGCCGACGG
The DNA here is from genome assembly GCA_049965775.1 of Phycisphaerae bacterium. Taxonomy (GTDB): domain Bacteria; phylum Planctomycetota; class Phycisphaerae; order WQYP01; family WQYP01; genus JABEVB01. The sequence continues at coordinate 15,234 of JBMFVX010000023.1, forward strand.
TCGCCTGAAAGGGCCGGAAGCACCAGCCGAATCTGTTTGCCGTCGTTCTGGGGATTGATGCCCAAGTTCGCCACCTCTATGGCTTTGACGATATCCTTAAGGCTGCCGGGATCAAAGGGCTTGATCAGAATACTGCTTGCATCGGGCGTGGTAAGCGACGCCAGCGCCCGTAGGTCGGTGGGCGTGCCGTAATATTCCACCTTGATGTACTCCACCAGCGAGGTGCTCGCCCGCCCGGTACGCAGGCCGCGCAACTCATGGCGAAGGTGCTCCATCGCCTTTTCCATGCTTTCTTCAGCTTCAAATAGAATTTCATCTATTGGCATGATTAAATCTCCTGAGTGACCCGGCCCGACAATTCAGGCCGCCGCGTCAAACCGCAACGCCGGTTACCAGTGTGCCGATAGGCTCTCCGGCGACAACGCGGGCAATGTTGCCCGGCGTTTTCATGTTGAACACAATGATCGGCACGTTGTTTTCTTCAGCCATGCTGATGGCCGTCATGTCCATCACGCGTAAATTATCTGTGATAACCTGGCGATAGGTAAGCTGCTCAAAACAGCGGGCCTTGGGATTCTTCTTGGGGTCGCTGTCGTAAACGCCATCCACCTTGGTGGCCTTCAGCAGCACCTGACAGTTCAGCTCGGTGGCACGCAGGGCGGCGCAGGTGTCAGTGGTAAAAAATGGACTGCCGACACCGGCCGCCAGCACCACCACAAGGCCTTTCTCAAGGTGATGCATCACCTTACGCCTAATAAACGGCTCGCACACCGCTGTAACCGGCAGAGCGCTGGCTACACGCGTAGGCTGCCCCAGATGTTCCAGGGTATCTTGCAGGGCCATGGCGTTCATAACTGTGCCCAGCATGCCCATGTAGTCTGCTGTGGCCCGTTGAATACAGCCCGAACCCGCCAGCCTCTCGCCGCGCACAAGGTTGCCGCCGCCAACCACAATGGCCAGTTGAACGCCCGACTGCGCCACCGCCGCAATTTGCGACGCAATTACCTTGATTTCATCCATTTCAAAGCCAAAGCCGCCCTCGCGGCATAGCCCTTCGCCGGATATTTTCAGCAGAACGCGGGTGTATCGCTGTCGCGCCACGTTTGGCTCCAAAAGAGTGTATTTTCAGGGGCCCAAGCCCCGCAAATCGCCGCGTCAGGCTTCGCCAACCTTAAACCGCGCAAACTCCACCACCGACAACGGGCTTGAGACCGCCTTGGCCGTTTCAGCAAGCAGTTCGCGAATTTTTCTTTTTTCGTCCTTTACAAAGGGTTGCTCCAGCAACACCTGATCGGCGAAAAACTTCTCCAGTTTTCCCGCGACAATTTTTTCGACAATAGCCGGTGGCTTACCGGTGATGCCTTCCGCGGCAATCGCTTTTTCACGCTCCAGCAACGCCGGGTCTACCTGCTCGCGGCCTACCGCCAGCGGCACATACGGCATACCCGCAGTAATATGCATTGCTATTTCGCCCAGCAACACCTTCACGGCGTCGTCAGTACTGCCATCAATGCGCACGAGGGTGCCCACCTTGGCATTGTGGTGAACATATTTGCCTATTTGCCCGGTGGTGGTGGTAAAGCGAGCAAGGCCCGTCACAGCCATGTTTTCTTTAATTGAGCCGCCGACGAGTTCCTTAATTACCTGCTCCACCGTTCGCCCGGTGCTATCAGGATACTTAAGCGTATTTAACTCTGCCGGTGTTTTAACTGAATGTTGAAATGCCAGTTCCACCAGATCGTGGAGCAACTTCTGAAAGCCATCGTTGCGCGCAACAAAATCAGTCTGACAGCCCAGCCGCAGCAAAACACCCGTGCGGCCATCTTCGCTTATTTTGCCGCCGATGAGGCCCTCCTTCATTTCGTTGGCCATTTTGGTGTCTGCCCGGCCCGCGCCCCATTTGCGAAGCAATTCGGCGGCTTTGTCCATGTCGCCGGCTGATTCGGTAAGGGCCTTTTTCGCCTCCATCATGCCCGCATTGGTACGAGCACGCAGGGCCATAACATCTTTAGCACTGATTTCCGCCATTGGGTTCCTCTTTCAACGTAAAACCACAAAAAAACTACCGGCACGTAAAATGCCGCATCTGCTCTCGGCCAGCCGCGTTCAGCCATGGCCGCGCAAGTTGTCAAAGTGTAAGGATTTAAGCCCAACTCGTCCAGAGAGCGAGCGCCATTCGTGGAACCGCGCACAAGTCCAAAGACATCGCCTGACAATCAAAAATTGCTTCCCCGCAGCGTCAGCCGTTAGTAAATTATCGAAACTCCCCGGACGACAACTGCGGGCCGGTCCCTTGGCAGGGCGCGGAAAACCAAACCGATAGGAATGAACTTAGCCTCACCCCACCATACACCCGATATTGATCCCTCTTTACCAGGTGGCTTTCTCAAGCATTCCAACGTTGACCTCCAGCCTGCTGGGCATGAACGAAAACCTCCGCCACCTAGCCGCGCAGGTTGCCATCGCCCAAGCCATGGTCAACCGCCTCGGCGCTGCCGCCGCCCCGCTGGCCCAACTGGCGCATTACCTCACCAACCGCGGGCATTAAGCGCAGCGGCCACTCCCTTGCCCGCCGGTCAATCGTCATCCATGTTTGGAGCACCTACTTTCAGCAGGATCGCGCTATGCGCGGGGATGGTCGCTTGGAACGACTGTTTTACGCCCAGGCTTTGACGCTTCCATAAATCGCGTACCGGTTGGCCGCCGCACAGCCGGACGGCGCCGGACGGTACCACCGGGTCGAGCATACGCCAACTCGGAATCACCACCTTTTTGCGGGCCAGATCCATGTTAAATATTGCGACCGCCACGGTGCCATCCCATAGCGGACGAGCCCAAACTTCCACCGGTCCCTGGCGATCCACGCGCTGCGCCTGCACGCCCAACTCGTCCTGGTCCACCGCTATGACTTCTGTATTGCCCACCAGATCTTTGGTAAAGGCATCAAGCCTTGTCAAATCGCATCCCAACAGCAATGGCGCCGCCAACATGCTCCAAAGCGTAATATGGGTGAGTTGTTCATGCGGGGTCAGGTGGGTTTTGCGAATGCTCCCCATCGGCCGACCATCCTGAAACCAGCCGTAACCCACCACCAGCATATCCGGATCGTTCCAGTGACCCGGCCCCGCGAATGAAAACAGGTTGCCCGCACGATTAAACCCATTGTGGCATATCGAAGCCCATGAGTCCTCAATATCACCCGATACCCTGTAGGTGTTTCCCCAAACCGGCGGCCCACCCGCCCAAGTCCATACGTGCGCCATCCCATATTGACATAGCGCATAGGCAATATCGCGGTCAATCTGGTCCAAAGCGACCCGCATCTCTCTGTACGGCCGGATAAACTGCTCCAAATCGGGATGCCTCGGAACTTTTTGCGAATAGCTACACCAATCATATTTTAAATAATCCACGCCCCACCGCGCGTACGTCTTCGCGTCTTGAAGCACATGCCCGTAGCTGCCTGTATTGTGAGCACACGTCAGCGGGCCTGGAGATGAATACGAACCATATTTAAGTCCCTGGCTATGCACATAATCAATCAATTCTTTCAGTGCATGGTAGCCGCCGAAAGACGCGGGAACCAATAATTCGCCGTCCGCAGAGCGACCGCGCTGTGCGCCCTCATCAACGATTACATAATTATATCCTTTCGCGGCCAGGCCGCTCCGAACCAGAGCCTCGGCGGCCGCGCGGGTAAGCTGCACATTGTTGGTTGTGCCAAAAGCATTCCAAGCCTCCCAGCCCATTAGGGGCGTCAACGCAAGCTTGTGCGCACCGGCAACTATGCGCAGCGTGCGATGTGAAACCCCCAAACGGTTGGTCGCCGTAAGACGCACCTTGTATTCGCCCGCGTGCTTGACGATTCCCGTAATGATGCCAGCACGACTCATCGTCAATCCTTCAGGCAAACCAACGGACGAAAGTTCTATGGGTGTCTGGCCGGTATAAGGCACCCTGAAAATAAAATCCCGCCCGGGGGTAGTACCGACCACACGCGGACCATGAAATTCAGGTGTCGGCGGATCTCCACTGGCAATTTCGGGATAATCATTTACGCTCGACAAACCCGTGCGGGCCGATAAGTGTTTTCGTTTGGCCCCGAATGCCGCCGTTGCGGCCGCTGAAGCGGCAAGCTTAATCATGTCTCTTCGCACATTCTGCTGATGGGGCGCTTTACGCATAACACAACTCCACTTCAGATATCTCGAAGGCTCCGAGCAATACTATATAAGGTTGTGGACGAAAGAAAACAGTCGCCGCAACCCAGAAGCCTGTCCATTTCAGGTATTGCAGATTCATTTTGAGTCGCAGGCTTGATTGTATCGCATCTCATGGGACAATTGGCCTTGTGTTTTATGAACCAAGAGGTCCCCGGCAGTGGCAGCAAACAGCATCAACCGCAAATACATTAAAGCCGGCGGAGCGGGCCGGCGGCCCCATGCCCTGCTGGGCTATCGCGTTGTTGAAACCTCCTGGGGGCATTGTGGGCTTTTGTACTGCCAGGTGAATTGCTGCTCGCTGCTGAGACGAATTTTTCCAGCGCATCCTTCGCAGGAAGCGTTGCTTAAAAATATCAAGGCGTTTCTGCCACGACCGCGCAAAGGCAGGCCCTCGCCGCCACCGGCCGCCGAACCGCTGTGGATCAAACAGCTTGCGGCATTTTTGACGCGGTACTATCAGGACGGCTACGACCCGCGGGGCAAGTCGCCTGACTTCTGGCCTATTTGGCGCGATGTAGTGGATTGGTCGGTCTGTACGCCATTTGACCAGGCGGTGCTCGCACGCGTAGCTGTGATACCACCGGGCCAAACCATGACTTATGGAGCCGTGGCCAAAGCAATTGGTCGCGAAGGGGCTTTCCGGGCGGTGGGCGGCGCTCTGGGCCGAAACCCATTTCCGATTTTAATACCCTGCCATCGCGTGCTGGGCGCCAACGGCAAAATGACGGGTTTTTCGGCTCCGGGGTCGGTCGGAGCCAAGCAACGCATGCTTGCGCTGGAGAGCCAAAGCGGTTGCTGTCGGTAAGCAGTCGGCATGGGCAATTGGGGTGCCGCACACCGCACCGCACCGGTTGGTTTTATAAAGACAACAATTTCCGCATTTTTGGTATACTTATAGGATTAGCCTCTGCTGCTAAGGCCGGGGGCGGCTGCGCCGGGAGAGTAGAACAGGTGATAGCAGGGCAGTATCTTCAACGGGAAACGATTAACGCATGGAAATTCGCAACTTTTGCATTATTGCGCACATAGACCACGGAAAATCAACTTTGGCCGACCGGCTCCTGGAACGTTCCGGCGCAATTACGGAACGCGAGATGCAGGCCCAATTTTTGGATGACTTGGACCTCGAGCGCGAGCGCGGCATTACCATCAAAGCCAGTGCCGTCTCGGTTAATTACACGGTGGACTCCAAGCCGTACATGCTTAACCTGATTGACACCCCCGGCCACGTAGACTTTCATTACGAGGTGGCCAAGGCGCTGCAGGCATGCGAAGGCGCTCTGCTGGTGGTGGATGCAACGCAGGGAGTTCAGGCGCAAACCGTGGCCAACGCATATGCCGCCATTGAAGCGGGCCTTGAAATCATTCCCGTCATCAACAAAATTGACCTTCCCAGCGCCCGCCCCGATGAAGTCGCCGAAGAAATGGAGCAGGTGCTGGGCATTGATGCGCTATCGTGCATACCCATATCCGCCAAAAGCGGCATCGGCATTGACGAGTTGTTTCGGGCCATCTGCCTCAAGCTGCCCGGCCCGCGCGGCGATGTCAAGGCCCCGCTGCAGGCACTCATATTTGACAGCAAATATGATGATTACCGCGGCGTGGTGGTGTATGTGCGTATGTTCAACGGCTCGCTCAAAATGGGCCAGAAAATCCGCCTGATGAGCCAACAGCGAATCTATCAGATTACCGACCTGGGCAAGTTTTCGCCCAAGGCCACGCATGTAGATTCGCTTTCTGCCGGTGAAGTAGGTTTTTTGGTTGCAAACATCAAGGCTCTCGGCGATGTAACCGTGGGCGACACGGTTACCGATGCCGCCAACCCGGCTCCCGAACCGCTGCCCGGCTACCGGCCGATTAAACAGATGGTGTACTGCGATTTTTATCCCGGCCCCGACACCGAGTACACCCAACTGCGCGAAGCACTGGAAAAACTCCGCCTGAATGACTCTTCATTCACTTTTGAGCCTGAAAACTCCGATGCGCTCGGTTTCGGCTTCCGCTGCGGCTTTTTGGGGCTGCTGCACATGGAAATTGTGCAGGAGCGCCTCGAGCGCGAACAACATGTGCAGGTGGTACAAACCGCCCCCACCGTACCCTACGAAATTGTGCTTAACGACGGCACCGTAAAAATGATAGACTCGGCCGCCGCCCTTCCCGACCAGAGCCGCGTAAGCGAAATACGTGAACCCATGATTCGCGCCAACATTATTGTGCCGGCCGACAACATCGGGGATATATCGAAGCTATGCTCCGACCGACGCGGCATTTATAAAAAAACCGAGTATATCGGTCCGCAACGGGTAATTTTGGAGTATGAGCTGCCGCTGGCGGAAGTTATTTTTGACTTTTTTGATCGGCTCAAAACGCTTACCCGCGGCTATGGCACGCTGGACTACGACCTGATCGGCTTTCATGGCGATGACCTGGTACGCATGGATATTCTCGTCAACGGCGACGCCATAGATGCACTGAGCCTCATTGTGCATCGCAGCAAAGCCGAAAACCGCGGCCGCGCCATTATTCGCAAACTCAAGCAGGAAATTGATCGCCACCTCTTTGAAGTGCCCCTGCAGGCGGCGGTTGGCTCGCGCGTGGTTGCGCGAGAAACCATCAGCGCCATGCGCAAAAACGTCACCGCCAAATGCTACGGCGGCGATGTAAGCCGCAAACGCAAACTGCTGGAAAAGCAGAAAGAGGGCAAAAAACGCATGAAGCAGGTGGGCCGTGTGGAAATACCGCAGAAGGCGTTTATGGCGGTGCTGGAGCCAGGTGAATAGGAGCCGGGTTGTCGCGATAATCGGTCAGCGGCAGCTTGCGCGTCATCTTCTTATAGGCCGCAAGCACCTGCGGCGTAACCTTCAGGCGAATGTCTTTTACAAACACCACGTTAGCAGCCTTTTCGCCGAGTTTGCTTTGAAAGTGCTTCATTAGCAGAAAGAAATATTTTTTACCGTGCGAATCTATGTACAGCGGCGCTACCAGCGAACCTGTGGTATGCCTGCCGTTAAGCAGTGTGAAGCGATACAAAAACTGTATGCGGGCATAGGTTTTGCCGGAATAAACTTTCAGGTCGCTGCCATCCTGCAGGTAGCGCCACTGGCGCTGATCGCGCGACGAAGCAACAATGGTTCGAATGCGTTTAACCAGCGCAATGCTTACATCCTGATACCGCTTGATGGATGCATGCCACAAGCGAAACGGCGTGCCGACGGTTGTATATATAGTTCCCGTGTAAATGCGGCCATCGGTAAGCATAACCCGGCCCTGACGGCGGTCGGGTGAACCTTGGCCGGTGGCCACGAGTGGCGGCTGCTTAAGCGGCTTGGGGGCGATGTTGCCCGCCGGCGCTGTGGCGGTTGGGGCGTTTTGCAGCAAGCTGCCCAAACTCTGGCCCTGCACCTGAAGGGCATGGCATAACAGAAGTATGCACGCCGCCGTGGCAGCTGCTAAAGCGCCGCGATTTAGCGACGCACGCAAGGCGCGGCCGCATCGCGCTGCTCGCTGGAATATGCCCAAGGCGTTAAACTGACATCGTTTGTGCTTCATCAGGGTCTATTATGCCTGCGCCTACCGGCCTTGTGCAACAACTCGACCAGCGACTGCATCGCCATGAACTCATGGAGCCAGGGGCACGTATCATAATTGCCTGCTCGGGCGGCTGCGACAGCGTGGCTCTGCTTCGCCTGGTGCAGAGCGTGAATCAGTCCAGGCACTGGCGATGGCAGATCATGGTGGCACACGTCAATCATAATTTACGCCAGGCAGCCAGCCGCGGCGATGAACGTTTTGTGCGCAGGCTGGCCGCCAAGCTTCACTTGCCATGCGCCGTAGAGCAACTGCCCCGGCCCAAGAGAGGTACGGCACCGAGCGAGGCACAACTGCGTCAAAGCCGCTATCGGGCTTTGGCCAAAATCGCCCGGCGGCATCGCTGCAGCTACATTGCCGCCGCACATCATGCCGACGACCAGGCTGAAACCGTGCTGCTGCGGGTGCTGCGCGGCGCCGGGCCGCAGGGGCTTTCAGCCATGGCAGAGCGTTGCCGGCTGGGCGATGTACTGGCCGAAGAATCCAGCCGACGTACAGGCAAATGGCCCGGGCCGATCCATCTGGTGCGACCCCTGCTGACATTCACACGGGCGGAGCTTGAAGACTACCTGCAAAGCATCGGCCAGACATGGCGCAGCGATCATACCAATGCGCAGCACATATACCTGCGCAATCGCATTCGCCATCAACTCCTGCCGCTGATGAGGCAAATGCAACCGGACATTTGCGATCGCCTCGTTGCTCTGGCGGCAACGCAGCGCAGCGCCGCCGAAGCCTTGCGGCTCGATACCGCCCTGCTGCGGCGGACCGCAAGACCCCGGCGAACCGCCAAAGGATGGTCGCTCGACCGCACACGGCTTGCCGCGGGGCCGGCATTTGTGGCGGCGGCGGTTTTGCGCGATTTAATGAGCGAACTCAAGGTTCCGCTCGACCGGATCAATCGTTCTTCGCTTACCGAGGCTGTAGAACTGCTCAAGCAAAAGGGCCGGCCGCTACGATATCAATTTGCCGGGGGAATTGTTCTGACGGCCAAGGGCGGACATTCGCCTGCGGCGAAGCGGCTGCACCTGACCAGGCAATCAGGAAGATTATTTTCAGACGGGGCCGCAGGCTCCGCACCATCTCGCCGGAGCAAACCGTGAGCACCGCTACCGATATACCCGGCACCACACCGAAGCCAGCACGCGGCCATTACATGTGGCTTGCGGCGATTGTGGCGGTTGCATTTGCCCTGAGAGCCGCACTGGGTTTACTGCATCCTTTTATGTTTCCTGATTCGTACGACTACAACGCTTTGGCCCACGCCATTGCGGCCGGCCGGCCTTATGAAGTACATAATCTTTTCGCCAGCCGCCTTCCGGGCTACCCGGTTCTACTGGCGGGCATTTATCTCGTCAGCGACTTTAGCCGGTGGGCCGTTATGGTGTTTCAAGCGGCCTGCGGCTCGGCGACGGTGCTGGTTACCTATTTTGTCGCACGGCGACTCATGCCGCGATCGGCCCTGCTTGCCGCAGGCATCGCTGCTCTCGATCCGCTCAGTATTGCTTTTTCGGCGGCACTTCTTACAGAAATACCTTTTACGTTGCTGCTGATGCTGGCGGTACTGGTGCTACTGCGTCTCTTGGAAGACTCGACGCGATGGCTCGACTGGCTGATGTTGGGACTGTGTTGGGCGGCTGCAACGTATGTGCGCGGCGAGGTTGTGTTATGTCTGCTACCGCTGGTGGCGTGGCTATGGTGGCACCGGCCGGATTCGGCAGGCGAGCCGCGGCTGCGACCGGGCGCCGGGAAGGCAGCGCTATCCGCCGCAGGGCCGCTTTTGGCGCTGCTGGTCGTATTCGTAAGCCTCATGCCATGGTGGGTGCGCAATTACTCGCTGTTTCATCAAGATTTTTTCCGGCTTTCAACATTGCAGGGCATCAGTCTTTATGAGTCGGTTTATCATGGCGCAACCGGCGGGCCGCGACAATCGAAAATTCCTTTGCCCAAGTCCATGGTTCATCTTAATGAGAGCCAGCGCGACCTTGCCTGGACGCACAAAGCATGGCACAGCATTGTTCATCATCCATTACGGATACTCATGTTGGCGGTCATAAAAATCGGGCGGACATGGTCTCCGTGGCTTCATGCCGCCGGATATCGCAACGTGTGGCTTAATGTGTTTTTGGGGGCGTGGTCGGTGGCACTTTTTGCGTTGGCGCTTTTTGGCCTTGCGGGGCGCCAGGCGCCCTGGCGACTGGTTGGTGTGCCCATCATTATCATTCTATACTTTACACTGATGCACGCCCTGTTTTTGGGCAGCGTGCGATACCGTGTGGAACTGCTGCCGCTGGCGGCGGTTTTTGCCGCCATGGGCTTAACGCAAGTTTGGAAACGCTTTGATGCCGCTGGCACGCCCCAAGCAACCTGAAACTCACGCAGGCGTGCAGCGCTATCCGCGGGCAAACCCGGCGCGTTGGTGGCGTACGCGATCGGTGGGCCGAGCGCATCGTTCGCCGCACGGCATGTTTGTCAGTCCGCTGAGAAAAACACTCTCCGCGATTATTTTGATTGCGCTGGTTCTTCTTATTTCCGGCGTATGGTACCTGCTTAACCCCAAGCGCATCAGCGCGCTGGCCGAAATACTGCTGTCACACGTGCTCGATGGTCGTGTAACGGTACAAACCGGACACCTTTCTTTGGCCGGCACCCTGCGGCTTTCGGGTGTGGCATTGCACACTGGGCCGGGCCTTGGGCAGGCAAATACCTTGTTTTCGGCCGATCAGGTGGAAGTAAGCTTCAACTGGCTGGGGCTGCTGACGGGCCGTCTGCATGCATCGCGAATTATGGCCATTAAGGCGCGGGCCAACCTCATTAACAATCTTGATTTGCACCACTGGAATTACGAGGCCCTTCTTAAAAACCGCGCTGCAGCAGCCGCGCAGTCGCAGCCAGCCGCCACCGGCGCAGCGCCGCTGCCGCACCTTCGGCGTCTGCCGGTTATTGTTCTGCGCCACGCCGCCGTACAGTGGGGCCAGGTAACGCATGGCCGGTATACGCGCATTGGCGAAAGCATTGTCAACGGCCGCCTTGCGCCACTGTTGGGCACGCCCCGCACCTACGGCTTTTCCGTTGAACAGGTGGGCAGCGAAGCGTCCAGCCCGATATTGAGCGGCTCGTGGAGCCTGCTGACCCACTCCTTTACGGCCCGTGTTAAGCATGTGGAACTGACCGCATCCCTTCGCCGGGCCTTGCCGCTGTTTGCCCAAAAGCTCTGGGATCGGCTGCATGTTACCGGCTCGCTCAACGATTTGAGCTTTCATGTTGATCCGGTCAATGGAGTTAAGCTTCTTACGCATCTTGACAGGGTGAATCTGCAGATTACCTCCCCTAGCAAGCAATTGGGGCCGCAGGTTATTGCCATAAACGATCTATCGGGTTCGGTTATGGTGTCGCGCTCGCTGCTGCAAATACGAAACCTCAGCGGGCAGGTCATGGGGTTTGGCTTTGTGGTAAGCGCCGCCGACATTCATGGCCTGCATGAAGGGGCGCCGTTTGACGTCCACCTGGCTTTGCCGCATCTGGTTATTCCCACAACGTACCCACCCATTTTGCACACAAGGGCGTTTCGCGTGGCGGAGGGCATTATTTCGAGACTTCGGCCCAGCGGCCTTATGAACGTGTCTATTCACATTCAGCGACCCAGCCAGGGAACGACTCCAATCATAGCTGGTGAAATTCATTGCCTGAATGTGCATGCCCGCTATGTTCACTTTCCGTATCCGATGCGGAAGGTGCATGGCCTGGTCACTTTTTCGAACCGGAGAATTCGCTTTGTAAGCGTAGATGGTCTGGCGGAGGCGTTTCCATTTTCACTGCGCGGTTACGTCACCATAGACCAGGACAACGGCCCGGTAAGCCTTACAGTGAGTTCCACCCATGCAGCTTTTGACAGGCGCCTTGCCGATTGCCTGCCGGCTGGAATCAAAGACGTATGGGATAAGTTTCGGCCTAGGGGATGGGGAAGGTTTGTGTGCCATGTGACGCGCGTTGCGGGCAGCACCCATGCTCCCAAAATACATGTTCATATTTGGCCGATGGACGTAAGTGGTGCTTACGTTGACCTGCCCTACCCGCTCAAACATGTGCATGGCGAGTTGTACTTTACCGCGCACAAGACCGACATTATCAAACTTGTGAGTCCGCAAGGGCCTCATGGCACCATCACTTTTACCGGTACGGTGACCTATTCGCCCGACAATCTGGCCGACATGAAACCCGACATTCACCTGCTGGCGGTTGATGTGCCGCTGACGCCGGTGCTTGCACAGAGCCTGCCCAGCAGTTATGGCCGATGGGTACAACTGCTGCATCCGACGGGCACGGTGGGCCTTGACGCCGACATTACGCGGGGAGCGGGCGGCCAGCCAGATATCGCCGGGGCGCTCTCGATGACCAACGGAACGCTCTCGCCGCCGCAACTCCCATTTGCTCTTACGCATGTTGCGCTGGCCGCGACGCTTACGCCCGACTCATTAACGCTAAGCTCGCTGGACGCCGCAGCCGGTTCAGCGGGGCCAACAGGCCGCACCGGGCACATTCATGTTCAAGGCGTGCTTAAGCAAACCACATCGCATGGGGTTACGATAGCGGCCTCGGGGTCTTGGAACCATGTAAACTTAACCGGCTCGCTGCCAAGCCAACTGCCTGCATCGTGGCTGAAGGCAATCAAAATATGGAGGCCCTCCGGACAGGTGGCGGGCGATTTCAAGGTTGCCTTGGCTATAGACACCCACGCGATGACGGGTGGTGTAACCACGCACCTCAATCACTTGACCGTAAACCTGAAACCTCACAACATGACGCTTGAACACCACGGGCTGCCGGCACCCATCCGCAACATTTACGGCTCTATTCTCATTCATCGTAAGGCAGTTGCGTTTACGGCGCTTCGGGGTAACGCAGGCAAAATTAGCTTTGATGTCAGCGGCAGCTACAACCTGCAAAGCAAAGCGGTGATCGCCGCCGGTAGAGCATCGGCTCCAAGTATTTCAAGCCGATGGACCAATCTGCTACCCCACAAACTGCAGCGGCTGCTGGGCGCGATACAGCCGCAGGCTGCCTGGGCGGTAAACCTCAAATCGCTTGCCTATCAAAAAATTGGAACAAAAAGCGATCTGTCATTGGCGTTGCAGAGTCGCTTTACAAATTTAACGCTGGCGAAAACCGCCAAATTATCCATGCAATCTGCGGTGGTAAACCTGCGGGGCGATTTTAGGTCTGACCAGCCGCAGCCCGATATTGCGGGCGATTTCGTTTTTCAGGCCGTGCACCTCTATGGCCAGCAGGTGGACAGCCTCAGCGGCAAGCTCATGACCTCATTGTCTAAACATAGTCTTTCCATTGATGACATCGCCGGCAAAATCGCCGACGGAACATTTGCCGGGCACATCCGTCTGAGGTTGGATGGGTCACACCACTATCATGCGGTGTTGCTGTTGAATCATGCCGAGTTGGCCGAATTGTTGCACGGGGCCGCGCCGGCAACAACACAACCAGCCCAGGCAGCCACAACCCGCCCGGCTTTGCAGCCAACAACGCGAACAACACAGCCGCAACTTCACACACCAACGCCCGCCCCGCCGCCGGCGGCGGCGCAGGTAAGCACCGGCCACGTCACCGCGTCGCTTGACCTTACCGGCAACTGGGGCGATGGCGATAAACGCCAGGGCAATGGCATTATGCTGGTGCGACACGCCAACATTTACAATGTGCCTTTGGCAATGGGTCTGCTGCAGGTAGCCACCCTGCGTCTGCCGGTAAGTTACGCTTTTAAGTCCGCCAAGATTGCGTACAAGGTCAACAACGACACGGTCAGTTTTTCGGACATTGAGCTGGACAGCCCCGGCGTCAACCTGCTGGGAGGAGGCTCGATGAGCATCAAGCATAAGACGCTGGACCTGCATTTTTCGACGCATTCGGCGCAGGGAAACAACATTCCCGTTTTGAGCCAAATTATGGGGTTGATACGCTCGCAACTTTTACAACTGCGTGTGACCGGCACCTTGAGCCACCCCAAACTTTCAGTAGCACCTCTGGCAATATTTGATTGGCTCACGCATCCAAGCCGCAAGTAGGTTTAGCTCATCTGCCCCAATGGCGGCGATGCAATTCGTAGAACTATCCGGAAAGCGACCGCTCATACCCACCTCAAGCATTTTTGCAGAGGTACTATCAAAAGTTGTGTGCGCAAGATACAGCCACTTCCGGGCCAGTGCACTGCCACGTTTACTTATGTGCAACTTCCCCTGCTGTAACCCGCCCAAATGACCCACTAAGTTAAGACCCAGCCTTGACGTACGCCGGGCCGCAGGAATACTGCCCCGGATCGCCGCATTCCAAATACAGCACCGCCGCCGTTGCCTTGCCAAACGCCGGAGACAGCAACTTCACCACCGGTCTTTGCGAACCTAAACGCTCTACCATGTGCTCAAGGTCCTGTGCCTGATTTTTTTTATGCCAGTATCGTCTCCGCAATAACATTCAAATCATACCCAACACCTTGCGTCACAGGAACACCCACCGTCTCGCGGGTGCGGGCAACCACCAACTGGGCCTTGGCCGCTGTGAGAAACCAGCCGCCAAACTCCTCCAGACGCCACGAGTCCTTCGGAAAATAATTCTTAACCGCCTTCATCCAAACCCGCTAAATCATCCCACGTTTACGACGCCCTTGGGACAATCCATCGTCGGGTATTTTTGTTACAGTGCACGACGCGACGGGTGGGGCGGTAGAGAATCGGAGCCTCAGCGATGAGGATGATTACTTAATTTAAGGCGATGCGCGACGGGGTTTTTGCCGCAGAGTTCACAGCGGGCACAGAGACGAATTTAGATTTTTTATTTTTAAGTTATTTTCGGCGTTGTTTCTCTGATGCCTCGGAGTGCTCTGTGGCTAAAGAATTTTCGTATGCCGGGCCGGGCGCTGCGCGATGCGTCTTACCGCAGGGGACGCTGGGGAACGCAGGGGTATTCGATTTTTGATTGGGGCGCTGCGCGACGGGGTTTTTGCCACATCCCGATCGTTGGTTACTGCCCGTAGAGGCCTGTCCCGGCCGGCGCCGGGAGATTTTGCCATCCCGATGAGCGGGCAAGGGGGCCAAGGTAGGGGTCAAGGGGGCCAAAGGTTTGATACGGTTGGCCACCTTGAAAAATGATGACTTTGTTGGGGTTTTGAGGGTGTTTTGG